>NZ_JBVKAE010000004.1:0-116471 GCF_055598845.1 Amycolatopsis sp. NPDC039088 | reverse complement strand
CGTACCTCCCCCCCCCCTCCCCCCCCCCCCCCCCCCCCCCCCCCCCCCCCCCCCCCCCCCCCCCCCCCCCCCCCCCCCCCCCCCCCCCCCCCCCCCCCCAGCCGGTGTGACTGGTGGTGCTGTTGAGGCCGTGACGGCGCCCGGGGCGGGTGAAGGGAGCTTTGAGGGACTCTGAGTCCCTCAAGGAGTCCTTCACGGCCTAAAACACCCTTGGCCGGAACGACACTTACCGCTCACGACGCAAGTCGGCGAGGTGTTCGGTGACACGATCGAGGAACCTCCTCAGCGAGGTCAAAGTGACCACTTCGCCGGTCTCGAAGGAGACGCAGGGAGGCTTCTCGACATCAGGGTCGTATGCCGTGACCGTGACCAGCGCGTCACCCGGCAAGACTGCGCCCGCCGCGGACGTTCCACCCCACGAAGACGGAGCTGGTCGCGCCTCGCTCAGCTGATAGATCCAAGCCTCGTCGCCGTCCAGGCGGGTCGCCTGGACGCACAAGAGTTCGTCACCGTCCTCGAACACCTCGATCGCCATGCCGGAATCCTGGCATCCCGATCGGCGAAGGCGCTCACTTCTTCTTGGTCACCCAGATGGTGATGGTCGCGGTCACGACGGGCTTCCCGTTAGTGTCCGTGATCGTCACCGGCACGGGGAGCTCGAAGCCCTCGTCGCCGAATTCCGGCAACTCCGGCAGTTCGGCGACGGCCCGAAGGCCGGTTTCGGCCTTCGCCACATAGGAGACCGTCATCCCCTTGGGCAGCCAGCGGTGCGTCGTCGGGACGGTCGCCTCGGCGAGCATGCCCATGGCGATCTCGGCGAGGTTGCATGCCGCGATCGCGTGAAAAGTCTTGATGTGGTTGTAAACACCCCACCACTTCGGGGACGTCACCTCGCAGCGACCGGGACGCAGCTCGCGCACCGACGGGAGCACCGTCCGGAAGTACGGCACACGCAGGCACATCGCGGCCGAGAACAGCTGTTTGCCGACCGGCTTCCCGGCCAGCCTGTTCCACATCGCGTAGGTCGGATTCTGCGCCATCACGGTCTCCTCACCATGTTACTCATCAGTAGCATAACCGGACCGCAGGCTATATTCGCAACGTGGCTCATCGGCTCTTCCTCCTCCGGCATGGTCAGACCGAGTGGTCCGTCAACGGACGGCACACCGGCCGCACCGACATCCCGCTCACGCCCGCCGGCGAAGGGCAGGCCCGCGCCGCGGGCGGCACCTTGCGCGCCGTGCTCGGCGGTGCTCCCGCGCTCGTCCTCTCCAGCCCCCGCACCCGCGCGCTGCGGACGGCCGAACTGGCCGGGCTGCGCGTCGACGAGGTCACCGAAGAGCTGGCCGAATGGGATTACGGCGACTACGAAGGCGTCACCACCCCGGTGATCCGCGAGACCGTTCCCGGATGGACGGTCTGGTCGCATCCGATTCCCGGCGGCGAAAGCGCGGAGGACGTCAACACCCGCGCGGACAAGCTGATCGACCGCGTCCGCGAGCCGCTCGGCACGGGTGACGTGATCCTGGTCGGCCACGGCCACTTCAGCCGCGTCCTGGTCGCGCGCTGGATCGGGCTGCCGTCGACCGCGGGCGTCCACTTCGGACTCGACCCGGCCGGCGTCGCGGTGCTCGGCGACGAACGCGGCGAGCCCCAGATCGAACACCTCAACCTGCTCCCCACCACGGAGGATTAGTGTCCGACGAGCGCATCCGGCGCATCAAGGAAGAAGACGTCGACGCCGTCGTCCGGCTCGTCTACGACCTCGCCGAATTCGAACGCGCCCCCGACGAGTGCCACCTCACTCCCGGACAGCTGCGCACCGCGCTGTTCGGCGAGGCGCCGGCCCTGTTCGGGCACGTCGCCGAGGTCGACGGCGAAATCGTGGGCTACGCGCTCTGGTTCCTCAACTTCTCCACCTGGCGTGGGGTGCACGGCATCTACCTGGAGGACCTCTACGTCCGCCCCGAGCAGCGCGGCTCCGGCCTCGGCAAGGCCCTGCTGGCCACTCTCGCGGCGGTCTGCGTCGAGCGCGGTTACGCCCGCCTCGAATGGTCGGTGTTGAACTGGAATCCGGCACAGGGCTTCTACAAGTCGCTCGGCGCGGTGCCGATGGACGAGTGGACCGTGGACCGGCTCACCGACGAGCCGCTGAAGGCGCTCGCGGCCCAGGTCTAGCCGGGCTCTAGTCGCGCTCCTCGCGCTCCCGCCGGGCGGCACGGCCCGCGGCGCCGTCGCGTTCGGCTGCCTCTTCCTCGGTCTCGCCCTCCCGCAGCCCGAGCGCCCACGCGCGCGAGGGGCGGCGGAACAGCAGCACGATGACGAGGATGCCGACCAGACCCAGCGGCACGCCCCACACGGGCTGCCCGGACGGTCCGGCGCCGTACCAGCCGACGCCGATCAGGATGAGCCCGACGACCACCCCCGGCGACCTCGCCCAGGTCTTCCCCATGGCGAGCCCCGCGGCGCACGCGAGCGTGCCGGCGGCGAGGACGAGGTAATAGGCGACCTCGGCCACCAGGTTCTCCGGTCCGGCCTGGCCGTTGACCAGCAGCAGGACCGCGAACACGATGAGGGCGAGCCCGGGGAGCGCGGTGATGGCCCCGGCAAGGCGGACTTCACGGGGCGCGGGCGAGAGCTTGTCGGCGATGGACACGGCGAAACAGCCTTCCAGGCGTCCGGACACGGCGCTCCATCAGGGCGGGTCACCGTACGTGAGCACTTTCGATCGTATGACACCCGGTCGGCCGGTTTCCTCCGACCGCCGTGTGGGAAGAATTGGAGGCGTCGTCGATGAGCGGGCGGTCGGCCCGGGTGCACTTGTCACGACGCGCGACAGTCGCCGGCGATGAGGAGGAACGCCCGCCACAGGGTCATACGGTGTTGCTTCGAGGACGCACGGGCATTGAGCTTCGCGTCACCTGACGCTCCCCCCTACGGGCCGACGTCACTTACCCTGCGGTAGTGCGTGCCATCCTCGTCGTGAATCCCCAAGCCACCTCGACCACCGCCGGTGGCCGTGACGTGCTGGCCCACGCGCTGGCCAGCCAGGTGAAGCTCGACGTGGTGGAGACCGACTACCGCGGCCACGCGATGGCCGTGGCGCGCTCGGCCGCCCGTGACGGGATCGACCTGGTGGTCGCCCACGGCGGCGACGGCACGGTCAACGAGGTCGTCAACGGCCTCCTCGCGGACGCCGACGGCGATCCGGCCGAGATCGGCGACGCCCCCATGCTCGGTGTCGTACCGGGCGGCTCGGCGAACGTCTTCGCCCGCGCGCTGGGGATCGCGCACGATCCGGTGGAAGCGACCCATCAGCTCCTCAACGCCATCGAGAGCGACCGGAGCCGCAAAGTCGGCCTCGGGCTCGCCGACGGCCATTGGTTCACCTTCAACGCCGGCATGGGCTGGGACGCCGACGTCGTCGGCCGGGTGGCCAAGCGGCGGGGCAAGCAGACCACCGCGGGGCTCTACCTGAGGGCCGCCGTGGCGTCCCATCTCCGGCCTCCGCTCGGTCGTCCGCCCCTCACCGTGCGGATCCCGGGTGAGGAGCCCACCGAAGTGCTGACCGCTTTCGTGTCGAACACCGATCCGTGGAGTTACCTGGGTGACCGTCCCGTGCACCTGAACCCGGGCAGCTCGTTCGACACCGGATTGGGCCTTTTCGCGTTGAGCGGTCTGCGGTTGCCCACCGTGTTCAAGCATGTACGGCAGGCATTGCTCACGAAGAGCGACCAACGCGGACGACGTCTCCTTCGTCACGATGACCTGCCGATGATCCGCATCGACGCTGCTGAACCGGTAAACTTCCAGGTGGACGGCGACCTCGTCGGCCAGCGGACGAGGGTGGAGTTCTTCAGCGTCCCGGGAGCACTCACAGTAACCGTGTGACGACCGGACCGCTGATCGCCTGCGGCAAAGTGCTATCTGCCGTTCATCGACGCAGAACCTCCGCTCACCGCATCGGCCTTCCCAACGGGAGGCCGTTTCGGAACGAAACCGCAGGTCAGGAGCGTCGCTCGGCCGGGTGAGCTGACTCACCGATCTCCAGAAAACCCTTGTCGAAACGGGTGCTTCGTGAAAGCATTCACAAGCACCCAAAAAAACGACCGCCATGACGACTATGGCGCGGAGTACCGCGCCGTTATGAAGGAGCTCAGAAACATGGACTGGCGCCATGACGCGGCCTGCCGAGACGAGGACCCCGAGCTGTTCTTCCCCGTGGGAACCAGTGGTCCGGCTCTGTCGCAGGTAACGCAGGCGAAGGCCGTGTGCCACCGCTGCACCGTCGCATCCGACTGCT
Organism: Amycolatopsis sp. NPDC039088; assembly: GCF_055598845.1. NCBI lineage: Bacteria > Bacillati > Actinomycetota > Actinomycetes > Pseudonocardiales > Pseudonocardiaceae > Amycolatopsis > Amycolatopsis sp. NPDC039088. The sequence goes on along the minus strand of NZ_JBVKAE010000004.1, from coordinate 112,168 downwards.
TGGCCTGGGCTTTGGCCAGCGGGCAGGACGCAGGCGTCTGGGGCGGGATGAGCGAGGACGAGCGACGGGCCCTGAAGCGCCGTCGTACGCACATCGGCACGCGTACCTCCGCCTGAGTCTTTCGGGACTCAGCACTCTTCATCACAGCAACCAAAAGCTACATCCAAGCTTCGGGCCAATCCCGCGGCGCAATGGCTGTATGGCCGTGCGCTGCGAGGTGACACGTACCCGACTTGAGCTTAACAAGCGAGGCCGACACACCCCCACGGGGGTATGGCTTCACAGGACTTTTCTCCAGTCCTCCCGCGGAACCGTTGCAGGGCCGGCGCCACTTCTCTTCGGGCGCCGGCCCTTAAACGTGTCCGGATCAGACGGTCCACAAAGGATGCTCAAAGGGGACAGTCCACTAGAGACGGCGGGAAAGCGGGATCCGCAAGGCCGCCTCGGTTCCCGCCCGGCGGCCGCCGGTTTCCTCTTGCTCCCCACGCAGTCCGCGAAGCGACAGCGAACCGCGTAGTTCCGACTCCACCAGCGTCCGAACGATCTGCAGCCCGAGGCCGTCGCTGCGTTCGAGGGAGAAGCCCGAAGGCAGTCCGCGCCCGTTGTCGCGGATGACGACGTCGAGCCAGCGGGCCGACCGTTCCACCTCGAGTTCGACCTTGCCCGGCCGTCCGCCGGGGAAGGCGTGCTCGATGGCGTTCTGGACCAGTTCGGCCAGCACCATCACCAGCGGCGTCGCGATCTCGGCGACGACGATGCCGAACGAGCCCTTGCGCGAAAGGCCGACCTGCGACTCGGCCGTCGCGACCTCGCCGACCATCGGCAGGACGTTGTCGAGCAGCTTGTCGAGGTCGACCCGCTCGTCGACGGAGATGGACAGCGCCTCGTGCACCATCGCGATCGACGAAACCCGGCGTACGGACTCACCGAGCGCGAGCCGCGCCTCCTCGCTGGAGGTCCGTCGCGACTGGAGCCGCAGGAGCGCGGCCACGGTCTGCAGGTTGTTCTTCACCCGATGGTGGATCTCGCGGATGGTCGCGTCCTTCGAAAGGAGGGCACGATCGCGACGCTTCACCTCGGTGACGTCGCGCACCAGCACCAGCGCACCGGCGGCCTGCCCGGCCGGGCGCAGCGGCAGCGCACGGAACAGCACGACGGCACCGCGGCGTGAATCCGCCTCCGTACGGCTGCTGGGCTTGCCGTCGAGTGCCTCGATGATCCGATGCGACACCTCGGTCGCGTCGAACGGGTCACGGATGAGCGAGCGGGTCAGCGGCGCGAGACGCTGCCCGACGAGGTCGGATTCGTGCCCCATCCGGTGATAGGCCGACAACCCGTTCGGGCTGGCGAAGACCACGGTGCCGGTCGGGTCGAGTCGGATCAGGCCGTCGCCGACCCGCGGGCTGGTGTGCGTGTCGGTCTGATTCCCCGGGCTGGGGAAGGTGCCGTCGACGATCATCTGGCACAGGTCGCCCGCGCTGCCCAGATAGGCGATCTCGAGCGGGCTCGGCACCCGCGAGGCCGCCAGGTTGGTCTCGCGGCTGAGAACGGCGATCACCGTGCCGCCGAACACCACCGGGATGGCCTCGCGGCGCATCGGCAGGTCGCGGTACCAGTGCGGATCCTCTTCACGGCAGATCCGCACCTCACGGCTCGCCTTGGCCAGCTGCGGATGCTCGTCCACGGTGAACCGGGAGCCGACGACGTCCTCCGGATGGGCCGTGGGCGCCGTCGTCGGGCGTGCGTGCGCGACGCAGACGTAGTCCCCGCCGTCGGGCTGCAGCTCCTCGGAGACGGCTACCCAGAGCAGGAAATCGGCGAAGGAAAGGTCGGCGAGCAGCTGCCATTCGGCGACCACGGTCTGGAGGTGGTCCGCGGCTTCGCCGGACAGACCGGTGTTCTCGGCGAGCAGATCGGAGAGGGTCGACACGTCCCCATCCAAGCAGGGTGGGAGCCGCATGACACACTGGAGAGGTTGACCCTGGCCCAGCGGTGTCGTATCACCCCGCGAGGGCCACTTGGACAAGGAGTGGAACATGTCGAAGCGCGCCCGCAAGCGTCGCGACCGTAAGAAGAACGGCGCGAACCACGGCAAGAAGCCCAACGCCTGATCATCGATCGGACGGCGAAGGCCCCCGCACCGGATTCGGTACGGGGGCCTTCGCGTGTCCGAAGTGGTTATTCGAAGGTCTGCTCGATCTTGACCTCGGTGCGCTCGATGGTGAGCGAGCCCTTGGTCTGCACGGTCTGGCGGATCGAGGCCCGCAGCCGGGACTTCAGCTCGTCCGGCGCGTGGTCACCACCGCATTTCCGGGCGAGCAGCTGCTTGATGTGCTCGTCGATGCCGTATTCCTCGAGGCACGGCGGGCAGTCCTCGATGTGCTTGCGCAGGGCCGCGTCGCGTTCGGCGCTGCACTCCTTGTCCAGCAGCAGGTAGATGTCGGCGAGGGCCTCTTCGCACTTGACCTTGTCGTCCGCGCCGCTGCAGTAGTCCCCGCTCATCGCCCCGCCACCTCCTGCTGTTTGCCGGCGCGGATGAAGCCCCGCTCGCGGGCGACGTCGGCGAGCAGGTCACGAAGCTGGGCACGGCCGCGGTGCAGCCGGGACATCACGGTGCCGATCGGCGTGTCCATGATCTCGGCGATCTCCTTGTACGCGAAACCTTCGACATCGGCGAGGTAGACCGCGAGGCGGAACTCCTCGGGCAGCTTCTGCAGCGCTTCCTTGACGTCGACGTCGGGCAGATTGTCCATCGCCTCGACCTCGGCCGAGCGCAGGCCGCTGGAGGTGTGACTCTCCGCCTTGGCGATCTGCCAGTCGGTGATCTCCTCGGTGGGCTGCTGCACCGGCTGGCGCTGACGCTTGCGGTAGCCGTTGATGTAGGTGTTCGTGAGGATGCGGTACATCCACGCCTTGAGGTTCGTACCCGCCTTGAAGGAGGCGAAAGCCGCGTACGCCTTCAGGTACGTCTCTTGAACGAGGTCCTCGGCGTCGGCGGGATTCCGGGTCATCCGCATGGCGGCCGAGTACAACTGGTCGAGCAGGGGCATCGCGTCCCGCTCGAAGCGCTCGGCCCGCACGGCCACCTCTTCGGCGTCCGTGCCCGTTTCCGGCGCGGGATTCTGCGTGCTCGGCAAACCGTTCCCTTCCCGATCGGCGTCGATGCGCTTGTGCGCATGAGACGTCGTCGAGTTTACGCGCGGGAGGATCACCTGGCCGCCCGGCGTGCGCGGGATCAGGATTCGGGGAGCTTCCAGTGTGGTGGACACGTGCCTTCCAACAGCGCGGCCCGGCCGGGCATTCCCGGCGCGCTCGTAGACTCCGCCCATGGCAGGCAAGGGAACCCCGGCGACGGCGCTGCTGGCGAAGCAGAAGGTGCCGCACGTGCTGCACGCGTACGACCACGACCCGCGAGCCGAGTCGTACGGTCTCGAAGCGGTCGAGGCGCTGGGGCTGGACCCCGCGCGCGTGTTCAAGACACTGGTCGCCGAGGTCGACGGGAAGCTGACCGTGGGCGTGGTCCCGGTCACCGGTCAGCTGGATCTGAAGGCGCTGGCCGCCGCCGCGGGCGGGAAGAAGGCGAAGATGGCCGACCCGGCCGCCGCGCAGCGCGCGACGGGGTACGTGCTCGGCGGGATCTCGCCGCTCGGGCACCGGAGCCGGCTCCCGGTGGTGATCGACGCCTCGGCGGAGAAGTTCGAGACCGTGCACTGCTCGGCCGGGCGCCGAGGCCTGGAGGTCGAACTCGCGCCTGCCGACCTGGTGCGGCTCACCGGCGCCGTGGTGGCCCCGATCGCGAGCTGACCCGTCTCGCGTTTAGTCCTCTGAATGCGGTAGTTGCACGCGCAAGGACCGCATTCAGAGGACTAAACGCGGTAGGGCGACTCACCCTCACGAGGGAGGAAGATCGTCCCGCGGCGGGAAGAGCATCCGACCGGACTCGGGAATCGTCATCGGTAAGCGAACGACGACTCCTGGGGAGCCCCGAAATGACCAACACCGTGCCCGGCGTACCGAGATGGGCGAACGTCGCCGCCCATGCGACGTTGCTGGCGACCCTGCCGTCCGGGCTGTGGCGGATCGCGATGGGACTGGGCATCCCGGTCGGGTTCACCGCGCAAGGATTGGTGGAGTTCGGCATCCCCGGCTGGGGCACGGCCTACGTCTTCGGACTGAGCCTCCTCGCCGAGACGCTCGCGTTCCTCACCCTCGGCCTCGTCCGGCCGTGGGGTGAGGTGTGGCCACGCTGGATCCCGGGATTGCGCGGCCGTCCGATCCCGCCGCTCGCGGCGATCATCCCGGCCGCGGCGGGGGCGATCGCCCTGACCGCGCTGGGTGTCCAGGGGCTGTTCGGCTGGGCGGAGGCCGGTTCCTCGATGTCGCCGGGGAGCTGGGAGACCTCGCCGGTCTACGGCGCCGTGATGGCCGCCTGCTACGCCCCGCTCCTGCTCTGGGGTCCGCTGCTGGCAGCCGTCACCGTGCACTATGCCCGGCGACGCCACTCAGGTGAGCGGCCGCAGCACTCGCTCGAGCCACTCGGCGGCCGCGCGTGACACGCCTTCGAGGTCGGCGCTGAGGTTGTGGTCGCCCTTGAGCACCACGATCTCGTGATGCGGGCCGCCTTTGGGCAGGCCGAAGGGGTCACGTTCGCCCTGGATCACCAGGGTCGGCACCTCGACGGCGTCCAGCTCGGCCTGCCGGGTCTTCTCCGGCTTCCCCGGCGGATGTTCGGGGAAGGCCAGGCAGAGCACCGCCGACGCCTGCCCCGCCGCGGCCGTCCGGCAAGCGACACGCGCGCCGGAGGACCGGCCGCCGAACACGATCGGGAGATCGTCGAACCGGGCGGAGATCTCGTCGGCCACGGTGAGCCAGGCGGTGTCCAGCTGCGCGGCCGGTGCGGGCGCCCGGCGGCCGGCGACCCGGTACGGCTGCTCGACGAGCGCGACGTGCACACCTGCGGCCTGCGCCGCCCGCGTGACCGCCACCAGGTCCTTCGCGCCGATCCCGCCACCAGCGCCGTGGCCGAGCATCAGCACCGCGACCCCCTCCTCGGCACAGTGCAGCTCGGCCCGCGCGGGGCCGTGGGCGGTGTCGATCTCCAGCTTCGTCATGAGTTCGGCAGGTCGAACAGGGCGCTGTCGGCGGCGGGTTCGACGCGGTCGAGCAGCTCCGGACCGTTGTTGCGGACGTTGTTGACCAGACTGGACACCGGCCGCAGCTCGATCGTGTCGACCAGTTCCGCCGGGGGCGGGACGAGCAGTTCGGTGACGTCGGACAGGTCGGGGTCGAGCCAGGTGTCCCACTTCTCGCGCGGCATCAGCAGCGGCATGCGGTGGTGGATGTCGGTGAGCCTGCCGACCGAGTCCGTGGTGATCACCGAGAAGGTGATCAGCGGATCCGCGTCCTTGTCGTCCTTCGGCCGCCAGGTTTCCCAGATACCGGCGAAGGCGAGCGAAGCGTCATCGGGGCCTGTCATGAAGAAGGGCTGCTTCTCCTTGCCGTCGCGGCGCCACTCGTACCAGCCGTCGGCGGGGACCAGGCAGCGCCGTGCGGAGACCGCCTTCTTGAAGGACGGCTTCTCCTTGGCGGTCTCGGCTCGCGTGTTGATCATCTTCGAGCCGACGCCCGGGTCCTTCGCCCAGAACGGGACCAGGCCCCAGCGCATCATCCGCAGCGACCGGACGGCAGGCTCGTCTTCGAGCACCGCGCCGTCGGCGTCCCGGGGATGCCGCTGCACCACGGTGGCGACCTCCTTGGTCGGCGCCACGTTGTGATCGGTCCGGATCCGGCCTTCGGTCAGGTCCACCGCGGCGAACTCGTCGATCAGCGCGGCGGGGTCCTTCGTGGCGGCATAGCGCCCGCACATGCGAAAACCTCCTCGTCGAAGAGCCATCGTTACACGCTCGCCAGGCGATGGCGAGCGGCATGGGATCATTCTTCCGCGGTGTTCGAAGAGCAGGAGGCGGTTTGTCGGGCAAGGACTGGCGCAGGCTGGACGAATCCGATGTGCGGATCCGTCCCGGCAAGGGCACCAGACCGCGCAGCAAACGTCGTCCCGAGCACGCCGACGCCTCCACCGCGATGGTCATCGGGAAGGACCGCGGGCGCTGGACCTGCGCGATCGACTCGGATCCGGACCGGGTCGTCACCGCGATGCGGGCCCGCGAAATGGGCAGGGTCTCGGTCGTCGTCGGCGACACCGTCGGCATCGTCGGCGACGTGAGCGGCAAGCCGGACACCCTCGCCCGGATCATCCGGGTGGATGAACGCTCCAGCGTGCTCCGCCGGACCGCGGACGACACCGATCCCTACGAACGGGTGGTCGTCGCCAACGCCGAACAGCTGCTGATCGTGACCGCACTGGCCGATCCCCCGCCGCGCACCGGATTCATCGACCGCTGTCTCGTCGCCTGCTACGCGGGCGGACTCGAGCCGGTCCTGTGCCTGACGAAGGCCGACCTCGCGAGCCCGGACGAACTCCTCGCCGGTTACGCGGGCCTCGACATCCCGGCCGTGGTCACCCGGCACGACGAACACCCGGACGAACTGGCCGGACGGCTCAAGGACCGGGTCACCGCGCTGGTCGGGCATTCCGGGGTCGGGAAGTCCACTTTGGTCAACCGGCTGGTGCCGGACGCCGGGCTGGCGACCGGGGTGGTCAGCGCGGTCGGCAAGGGCAGGCATACGTCGGTCGCGGCGGTCGCGCTCTCGCTGCCCGGCGGCGGCTGGGTCGTCGACACCCCCGGCATCCGCTCATTCGGTCTCGCCCACGTGACGGCGGACGACATCGTGCTCGCGTTCGAGGAGTTCGCCGAAGCGGCCGAGGAGTGCCCCTCGGGCTGCGGTCACCTCGGACCGCCGTCGGATCCGGACTGCGCCCTCGACGACGTGGTCACGGAGGGTCACGCGAGCCCGGAGCGGCTAGGCTCCTTGCGTCGCCTTTTGGGCTCCCGAGCCGGGCATGACGACGAGCGGTAACTAAATTCGCGCTGGTGCGATACCCCGTTCGGATCAGATCAACTTTTTCTGAGGGGTTCACTTTGAAGCGCGTAACCAAGCTCGCCGCGGTGACCGTGGCACTGGCCCTCGTGGTCACCGGCTGCGGCGCCCGCCCGAGTGCGACCGGCGAGAACAAGGGCGTCGAGAACAAGGGCGGCGAGCTGGCGCTGGCCACCCCGTTCACCGACGCGCTCGGGCTGGTCGAGGCCGCGAAGCAGGGCACGGCGAAGAGCAAGTCCTCCAAAACGACCGTCGACAGCATGATCGGCAACAAGGTCACGGGCACCTTGACGGCGTACTACGACGGTCCCGCCTCGAAGATCGAAGCGAACATGACCGTCGACGGCGAACAGGGCATCCTGCGGCTGGTGAACCGGACGCTGTTCCTCAAGCTGCCGCCTTCCGAGAAAGCCGAGCTCAAGACGGACAAGAACTGGGGGAAGGTCGACCTGGACAGCGAAGACCCCCAGGCCAAGGCCTTCGGGAAGGCCATGGTGAAGTCGTTCGAGATGGGCGATCCGGCGAAGCAGCTGGAACTGATCGAGAAGACCGGCCGCATCGTCCGTTCGGAGCAGACCCAGCTGAACGGCGTGCCGGTGAACCACTACTTCGTGGAATTCGACGTCAAGAAGCAGATCGCCCTGTTCCTCGGCGATGACGTCCCCGCCGACCAGCGGGCGAAGCTCGAGAAGCGGTTGGAGGGCAAGGATCTGCGTGTCCCCGCGGAAATGTGGCTCAACGCCGAGCAGCTTCCGCTGAAGATGACCATGGACATGACCTCGTTCCTGAAGTCTGCGGGCAGCGCCATCGAGGGTGAGGCCAAGGCGACCTACACCTACAGCGACTGGGGCGTGCCGGTGGAGGTCACTCCGCCACCGGCCGACGAGGTGGGCGACTACGCCGAAATGAACAAGAAGGCAGGTCGCTAGACCTCGCTCCGCGTGAAGGCCCCTTCCCTCGGCCCTGTTTTCGAGTGACCGCCGAGGGAAGGGGGCCTTCACGCGCCGGCGTTCTCTGGCTACGGTGGTGGTACAGACCATTCACCCGAGGGAGTCCTATGCGTGCCACCGGATTCGCCGCCGTCTGTACCGCCATCCTCCTGTTGGGCGGTTGTTCCGGGGAAGAGAAACCGGTGGCGAAGCCGGTCACCGACGCGGCTCAGCTGGCCTCGGTCGCCGCCGCCGGCACGCAGAAGGCACGCTCGTCGAAGGTGGCGCTGGAGACCACCGCCGAGGACGGCCGCAAGGTCGCGGTGACCAGTTCCGGGCTTTACGAGGGATCGAACAGCAAGTTCTCCATGGTCGCCGAGATCGACGGCGAGAAACGGGATCTGATCTTCGCCGACGGCGTCCTCTACTACCACCTGTCCGACGCGCAGCTCCAGGAACTCAAGACCGGCAAGGAATGGGTCAAGATCACCGCCGGTGGCAAGGACACGATCTCCGCGGCCCATGGCGAGCTGATGACGAAGGTCGTCGAGACGATGGATCCGACGCGCACGATCGACCGGATCTCGAAGTCCGGCAAGGTCGTCAAATCCGAGCAGGCCGACGTGAACGGTACGGCCACCACGCATTACGTCCTCGACCTCGGCGGCGCCCCCGCCGAAATATGGCTCGACGCCGAGCAACGCCCGGTTCAGGTCACCTTCGGCAAGTCCACGGTCAACTACGACAGCTGGGCCTCGGACGTGGTGATCATCGCGCCGCCGCCCGAGGCGATCGGCGACAGCCGCTGAGCCGTTCCCCCGATCGGGGCGAGGTCCGCGGCTGTGTTTCGCTTGGGTGCCCGCACTTGAAAGCAGGTCCTCATGCGGAGAACGGCCCTGTCCACCGTCGTGTTCGTACTCGGCGCCCTGCTCGGCGCTTGCGACGGCGAAACCACCGCGTTCGCCGACGCCCGCGCTCTCGCGGACGGGACCACGTCCGCCATCGACGGCAAGGCCGCGAAGTTCGCCACGGACGTCACGGCGGGAGCGATGCGCTCGAAGAGCCAAGGCCAGGCCAGGGTCGCGCGAGCGGGTACCGCACTGGCCATGACCACGGACTTCCTCGGCGAACCGCTCGAACTCCGGCTGGTCGACAAGATCGTCTTCGCCAAGGTGCCCGAGAGCGCCCGTGAAGACATTCCCGGCGGCAAGCCGTGGGTCAAGGTCTCCGCCAACGGCGCGGACCCGTTCTCGCAGGTCGCCGGCGGCAGTATCGACCAGCTGGCGAAACAGAACGATCCCGGTCGCGCGCTCGACCAGATCCGGCGCGCGGGCACCCTCGTCGAGTCCGGGCACACCGAACTCGACGGCGTGTCCGCCGAGCGCTACCGGCTGGACATCGACGTGGCCGCGCTGGGCGGCGATCTGCCCGCCGGGTTGTCGGCCGAGGCCGTGGGGGAACTGGGCGGCAAGCTCGGGAAGCTCCCCATGGAGCTCTGGCTCGACGACGCGCACCAGCCGTTGCAGGTCATGCTCGACCTCGCCCCCGTCCTCGCCGCCTCGGGTGTCCCGGACAGCGCGATGGCCAGGATCGTCACGCGCTACACCGAATGGGGCACGCAGGACCCTCTTTACATCCAGGCACCGCCGCCGGACCAGGTCGGCGAGATCCCGGGCGGCTGAGCCTGTCACGTTCCTCCCGCGCGTCCCGTCCCCATCGTGAAGGCGAACAGGAGGGACGAACATGCGCGTGATGGTGATCGGGGCGACGGGCGTGCTGGGACGGCCGCTGGTGCGGCGGCTGCTGGCCGAGGGTCACGAGGTGAGCGGACTGGCCCGCGGCGAGGACCGGGTCGCGGCCGTACGCGCGACCGGCGCGAAACCGGTGACGGGCTCGTTGTTCGACGTCGATTCCCTGGCCGCGGCGCTGCGCGGGCACGACGCGGTGGTGAACGTCGCGACCCGGATCCCGGACGCTCGCCGGGCGATGAGGCTGTCCGGCTGGGCGGAGAACGACCGTGTGCGGATCGAGGGCAGCCGGACGCTCGCGGCCGCCGTTCGACGGGTCGACGAGCTGGGAATCGTTGTGCAGGAAGGGATTTCTTTCGTCTACGCCGACGGCGGCGATCGCGAACTCGACGAGGACGCGCCTCTGGCGCTTCGCGACAACATCGCGTCCTCGACGGTGGCGCACGCGAACATCGCGGAGCTGGCGGACGAGGGCCGCACCGCGATCCGGCTGCGGATCGGGTCACTGGTCGCCGACGACGCGATGACCAAGACCATGCTCGCCGCCGCGCGGCGCGGTTCGCCGCTGATCATCGGTCGCCGTACCGACTGGACGGCGCCGATCCACCCGGACGACGCGGCGGCGGGGGCGATCGCGGCACTGCGAGCGCCGAGCGGCGTCTACAACCTGGCGGCGGATCCGGTGCGGAAGCAGGAACTCGGTGAAGCGATGGCCGCCGCGGCCGGTGTCCGGCGGCCACGCGCGCTGCCGAAGTGGCTGGCGAACCGGCTGGGCATGATGTCGGTACTGGCGCGCTCACAGCGGGTAGTCTCGACCCGGCTCACCGAGGCGACCGGATGGCGCCCCGAACGCCCGGTGCCCGGCCCCTCCTGGTTCTAGCTCCCCTCCCCTGGCGCGTTTCGTCCTCTCAATGCGGTAGTTGCGCGTGCAAGGACCGCAATTAGAGGACGAAACGCGCGCGGGCGGAGGGGTGTCAGAGGAGTTCGAGCAGGAAGGGGAGTTCCTGGGGCGCGTACCAGGCGAGTTCGTGGTCTTCGGCGTCGCCGAGGGTGAACTCCGCGTCCGGGTCGCCGAGGTCGGCCTGGTCGATCACCGCGGCCGCGGCCTGCACGGACTCGGCGGCTTCGGCCGCGTCGACGTGGATCGCGGCGACGTCGGCGATCTTCACCGGCCCGGACAGCCGGACGACGGGGGCGTCGAGATCCGGGCGCAGCGTGACGTCGTCGATATCGGCCGAGATCACCACCCGCCTCGGCTCGGGCTTCTCCTCGGCCGCGATCAGCCGGAGCGACGCCCTGGCCGCGTCGAGCAGCGCGGCGTACTCGAGTTCCTCGTCGGAGCCGCTGGCGTAGGACTCCCGCAACGCCGGGGTCAGCGCGAACCCGGTACCGCTGCGCGCCCGGAATTCACCGGCGGTCTCGAGATCACGAAGCATCGCGATCGTCCCGGGTAGATAGACCCTCACCAGTGCGCACCCTTCAGCTCTTCCAACGATTCCTCGATCATCCCGGCGAGCAGGTCCACATCGGACACGGCTTTGCGGTCGCCGTTCAGTCCGAAGTAGACACCCCCGTGATACGAGGTGACCCCGATCGCCAGCGCCTGATTGCGCACCAGCGGCATGACCGGGTACATCTCCACCATCTTCGCCTGTCCCGCGTAGAGCGGCACCTGCGGGCCCGGCGAATTCGTGATCAGCACGTTGAAGATGCGCCCCGACATCGATCCGGCGGCCCGCGCGCCCAGCGAATGCAGCGTCGCGGGCGCGAAGCCACCGACCGTCAGCAGCCCGCGCGCGGCGACCGACCGGCCGGAGTCGAGGTGATCCGCCATCGCGTGACCGATGTGCTGCAGCCGCAGGACGGCGTTCGGCTCGCCCACGGGAAGGTCGATCAGGTAGGCGTCGACCTGGTTCCCCACTAGCGCCGGCGTCGAATACTCGGCCGTCTCGGCGTCACGCACGGCCATCGGGACCAGCGCGCGCAGCGTGGTCGTCGCGGTCAGGTTCGAGCCGCGGGAGAGCAGCCACTCGCGCAGTGCGCCGGTGATCGCGGCCAGCACCGCGTCGTTGACCGTGCCGCCGTGCGCGGCGCGGACCTTGCGGAAGTCCTCCAGCCGCGTGCGGACCACGGCGAACACGCGCCCGCCGGAAGTGCGGACGTTGAGCGGTCCGGACGGCGCCGGATGGACCATGGTCTTCAACGCCGACGCGACGTCGCCGACCGTCTCGGTGACCTTGCCCGCCATCGCGGTGGCGTCGTGGGCGATGGACCGGACGTTCTCGACCAGTTCGGTCGGCCGCTGCACGGTCTCGGCGACCGCGTCGAGGATCAGCTGCGTACGGCTCGGCTCGCGGCGTGGATGCCAGTTGTCGTCGAAGGGTTCCGGCTCCTGCGGGGTGGCGTCGAGGATCAGCTGCCCGAGCTCGATGGTGCCCAGCCCGTCCACAACGGACTGATGCGTCTTGGTCACCAGCGCGACGCGGTCCCCCGCGAGCCCCTCGACGAAGTACGCCTCCCAGAGCGGCCTTCCCGGATCGAGCCGCCTCGACATCAGCCGGGCCACGAGGTCGAACAGCTGCCCGTCGGAACCCGGCTGCGGCAGCGCGGACCGGCGGACGTGGTAGCTGAGATCGAAGTCGACGTCGTCGACCCACACCGGCCGGGCGAGGTGACCCGGGACCTCCAGTACCCGCTGCCGGTAGCGCGGCAGGAACGACAGGCGCTGCCCGATCAGGTCGAGCAGCTGCTCGTAGGTGAAGCCGTCACGCGGCCGTTCGAAGATCGCCACACCGCCGACGTGCATCGGGGTCGAGTGGTCTTCCACGTACAGGAACGAGGCGTCCAGCGCGGAGAGGCGGTCGGGCATGAGCCGATCCTTACATAGTGGGACACTCGCCGGTGTGGGTGATGAGTCGGTGATTTCGCCGAAGGACCGGTTCCTGACGGTGTACGGGCGGAAACCGGTGCTCGAGGCACTGGACGACGCGGCGCTCGAGGTGGACAAGGTGATTCTCGCCGACACCGTGCGAGGGCCGAACGCCGCCGAGATCCAGCGTGCCGCGAAGGCCGCCGGGGTGCCGGTGCAGCGGGCGAGCGCGCACCGCGTCAAGGTGCTGGCGGGCAACGGCAAGCAGGACCAGGGCGTCCTCGCCGACGTCGTCGCCCCGCGGATGCGGTCGCTGCACGCTGCCCTGTCCGACGGCAGGCCACCGTCGCGGGTGTTGCTGCTCGACGGGATCACCACGCCGGCGAACGTCGGGATGATCCTGCGCACGGCGACCGCCGCCGGGCTCGAAGGTGTCGTGGTGCCGCGGCGCGGAGTCGCCGCCCTCGACCCGATGGTGGTCAAGGCCTCGGCCGGGGTCGCGTTCCGCGCGCCGGTGCTGCGGTGCGGCAGCGCGCGCGAAGCCGCCGAGATGCTCACCGAAGCCGGGTATGGGATCTACGCGCTGGGTGCTTCGGCACGCGCTTCGGTGTTCGACGTCGAGCTGCCGCAGCGCGCGGCGTTCGTGCTGGGCGGGGAGACGAACGGCGTCAGCGCCGAGGTCGGCGAACTGGTGACGGAGTGGGTGTCGATCCCGATGCCGGGCGAGGTCGAGTCGCTCAACGTCTCCGCTGCCGCCGCCGTGCTGTCGTTCGAGCTGGTCCGGCGGGCTAACGGTTCGGCGGGCTAGCCGTCCGCCGCGAAGAGGGCGCTGAGCTCGCTCAGGGTCTCCTCGACCGACGTGTGGTGCACCCCCGCCATCCCGGCCGCCACCGCGGCACGGACGTTGTGCGCGGCGTCGTCGACGAACACGCACCGGTCCGCGGGTAGGTCGAGCAGCCCGGCGGTGAGCAGGTAGACCTCGCGTTCGGGTTTGGCGACGCCGACCTCGCCGGAGAAGACGAGCGCGTCGAAGAACGGGTCCAGCGCCTGTTTGGCCTCGTCCGACGCGCCGGGAGCGTTCGAGAGCAAGGCCGTTTTGATGCCGCGTTCCCTGGCGGCCCGCAGGAAGGCGTACAGCTCGTCCGCGTCGGCGTCCGTGAGCACCCCGACGTAGTCGACGACCAGCCCTTTCAGCACCAGCCCACCGTACCCCGGCCGTCCACAAGCGATTATCGCCCGTTTCATCCTCTCGGGCGGTTCCTGTCGCCTTGAGGACCGTCGCGAGCCCCTTAATTGCTGGGCGCGGCCGAGGGGTCCGCGAAGGGGGACGACCTGATGGCTTCGTACGTACTGAGACGGCTCAAATCGTGTGAACCGGCTTACCGGACCACGAACCGCCCGGATCGGCTGACACACCGGGTGCCGCCGCCGGACAACCAGCTCGTGCTGGACCTGCCGTTGCCCGGCGCAGGGCCCACGCAGGCACCACAGCCCCGGCAGGAGCCCGACGCACTGGACGGGCGGCAGGTGAGCAGGCTGCTGACGACCATCCTCGAAGCCTGCGACGGACGCCGCCCGGCGGTCCAGGTGCGGCCCATCCTCGACCCGGCGCTCCACAGCGCGCTGCTCGACCGCGGCCGTCGCCGTCCGCCGGGCGGCTACCGGCCGAAGTCGATCCACCTGTGTCATCCGGCGGACGGGGTCATCGAGGCCTGCGCGACCGTCGAGCAGAACAGTCGCTGCCTCGCGCTGGCCGCCCGCTTCGAACGGACGCCGACAGGTTGGGTGTGCACCCGTTTCCATTTGCTGAAGCCGCCGCGCCGCGTTTCCGCGCTTCGCCTGACGGCATGACAACGGCATGACAAAGGGGGCCTTCTCCGCCGGTCCTGCGCGGAGAAGGCCCCCTTCGGCTCGCGTTTAGCGGCGCGGGCCCTTCTTGCCCTTCTTCTGGGAGGCGCGCTGCGCGGCGCGACGCTCCCGGCGGGTCCCGCTCTGGTCACCGGCGTCGCCGGCGGCACTGTCCGAATGCGACTCGACGCCGCCGTCCTCGGACGGGCCCGACATGGTCAGCCCGGACCGCGAACCGCCGCCGAGTCCCTTGCCGCGCAAGGCGGACGGCACGGATTCGGTGTCGGTCGCCGGACCCTGCGGAGGCGTCGGACGGGCGTGGCGGCCGTCGCCGTTGGCCTGGCCGTTCCCGGAAGCGACACCGGCGGGCAGCGCGGCCGCCGACTCCGGCGACGGCGCGGCGGGCTCGGCCTGCTCGACCTGGAGGTTGAACAGGAAGCCGACGGCCTCCTCCTTCAGCGACTCCAGCATCGCGCGGAACATGTCGTAGCCCTCGCGCTGGTACTCGATGACCGGGTCGCGCTGGGCCAGGGCCCGCATGCCGATGCCCTCCTTGAGATAGTCCATCTCGTAGAGGTGCTCGCGCCACTTGCGGTCGAGCACGGTCAGCATCACCTGACGCTCCAGGCTGCGCATCGCGCCCTCGCCGACCTTGGCGTCGATCTCGGCCTCACGCTCGTCGTACGCGCGGTGAGCGTCCTTGAGCAGCGCCTCGCGAAGCCCTTCGGCGTCGAGGTCGTCGTCCTCGGTGAGCTCTTCCCAGGTGACCCCGACCGGGTACAGCGTCTTGAGCGCCGTCCACAGCTTCTCGTGATCCCAGTCCTCGGCGTAGCCCGACGAGGTCTCCTCGGTGACGTACGCGTTGATGACGTCGACCAGCATGTGCTCGATCTGCTCGCGCAGATCCTCGCCCTCGAGGACGCGCAGGCGCTCGGCGTAGATCACCTTGCGCTGCTCGTTCATGACCTCGTCGTACTTGAGGACGTTCTTGCGGATCTCCATGTTCTGCTGCTCGACCTGCGTCTGCGCGCTCTTGATCGCCTTGGAGACCATCTTGTGCTCGATCGGCACGTCGTCCGGCAGCCGCATCGTGGTCATGACCCGCTCGACCATCGACGCGTTGAAGCGGCGCATGAGCTCGTCGCCGAGCGACAGGTAGAAGCGGGACTCGCCCGGGTCGCCCTGACGGCCGGAACGACCGCGGAGCTGGTTGTCGATCCGGCGGGACTCGTGCCGCTCGGTGCCGAGCACATACAGACCGCCGGCCTCGCGGACCTCCTCGGCCTCGGCCTTGGCCTCCGCCTGGATCTCTTCGAGGACCTTCGGCCAGGCGGCCTCGTACTCCTCCGAGTGCTCCACCGGGTCGAGGCCCCGCTCGCGCAGCACCTCGTCGGCGATGATGTCCGGGTTGCCGCCGAGCACGATGTCGGTACCGCGGCCCGCCATGTTGGTGGCGACCGTGACCGCGCCCTTGCGGCCCGCGCGGGCGACGATCAGCGCCTCCCGGTCGTGGTGCTTCGCGTTGAGGACCTCGTGCGGGACACCCAGCTTGAGCAGCAGCTTCGACAGGTGCTCGGACTTCTCGACACTCGTGGTGCCGACCAGCACCGGCTGGCCCTTCTCGTGCCGCTCGGCGATGTCCTCGGCGACGGCCTCGAACTTGGCCTGCTCGGTCTTGTAGATCAGGTCGGCCTGGTCGGCGCGGACCATCGGCTTGTTGGTCGGGATCGGCACCACACCCAGCTTGTAGGTCTGGTGGAACTCGGCCGCCTCGGTCTCGGCGGTACCGGTCATGCCCGACAACTTGTCGTAGAGCCGGAAGTAGTTCTGCAGCGTGATCGTGGCGAGCGTCTGGTTCTCGGCCTTGATCTCGACGCCTTCCTTGGCCTCGATCGCCTGGTGCATGCCCTCGTTGTAGCGGCGGCCGTGCAGGATGCGGCCGGTGAACTCGTCGACGATGAGGACTTCGCCGTCACGGACGATGTAGTCCTTGTCGCGCTTGTAGAGCTCCTTGACCTTCAGCGCGTTGTTCAGGTAGCCGACCAGCGGCGTGTTCGCGGCCTCGTAGAGGTTCTCGATGCCGAGCTGGTCCTCGACGAAGGCGACACCCTTTTCGGTGACACCGACGGTGCGCTTGCGGATGTCCACCTCGTAGTGGATGTCCGGCTTCATCAGCGGGGTCATCCGCGCGAACTCGATGTACCAGCGCGAGGACTGGTCGGCCGGGCCGGAGATGATCAGCGGCGTCCTGGCCTCGTCGATGAGGATGGAGTCCACCTCGTCGACGATCGCGAAGTTGTGGCCACGCTGTACGCAGTCTTCGAGGCTCCACGCCATGTTGTCGCGGAGGTAGTCGAAGCCGAACTCGTTGTTCGTGCCGTGCGTGATGTCGGCGGCGTACTGCTGACGGCGGACCTCGGGGGTCTGATCGGCCAGGATGATCCCCACCTCGAGGCCGAGGAAGCGGTGGATGCGACCCATCCACTCGGCGTCACGTTTGGCGAGGTAGTCGTTCACCGTGATGACGTGCACGCCTTTGCCGGACAGCCCGTTCAGGTACGCGGGAAGCACCTGGGTCAGGGTCTTGCCCTCACCGGTCTTCATCTCGGAGACCTGGCCGAGGTGCAGCGCGGCGCCGCCCATCAGCTGGACGTCGTAGGGCCGCTGGCCGAGCACGCGCCAGGCGGCCTCCCTCGCCACCGCGAACGCCTCCGGCAGGAGGTCGTCGAGTGACTCGCCGTCCGCGTGCCGTTTACGGAACTCGTCGGTCTTCGCCCGCAGCGCCGTGTCCGAAAGTTCCTTGACGTCGTCTTCGAGGGTGTTGATGTGATCGGCGATGTTACGCAGCCGCTTCACCATTTTGCCCTCGCCCGCGCGGAGCAGGCGGTTCAGCACCATCCGGTCGACCTCACTAGCTGATTTGTGATCGCACCCGAGCCGGTCCCGGGCAATCTCGTACGCGGTGGTGCCTGGTACCGCACCACCGTCCGACCCCCATCGTAGGGAACACCTCGGTGTTCGCGCACGCACCGTCTGTCGGTACTTGACGAGGCGGGGTCGTATCGCGCCTGATCCGGACACGGCAGCGGCCCGCACGCGAACACGTGCGGGCCGCCGTCATGGGCGTCTGTGGTCGGTTGGAGGGCCGGCTAACTCAGCCGGATCACGCCGTAGTCGAAGCCTCGCCTCCGGTAGACGACGCTCGGGCATCCGGCGTCGGAGTCGTTGAAGAGGTAGAAGTCGTGGCCGACCAATTCCATCTCGTAGAGGGCCTGGTCCACCGTCATCGGTACCGCGTCGTGTTTCTTCTCGCGGACGACGCGACCGGGCTGATGTTCGGTCACCCCGTCATCCCAGCGCTGCTGCTGGGGCATCTCGAAGTCGTCACCGCTCTCGACAGCGAAACCGTTGGCCATGGGTTCGGCCTCTGGCGCTTCGAGGACAGCGGTGCCTGCCAGATGTCGGGTGTCGGTGGTCATGCCACCGGCGACCGCGATCGAAGTCGCCTCGGCGACGGATTCCGGGCGGCTGCGGCCGTAGTGCACGCGCCGTCGGTCGTGTGTCTTCCGCAACCGGTTCTCGAGCTTGTTCAGTGCGGAATCCAGCGCTGCGTAGAAGTCGCCTGCACACGCTTCAGCGCGTACGGCGGGGCCCCGTCCCTTCCCGGTGATTTCGACCCGCTGGCAGTTTTTGGACTGCCGGCGATTGGGCTCGTGGAAGAGTTCCACGTCGTAACGGATGACCTTCTTGTCGTAGCGCTCTAGCCGGGCCAGCTTTTCGCTGACGAGTGCCCGATAGTGGTCGGGCACCTCCACGTTGCGGCCCTTAACGACGATGTCCATACACGACCTCCCTCGCTGAAATGACTGCGAGCTGTAGATGTGTTCACTAGGGCGCCGGTAAAGCGGGGACGAAGCCCGGATCGCGGGCGGTGAGAGAACTCGGCATGCGCCACGACGTCTCGTGTCGGTTGTCCGAGCGCGGACTCAGCGCGGCTCCGGCGCCAGGGACATGGGCTGGTCACCTCCCTGCCTGCCGGGATTGCTGATAGCGCTGCACGTTAGCCGCATCACGCCGCGAGCAACAGCCCCCGAGCCGGGGGATATCAGGACGTGAGAGCTCGTCACCGCACGCGACGACGGGGGTGTGGACAGCGGGACAATCCGGCCTGTCGGGCGTCGTCCCCGTGATTTGTTTTCACGCGGACGGCGCAAGCCTTCGGACAGGAAAAAGCCGAGGGTGACGCTGCCCGGGGAATCAGCCGCCACCCCGGTGGAGTGGCGGGCTGTCGGAGTGTTCCCCGGTAGCCTCCTCATATCCCGTCAACGCCCTTGTACCCATTCCCGTTCCCGACTATTCATCACTCTTGTAGGTGACCGCCTCATCACCCGGCGGCGGCCAGCGCCACCACGGCGTGAACATGAATTCCGCTTACGTCCAAAAGGCGCGTACAAGCGGCGGCCGTCGCTCCGGTTGTGATCACGTCGTCAAGAAGAATGACCGGCGTCCCCTTCGGTGGGACGGCTCCGGGAGCGACGCGGACGCGTCCTTCCAGGTTCGCCGCACGCTCGGCCTTGGTGAGCCTCGCGGCGTCGCGGACGCCCGCCTTGAGGCTGAGCACAGGCGCCACGGTCGCTCGTTTCCCGTTACGCGAAAGGGATTTCGCGCATTCCTCGGCCAGCCGTCGGATATGCGGTCCACCTCGGACACGTGAGGCGTGCCGTCTCGATGGGACAGGGACGAGCCACCATCCGGCGTCCTGCCCGGCGGGGAGTTGAGGCAGGGCTTCGGCGACAGCCCTGCCCAGGGAAGGCGCGAGATCGCGTCGGCCGCGTTCCTTGTAGGCGAGGATCAGGCGGCGGGCTTCGTCGGCGTAGCGGGCCAGGGCGTAGACGGGGACGAGGCCGGCCGTCGGGGCGCGGGTTATCTCGCTGAGCGAACCCCAAACGGCTTGGCAGACCGGGCAGCACGGGGCGCCGGGCACACCGCAGGAGGCGCAGCGGGCGGGGATGAGGAGATCCAGGATTTCGGACATGGCGCGAGTGTCTTCGGAGGTACCGACGTTTTCCGGGCGACTTGCGCCGTGAGAGGTCCGCTTTGGACAGTTTCGGGCCAAAGGTGACCGGTCATGACCGCAGTTCTGGAGAAGGCCGCTCCGCCTGTTGGGCGAAGCTCCTTCGCCGCTCCTGCCGCCTTCGCGCTTACTAGCCTCCCTGGGCTCGCGGTCCGTGAAGGCCTCCTTCCCTACTTTGAGGGCAGGGTCCCGGCAAAGTCGCATAGCTGCTGGTCAGTGCGACTCTTGGTGGTCCGGATGTGGCATCGCTGATGCCCGCGGGGTCCGAGTGTGGAGGATTTGGGACGTTGAACGTCCCAAATCCTCCACACTCGAGGTGCACCGGCTTCAGGGGCATACCCCTGAAGCTCTGTTGATCAAGCTTCGCAACCGGGGTGCGACCCCGTGTCTGCGCCATGACGAAGAGGTCCCCGACCTGCAGCATCCCGACATTGCCGGGACCCTGACCCTC
Source organism: Amycolatopsis sp. NPDC039088 (assembly GCF_055598845.1). Taxonomy (NCBI): domain Bacteria; kingdom Bacillati; phylum Actinomycetota; class Actinomycetes; order Pseudonocardiales; family Pseudonocardiaceae; genus Amycolatopsis; species Amycolatopsis sp. NPDC039088. The sequence continues at coordinate 92,250 of NZ_JBVKAE010000004.1, read as the reverse complement.
AAAGTGGGGAAGGAGGCCTTCACGGACTCCCGGGCACCCTTATTCGCTAGCGATGCTAGGAAAGCTAGCGATACTAAAGGTCCCTTGCTCCCCTTCTGCCGCGCGTGAAGGCTCAGCCCGGGTAGAACGGATCCGCGTCGGTGACGGTGTGCGCCTGCGGCCGCCAGACCTCGCCCAGTTCGGAAGCGACCCACAGCCCGCCCGCGTCCGCGACCAGGTTCTGCCGGTTGGGCGCCGCGGTGACGCCGTGCACCGGCGGGGTCAGGTTCGAGCTGTTGAAGGTGTCCATCCGCTGCCCGTCCAGCGGCACCTTGACCACCGGCAGGGTGCTCGACGACGTGGCGACGATCAGGTGGTCCTGTGTCGCCCAGTCGACGTCGACGACGTCCTTGAGCTGGCGTTCCTGCAGCGAGCGAGGCGCGCGCAGGGCCACCGAATCCGCCGTCCGCACGATCGAGGCGATCACCAGCTGGCCGTTGACCACCGCGGCCAGGCGTGATCCGTCGCGCGAGAGCCGCAGTTCGGTGATCTGGCCGAGTCCGGTGAGCATGGTCGCGTCGACGCCCGCCTTCACCCAGCGGCCGTCCGCGGCCAGCGTGACCCTGGCGACGGTGTTGTGGTCGACGACCGTCCAGACCTCGCCCGAAACCCCGCCGCTGCCGCGAGGGACCGGCCGCCAGGTCGGGCGGCTCAGGCTGCCGCCGAACAGGTCGACCGAGGCGAGGTCGTGGCCGAGATCGCCGACCCGCAGCCACTGTCTGCCGTCCCGCTCTTCGACCACCGCGAGCCGTTTGCCGTCGACGGACTGCGCGGCGCTGACGACCTTGTACCCGCCGTTGCCCGCCGGCCCCCCGACCGGAGCCCCGTCGCCGAGCGACCGGACCCGCCCGTTCACCGTCATCAGCCCCTTCAGCTCCGAATTGGGCTCGATCTCCGTGTTGTACGCGGGCAGGTCACTGGAGCGCCAGTACTCGTGGTCCGGCACCAGCGCGGTGCCGTCGGCCAGCAAGCGGATCCGGCTCAGCGTCACCGTCTGCAGGGAGAGGACGATCTGCGCGGCGATCAGGGACCGGTCCGCGGGGCTGGCCCCGCCGATACCGGTCAGCGCGACGTCCAGGGTCCCGTCGTCCGTGCTGCGCACGTTCGTGTCGGTGGTGACTTGGTCCGCGAGCAGGTCTTTGACCGCACCCTTCAGCCCTTCCGACGGTCCTTGCAGCACCAGGTCCATCACCCGGCCAGGGAGCCCGGACTGCGGTTTCGCCGCGACGTAGCGGAGGTCGGGGACGAAGGTGCCGGAATCGGGTGAGTAGAACCGGATCGGCACCCGGAAGTAGTTGACCGAGAAATCCTCGTCGGTGATGGCGAGATCCTGCGGCGGATCCACGATCCGCCACTGGCCGTTCGACTGCTTCCGCAGCTTGAACTGCTGCGAGTACTCGGCCTTCTGCGGGATGAACGCGCTGTCGGGGCTCAGGGTGCCGAGTTTGAACCCGCGGACGTTCACCAGCTGCTCGTCCGGGTTCGCCTGCGGTGACGAAGTGTCGTAGACGGTGCCGAAGGTGTCGTCGATGATCGTCAGCCCCGGCGACGGCTTCCAGGTACGCCGAGCCTCGTCGTCGAGGTAGACCCGCGCGTTGGCGTTCGCGGTGCCCGGTGTCGCGGAGTTGCGGATGAACTGCCGGGTGACGGTCAGCGAGTCGATCCCGGCCGCCGGTTCGGGGACGTCCACCGGTGCTTGCGCGGGTTTGTCCCCGGAGACGACGGCGGGCTGGGATTCGAGCGGGATGTTCGCGCAACCGGCGACCAGCAGAAACACCGCGAGCAGGGTCAGCAGCCGTTTCACCGGCCCACCTCCTCGGACTCGGCGAAGATCGCCTCGGGCGCCGGCCTGACTTCGAGCAGTCCGGACGACAAGCCGAGTGAGTCGGTGCCCTTGTGATCGGGCGGCGGCAGCACCAGCGGGCTCTCCCCCATCGGCGTGTCCTGCTGTCGCGGCAGTACGAGCCGGAAACAGGCGCCGTGGCCGGTCTCGCCCCACGCGTCGAGCACGCCGCCGTGCAGCCGCGCGTCCTCCTGGCTGATCGCGAGGCCGAGCCCGGTGCCGCCGGTCCGGCGGTTGCGGGATGGGTCGGCGCGCCAGAACCGGTTGAACACCAGTTCCGCCTCGCCGGGGCGGAGCCCGACGCCGTGGTCGCGCACGGTGATGGCGATCGCGGTCTCGTTCACCGCCAGGGTCAGGACCACCGGTTTCCCTTCGCTGTGGTCCACCGCGTTGGCCAGCAGGTTGCGCAGGATCCGCTCGACGCGGCGCGCGTCGACCTCGGCGGCTGCCTCTTCGTCCGGCAGTACCAGCTCGACCGAACTGCCCGCGTTGCCCGCGATCACCCGGACCTGTTCGACGGCCCTGGTCGCGATCGGCCGGACGTCGATCAGCTCGGCCGATAGCTCCTCCACCCCCGCGTCGAGCCTGCTGATCTCCAACAGGTCGCCGAGCAGGGCTTCGAACCGGTCGAGTTCGTCGACCAGCAGTTCGGTGGAGCGGGCGAGGCCGGCCGGGAACTGCTCGCGTGACGCGTGCAGCACGTCGGCCGCCATCCGGACGGTGGTCAACGGGGTGCGCAGTTCGTGCGAGACGTCGGAGGTGAACCGGCGCTGCAGCCCACCGAAGTCCTCGAGCTGCCGGATCTGCCGCTGGATGCTCGCGGCCATCTCGTTGTAGGACACGGCGAGTTTGGCCAGATCGTCCTCGCCGAGCACGGCGAGCCGCTGGTCGAGGTCGCCACCCGCGAATCCCTCCGCCGCCGCGGCGGCCTGCCGGACCGGCCGCACCACCTGCCGGGTGACCAGGTTCGTGATCCCGGCCAGCAGGAGCAGCAGCACGAGACAGCCGACGAGCAGCGTGTTCTGCACGGTCGAGACGGTGTTCTGCTCACTGGTGAGCGGGTAGAGCAAGTAGAGCTGAAGCGGGTTGATCATGGTGGTCACCGGGGCACCGACGATCAGATACGTCGTCTTGCCGCCGTCCGGTTCGGTGACCGTGTGTATCAGGTAGCTGACCTGCTCGGTCTCCACGAACTGACGCAGCCGCACCGGCACCCGCTCGTAGGGACCGGCGGCCACCGGCTGGCTCGACAGGTCGCGGCCACCGGCGGCCAGCACCGGTTCGAAGGTGCCGGCGGCCGAGCCCGCGCCGTCCTGCGAGGTCGTGGTGCTGGAGATCTTCTTCAGCGCGTTCTTCAGCCGCGCGGCCATCGCTTCCGGCGTTTCGGCGCCGACGCCGACCAGCTCGCTGGCCGCGGTCTCGACGACCGCCCTGGTCTGCGCGATCGCCGCGTTCTGCTTGGTTTCGAGCAGCCGTTCGGTGATCTGGTTCTGCAACACCATGCCCAGTACGAACACCACGGCCGACGACAGCGCCAGTGTGGACACCGTGACCCGGAACTGCAGCGAATGCCGCCACAGCTCGTTGAAGGCGATGGACTTACGGCGCACGAAAACCACGATGCGCCGAAGGCGGCGCATCGTGGTTTGGGCAAGCTGGGGAAAGCGTCCTCTCATGGGGCGATCACGGCGGGCCGGCCTTGTACCCGACGCCGCGAACGGTCAACACCACCTCGGGGTGTTCCGGATCCTTCTCCACCTTCGACCGCAGACGCTGGACGTGCACGTTCACCAGGCGGGTGTCGGCGGCGTGGCGGTAACCCCACACCTGCTCGAGCAGCACCTCACGGGTGAACACCTGCCGCGGCTTGCGGGCGAGCGCGACCAGGAGGTCGAACTCGAGCGGGGTCAGCGGGATGGCCTTGCCCTCCCTGGTCACCTCGTGGCCGGGGACGTCGATCGCGAGGTCGCCGATCGTCAGCGACTCGGCGGGCTCGGCCTCGGTGCGACGCATCCTCGCGCGGACGCGGGCCACCAGCTCCTTCGGCTTGAAGGGCTTGACCACGTAGTCGTCGGCACCCGACTCGAGCCCGAGGACGATGTCCACGGTGTCGCTCTTGGCGGTGAGCATCACGATCGGCACACCGGACTCGGCCCGGATCGCCTTGCAGACGTCGATGCCGTTCATGCCGGGCAGCATGAGGTCGAGGAGGACCAGATCCGGTTTCAGCTCACGAAGCGCCGGCAGCGCCCGTGAGCCGTCGGCCACGACGGCTGTGTCGAACCCCTCCCCACGCAGCACGATGGTGAGCATCTCCGCGAGAGCAGGGTCGTCGTCGACGACCAGAACACGTGCCTTCATAAACCTATGTTCGCACTAGTTTCCCCGCGCGAGCGCGCGACCCGGCGATGTGACCACCAGAAAGATCATCGAATCGGGCAAATTGCTCCATCCGAGTAGGGCATTCGGACCCTAGAGGGAGCGCCGGAGCCTGGTGAAGGGGCGAGGAGAGTCGATGGCGAACACACCGGCCAAGGCGTCGTCGCGGTAGTAGGCCGCCACGAAACGCTTCGCCGCGACATCGCCTTCGACGGTCCGGACGTCTTCTGTGGCCACTCCGGCGAACTGGATGCGGCGTCCGTACTGATCGGACCAAAAGTAACCGTGTCGTGCGAAATGCGTGACGGTCGCGCCGGCGAGCAGATTCGCGACCGCGACGCCCGCCTGTTCGTTCGCGGCCGTCCAGTGCTCGGCACGGAGCCGTCTACCGCGCAGACGGCAGCGGTACCGCGCGACGTCACCCACCGCGATCACTCGGGGATTCGCTGTGACACAGCCGGAATCGACCAGCACCCCGTCGTCGACGGCGAGCCCGGAACCGGTCAGCCATTCGGTGGCCGGTCTCGCCCCCACTCCGGCGACGACGAGATCGGCGGCGATCTCCCTGCCGTCCGCGAGCCGCACACCGGTGACACGATCGGTCCCGGCGAACCCGGAAACGGGAACGCCGGTGAGCAACCGGACATCGCTCTCGGCGTGCAGCGCGCCGCATACCGCGCCCATTTCCGGTCCGACGACCGAAGCCAGCGGGACGGGCATCGCCTCGATGACGGTGACGTCGTGACCGAGCAGACGGCAGGCGGACGCGACCTCCGCGCCGATGAATCCCGCGCCGATGACGACCACCGCGGCAGGCCCGGCCGCGAGGCCTCGTTTCAGCGCGACGGCGTCGTCGAGCGTCCGCAAGGTGTGAACGCCTTTCAGATTCCTCGCCGCGCCAAGGGTTCTGGCCACGGCGCCGGTCGCGATGACGTAACCGTCCGCGGCGATCGTCGTACCGTCGTCGAGCGCCACGCCGTCGCCGGTGAGCCGTTCGGCGCGGACGCCGAGGTGCCATTCGGCCTCCAGCGCGTCGAGACCGGTTCGCCCGTCGAGGGCGAGATCCTCGGCGGAAACCTTGCCCAGCAAGAAATCCTTCGACAACGGCGGCCGATCGTACGGCGGTTCCGCGCCGATCATCACCAGCCGCCCGTCGAAGCCCTGCGCGCGCAGCTCCTGCGCCGACCGGAGTCCGGCCAGGGACGTGCCGACGACGGCGACGGTTCTCAAGCCACTTCCTGACGCGCCTCGGTGTCCACGTAGATCACCCCGTCGTCGACGACGACCGGGTACGTGCGCACGGCGTGTTTCGCGGGCAGGCAGGCCGGGACGCCGGTCCGCAGATCGAACCGCGCCGCGTGCAGCGGGCATTCGACGAAGCAGTCCTCGATCCAGCCGTCGGCGAGCGACGCGTCCTGGTGAGTGCAGGTGTCGTCGAGGGCGTAAAACCCGCCCTCGGCATGGAAGACCGAGACGGGGACGGGGCCATCCAGGCGGAGAGCCTCGCCTTCGGGCAGTTCGGAGACGGAGCAGGCACGGATCATCGGGGCCTCCGGGGAAAGGACCGACGGTTTGTTGATGTTGCGTATTACGAGACTGGACGTGCTCTGCGCAACAATCGCCCCCGAGGGGCCGGTGCGTCAAGAGATTCGCCCACTCAGCCGAGCGGATGTGGGCGAAACGGCTACTGTTGCGTCATGCGGAACCAGGACACGGGGAACGCAACACCCAGTCAGGTGCAGTCCGTCGACCGCGCGATCAGCGTGCTGGAACTGCTGGCACGCAACGGGGAAACGGGTATCACCGAGATCGCGGGTGAACTCGGCGTGCACAAATCGACGGCCTCTCGTCTGCTGAGCGTCCTGGAAAACCGCGGCCTCGTCGAGCAGCTCGGCGAACGCGGCAAGTACGCGATCGGTTTCGGTGTCGTCCGGCTCGCCGGTGCCGCCACCGGCCGGATGGATCTGGCGAAACTGGGCAGGCAGACCTGCCAGGGGCTGGCCGAGACGCTCGGCGAAACGGTCAACATCGCGATCGCCGACGACGGGGTCGCGATCAACATCAGCCAGGCCCGCGGCTCGGCCGCGATCACCACGCAGAACTGGACCGGCCAGCGCACGCCGCTGCACGCCACCTCCAGCGGAAAGGTCCTGCTCGCGTACATGGACGACGTCGAGCGCAAACGCTTGCTCCGGCGGAAACTCGAACAGTTCACGCCGCGGACCACGATCGACCCCGACGAGCTGACCGCCGAACTGGAGCGCGTGGCCGAGGACGGGTACGCGGCCTGCTTCGAGGAGCTGGAGCTGGGGATGCACGCGGTCGCGGTCCCGGTGCACGGGCCCGGCGGCGAGGTCGTCGCGGCGATGAGCGCGTCCGGTCCCTCGTACCGGCTCTCGAAGCAGCGGGTGCGGCAGATCGTGCGGCCGCTGACCGAGGCCTCCGCGGCTCTCTCGGCGCAGCTGGGGTACTTCACCGAGTGAGGTGACCGGTCCTTTCACGGCCCACGTGCGCGCTATGAAAGGTCCTTTCCTTGCAAATTTTGCAAGGAAAGGACCTTTCATTGCGCGCGCCGGTTGAAGCAGCCGACCTCTTCTGGCTCTTGACAGCGTGCCCGCACGTGCCGCACTTTGTTGCTGAAGACGGAACACCGTGCCTCATCCGCAACAGCGCCGGTCACCCCGATGCCCCGTGTCCACTGTGGACGCCTGGGCAGGCAGGAGGTTCCCCTCACCATGGCCCTCAGACCCCGCGTGGTCGTGATCGGCGCCGGTATCGTCGGCTGCGCGATCGCCGACGAGCTGACCGAACGCGGCTGGACCGACCTCACCGTGCTGGAACAGGGCGACCTGTTCACCACCGGCGGGTCCAGTTCGCACGCGCCCGGACTGGTCTTCCAGACCACCGGCTGCCGCACGATGACCGAGTTCGCCCGCTACACCGTCGCCAAATACGGCGCGCTCGACCTCGACGGCAAGCCGTGCTTCCGGCCGGTCGGCGGGCTGGAGGTGGCCACGACGCCGGAGCGGCTCGCCGACCTCAAGCGGCGACACGGCTGGGCGACCGCGTCGGGTGTCGAAAGCAGGCTGATCGAGCCGGACGAATGCGCCACGCTGCATCCGCTGCTCGATTCGGCCAAGGTGCTCGGCGGGTTTCACATCCCGTCCGACGGTCTGGCGAAACCCCTGCGGGCGGCCGAGGCACAGGCCAGGCGCGCGATCGGTCGCGGCGCGAAATTCCTCGCGCACCAGAAGGTCGTCGGCGTCGAAAGCGCGGGCGGACGGGTCACCGGCGTCACCACCGAGGCCGGGAGTTTCCGCGCGGACATCGTGCTCTCCTGCGCCGGGATGTGGGGTCCGGTGCTCGGCGAACTGGTGGACCTCACGATCCCGCTGGTCCCGATGGCGCACCAGTACGCGCGCACCACTCCCCTGCCGTCACTCGCCGGTGCGCTCGAAGAAGCGACCCTGCCGATCCTGCGGCACCAGGACGCCGACCTCTACTTCCGCGAGCACGCCGATCGCATCGGCATCGGCGCCTACGGGCACCGGCCGATGCCGTTACCCGCCAAGGAGATCGGCGATCCTCGCACCAGCGAGGGTATGCCGTCGGAACTCGCGTTCACGCCGTCGGACTTCGAAGAGTCCTGGGCGGCCGCCGTCGCGCTGCTCCCACCCTTGGGCGAGACCAAGGTGGAAGAAGGCATCAACGGGCTGTTCTCGTTCACCCCCGACGGGATGCCGCTGCTGGGTGAGCATCCGGACCTCGACGGGTTCTGGGTCGCGGAAGCCGTCTGGATCACGCATTCGGCCGGGGTCGCGCGGGCGATGGCGCAGTGGCTGGTCGACGGGCAGCCCGAGGCGGATCTGCACGGTTGCGACCTCGCCAGGTTCGAAAAGGTGCAACTGGCCCCGGACTACGTCATGGCACGCAGTTGCCAGAGCTTCGTCGAGGTCTACGACGTCGTCCATCCCTTGCAACCCATGGAGGAACCGCGGCCACTGCGGACGAGCCCGTTCTACGAGCGGCAGGCGGACCTCGGCGCGTTCTTCCTCGAAGCGAGCGGCTGGGAGCGGCCGCACTGGTACGAGGCGAACGCGAACCTGCCGGAAGTCGACCTCATCCCGGCCCGCAACGACTGGGCCGCGCGATACTGGTCACCGATCGGCGGCGCCGAGGCACTGGTCGCGCGGCAGCGGGTCGCGATGTTCGACATGACGTCGTTGAAACGCGTGGAGGTCACCGGACCCGGTGCGCTGCCGTTCCTCCAGACCATGACCACGAACCAGCTCGACAAGAAACCCGGCTCGGTCACTTACACCCTGTTGCTCGGCGAGGACGGCGGCGTGCGCAGCGACCTCACCGTGGCCAGGATCGGCACCGAACGGTTCCAGGTCGGGGTCAACAGCGCCATCGACATCGACTGGCTGCGACGGCATCTGCCGGGTGACGGCGCCGCGCAGATCCACGAGACAACGCCGGGAACCTGTTGCATCGGCTTGTGGGGGCCACTCGCCAGAGCGGTGCTCCAGCCACTGTCCACAACAGACTTCTCCCACAAGGCGATGGGCTACTTCAAGACGAAACAGGCCTACGTCGGCCAAGTGCCGGTGACCGCGCTGCGACTGTCCTATGTGGGCGAACTCGGCTGGGAGCTGTACACGAGCGCCGACCTCGGCCGCGAATTGTGGGACACGCTCTGGGACGCCGGGCAGGCGCACGGCGTCATCGCCGCCGGACGCGACGCCTTCTCCAGCATGCGACTGGAAAAGGGGTACCGCCTGTGGGGCACCGACGTCACCGCGGAGCACGACCCGTTCGAGGCCGGACTGGGTTTCGCGGTAAGAATGGACAAGGGTTACTTCATCGGGCGGGACGCGCTGGCCGGCCGCTCGGAAGACACCGTCACCAGGAAGCTGACCTGCCTCACGATCGACGATCCGTACTCGGTGGTCCTCGGCAAGGAACCCGTGTACGCCGACGGCCGCCCCGCCGGATACGTCACCAGTGCGGCGTACGGCTACACCGTCGCGAAGAACATCGCGTACGCCTGGCTTCCGGTCGAGTTCACCCAGCCGGGCAGGCCGCTGGAGATCGAGTACTTCGGCGAGCGGATCCCCGCCGTCGTGGCGAGTGAACCGCTGTTCGACGCCGGCATGACCCGGATCAGGAGTGCCGCATGAGCCATTACGACGTCATCGTCATCGGCCTCGGCGGGATGGGCAGCGCGGCCGCGTACCGGCTCGCCCGGCGCGGACAGCGGGTGCTGGGCATCGACCAGTTCGCGCCGGTGCACAATCTCGGCTCCAGCCACGGCGGCTCGCGGGTCACGCGGCAGGCGTACTTCGAAGATCCGGCGTACGTCCCGCTGCTGGTGCGGGCACACGAACTGTGGGACGGGATCGAACGCGACTCCGGCCGGAAGATCTTCACCCGCTGCGGCGGGATCATGCTCGGTGCCCCCGGCTCGCGGACGGTGTCGGGAAGCCTTGCCAGCGCCCGGAAATGGGATCTGCCGCACGAGATCCTTGACGCGTCGGAGGTCCGGCGCCGGTTCCCGACGATGAACCCGGCCGAGGGTGAAATCGCGCTGTACGAGGAGAACGCCGGATTCGTGGTACCGGAAGGCAGTGTGGCGGCACATCTGCAACTCGCCACACGGGCCGGGGCCGAACTGCGCCACGAGGAGAAAGTCCTTTCGTGGCACCAGACGTCCACCGGTGTCCGGGTCGGCACCTCGCAGAACTTCTACACCGCCGAGCAGCTGGTGATCTGTCCCGGCGCCTGGGCACCGGAACTGCTCGCCGAACTCGGTGTCGAGTTCACCATCGAACGGCAGATCCAGTACTGGTTCGCCCCGTCGGGCGGAGCGGAGGCGTTCCGTGCGGAACGGCATCCGATCTACGTCTGGGAAGGCGAGAACGGCCGTCAGTTCTATGGCTTCCCGTCACACGACGACTCCGGGAGCGTGAAGGTGGCGTTCTTCCGCGGCGGCAAGACCTGCACTCCGGAGACCATCGACCGGACGGTGCACGCCGAGGAGATCGGCGAGATCTCCGCTTTCGTCGGCCGGAAGATGCCGTCGCTGCCCGGCACCTTCCTGCGGGCGGCGACCTGTATGTACACGAACACCCCTGACGAGCATTTCGTCATCTCCCGCCATCCCACCTGCGAACGCGTGGTGGTCGCCTGTGGCTTCTCCGGGCACGGTTTCAAATTCGTGCCGGTGGTCGGCGAGGTGCTCGCCGACCTGGTGGTGGACGGCACCACCGACCATCCGATCGCCCTGTTCGACCCCGCCCGGCTGACGGGAGTGCCGAGATGACGAGTCTCATCCCGACGCTGGCAGGCGATTACTACACCGACCCCGGGATCTTCGCGGCCGAACAGGAAAAACTCTTCGAGCGCGGGTGGTTCTGCGCGGTGCGTTCGGCGGATCTGCCGTCGGCGGGCGACTTCCGGACCGTCCAAATCGGACGCGAGAGCGTGCTCGTCAGCCGAGGCCGTGACGGTGGGCTGAAGGCGTTCCTGAACGTCTGCCGCCACCGGGGCGCCCGGCTGTGCACCGAGGAGTCGGGCACGGTGAAGCGCGCCTTCCAGTGCCCGTACCACGCGTGGACCTACGGACTCGACGGGAAGCTGATCGCGGCGCCGAATCTGGCGAACCTGCCGGACATCGACCGCGCCGGATACGGCCTGCACACCGTGCACCTGCGGGAGTGGCTGGGTTACGCGTGGGTCTGCCTGGCCGCGGACCCGCCGTCGTTCGAGGCCGACGTCGAAGGCGCGGTGCGCGAACGGCTGGGCGACGTCGAGTCGATCGAGCGGTACGGCCTCGACGGGCTTTCGGTCGGGCGCCGGATCACCTACGACGTCAAGGCGAACTGGAAGCTGATCGTCGAGAATTTCATGGAGTGCTACCACTGCGCGACGATCCACCCCGAACTGACCGAGGTGCTGCCGGAGTTCGCCGACGGCTACGCGGCGCAGTACTACGTCGGGCACGGTGCCGAGTTCGGCGAGGACGTCGACGGGTTCACCATCGACGGCGGGTCGGGCTTCGCGCGGCTCGACGGCGTCGCGAGCGAGCAGGACAGGCGGTACTACGCGATCACCATCCGGCCGCAGGTGTTCGTGAACCTGGTGCCGGATCACGTGATCTTCCACCGGATGTACCCCCTCGCGCCGGACCGGACGGTCGTCGAATGCGATTGGCTGTACTCGGCCGACGTCGTGGCCTCCGGCCGGGACGTGTCACGGTCGGTGGAGTTGTTCCACCGCGTCAACGAGCAGGACTTCGCCGCGTGCGAACGCTGTCAGCCCGCGATGGCTTCCCGCGCCTACCGCGACGGCGGCGTCCTGATGCCCTCGGAGCACCACATCGGCGAGTTCCACGACTGGCTGCTCAAGCATTTAGAGGACTGAACGCGGTAGTTGCGCACGCAAGTACCGCATTTAGAGGACTAAACGCCGAGAAGGGTGGTGGCCAGCGCGGCGGTATCGACCCCGGCGACGCCGTCGAGAACGTGCCAAGGCGCGAGCCAGCCGGTCGCGGCCAGTTCGTCGTAGACCACCGAGCAGCGCTTCTGGAGCGCGTCGTCGGTCTCGAAGGAGTCCCGCGCGCGGGCGGCGTCGCCCTCCGCACGGCGCTGCGCGCGTTCGGCGGCGACGTCGGAGGTGACCCGCAGCAGCAGATGCGCGGCGGGCACCGGCAGACCGAACCGCTCGATCTCCAGGTCGCGGAGCCACCGGACGAACTCGCCGTCCACGCCCTGGTGGAGCCGGGCCGCGCCGTACGCCGCGTTCGAGGCGACGTACCGGTCGAGCAGCACGACGTCGTGATCGTCGAGACGGGCGCGGATCTCGTCCGCCGCGCCGCGACGGTCGAGCGCGTAGAGCATCGCCATGCCGTAGACGGAGTCGGCGAGGTCGCCGTGTCCTCGGTGCAGCGCCTCGCGCACGAGGTCTGCGTGCACGCTTTCGCCGTAACGCGGGAACGCGATCGACGTGACGCTCGCGCCGTCGGCGTTCAGCGCACCGGTCAGCGCGTCGGCGAGGGTGCGCTTTCCGGCGCCGTCCAGACCTTCGATCACCACGAGTCGTCCCACAGCGCCTACTTTAAGGTGCCGTGGTCGACCGGCGGGCCAGGCGGGGTCAGCACACGCCCGGCCCACCGGTCCGCTAGGGGACGCGCCGCTTCGAGTGGAGGAAGAAGCCGGCGATACCGATGAGGAGCAGGCCGCCGAAGATCAGCAGCGGGACGAAGCCGGTGTCCTGCGCGTCGGGTGCGGGGCCGCCGTCACCGCGAGGCATCACCTGGGCGTTGTAACCACCGGCCTTGCCTTCTTGGGCGTAGGGCGAGCCCGCGAGCATCGATCCGTACCGGCCGGAGACCGTCTTCTGGTACTCCGCGAGTGTGGTCGACGCGCCGGACGCGTAGCCGCCGGCGCCCGAGTCGAGCAGCGTCACCCGGCCGTCGCGCAGCGCGTACCAGGCGTCGACCTGGGGCTCGTGGAGCAGCGTCGCACCGGCGGGCAGCCGCCGGGCCAGTTCGCTTTCCCGGTCACCCGACGCGATGTTGCCGACGCGCCAGACACCGTCGTCGCCACGGACCGACCAGACCGTCGCGGTCTGCCCGTCGGACGCCGTCACCGGGATGGCGACATAGGCGAGCTGCCCGGCGACCGCGCCGTTTCCGGCGACGAAATCCCTCGAAAGCTCGTAAACCGGGACGGATTCGTCGACGACGGTGACCGACGGCGAATGCCCCGAACCACCCGTCTGAGTGAAGAACCGACTGATTTCCGCACGCAGCGTGGGATCGTCGGCGGCCGCCTTCGCGGCCGCGAGATCTTCACCCGACAGGTGATCCGCGCGCGCTCCCGGCGCCGACGTCAGCAACGCGATCGCGACGAGCCCGGCGAGCCCGAGGAGCCGCCGCGCCCTCATCGCCGGATCCCGGTGAGGGTGTGGGTCCAGGTGAAGGACCGGTTGCCGGCGTAGAAGTCGTAGGTCGACCAGTTGTAGCGGTTACCGGTGGGCAGTGGATCCCCCCACGAGACCCACTTCCGGCCGGTGTCGTAGCCGTAGAGCACGTGCATGTGGCCGCCGCCCGCGGCCCAGCCGACCCTGGTCTGCACCGGCTGCCCGGCACCGGTCTGCGCCTGAACGGCCGAGTAGCCGATGCGGCCCTTGACGTAGTTTCCCGGGGCCGAGAAGCCGAGCTTCCCGAAGGCATGCCGGACGTCGCCCAGCGTCCCAGTGCGGTCGGCGCAGTCCCGGCGCCGCTCGTCGTGGGCCATCCGGCAGAATTCGTTCTGGCTGACGGTGACGCCGTGGCGTGCCGCGATGGTGTTGCCCGAGGCCACCCAGCACCACTGCGACTTTTCCTGTACCTGCATGACGATGGGGTTCTGGTAGGCGGAGTGCTGCCGGGCCGGCGGCGAGGGCAGCGCGCTCGCCGGGGTCGCGACCGCGAGCCACGCCGCGAGACTCGCGGCGCCCGCGGCGCAAACCCTCCTCGAGAACACAGGCACGACGGGCCTCCTGGTCACCATGGCGAACCAATGTGGTCACAACGGTGAACAGAAGGTTCACACAGAGCAAGATGGGCACTCGGCGGAACGGACCGTTCCGGGGCGTTTCCGCACCCCGGAACGGTCACTCTTCCGGGGTCAACCACCCCGAACGGGGGACGTAGTGTTCACAGTGCGCTGCTAACGTGAACGTTCCGCGGTGTTCACGCTCAGCGCACACACTGGTCTGGTGAAGGGACGAGCGGTGACACGAGAAGGGGACACCCCGACGATCATCGACGGCGCGCGCCGTCAACCGCTCGAAGCACTGCCCAAAGAGCTGGTCGAAGCCCTGCGCAGCGGCGAATTCCACCACGCGTTGCGGCAGGCGATCGCCTATCGCGGTCTCTCTCTGGCCCGGCTTCGCGCCCATCTCGGCCTTCGCGGCGTCCAAATCGGACAGTCGACGCTGAGCTACTGGCAGCGCGGGTTACGCCAGCCGGAGGTACCCAAGGCGCTGCCGGCGGTCCGTGCCCTGGAATCGGTGCTGCAACTGCCTCCCGACGCGCTCGTCGTGTTGATCGGGCCGCGGACGGCGCGGGCGCGCGGGCATCAGATGGCCGCGTCGTTCCACGACATCCGTTCCGGTGACATGGGTTCGATCGTCGACCAGCTGCTGTCCGAACTCGGCGCGTACCCGTCGGCCAACCGCTACAACGCCGATCTCGAAATGCTTTCGGTGCACGACACGATCACCTTCGACGCCGCGCACCGGCAGGTCGGCCTGCAGACCCGGCTGGTGTGCCGGGCACGGCGGCACGGCCCGGACCGGTACGTCACCGTCTACAACGGCGACCCAGGCTGCAATATCGGCGACGTCGAGCTGATCACCGCCGAGGGCTGCCGGGTCGGCCGGATCCGGCGCAACGCCGACGCCGAGACGATGGCCACCGAGCTGCTCTTCGACCGGAAGCTCGCCGAGGGCGAGATCCACGTGTTCTGCTTCGAGGTCCGCGACGACTCGGGCACCGCGTCGCCCGGCTACTTCCGGATGTTGCGGGACCAGTGTTCGAGCTATCTGGTGCAGCTCAAGTTCGCGCTCGGCGCGCTGCCCGCCCGCTGCACGCGGCAGTTCCGGACCCGCGACGACGCCGTGCCCGTCGAGTCCGAGGAGCTGCCGCTCGACATGGGCGGCGTGACCAGTGGCTACTTCAGCGACGCCGGGCCGGGGCTGGCCGGCATCGAGGTCGAGTGGCGCTAGCCCGCGCGGGCTCACGGACCTGGTGGTGATCCAGACTGCATCACCAGCCCGCTTCAGCGGTGAACCACCAGGGTGTGATGTGTGCGCATCGAGCTTGCGCGCACGCCAGCTCGATGGTTCTCTGGACCCAAGGTTGCAGATACAGGTGAAAGCCTGTGCGGATGTAACTGCAGATCGTAGTGGGGAAGTGATGAGCGTGTCGACGCTGGTGGGTACGACCGATCGGGATGTTGTGCTGGCCGACAAGCGCGACCAGCAGCAAGCCCAGGAACTGGCGAACCTTCTCCCGCGCCGCGGTGCCCGATTTACCGCGGACAGCGGCGGGGGAGATCAGACCATCCCGGTTCCGATGGAGCTGTCCCAGATCATCACCCAGGTCGTTCAAGCCGTGGCCCTCGGGCAGACCGTCACGGTCAGCTCGATGCCCGAGGAACTCACCACCACCGCGGCGGCCAAGCTCCTCGGCATCTCCCGGCCCACGCTGATGCGCATGGTCAACGCCGGTGAGATACCAGCCCGCAAGGTCGGCTCGCACACGCGCCTGCGGACCGTTGATGTGCTACAAGAGCAACAGGCCCGCCGGCAGCGGCAGATCGCCGCGTTCGACGAACTCCGCGCGCTCGAAGACGACTGAAACGCAGGTGCACGGCCGTTCCGGCCGCGACCGGGACGGCCGATAACCTCGTGCGGTGGTCCCGACGAGAGTGTTCGTCGATGCGAACGTCCGCGTCGAGGACTTCGTCGTCGACGGCTCGTTTCCCGGCAAGGACGCCGACGACGAACACGTGCACGCCGCGGCGATCGCCTGTTCCGCAGAAATCATTCTGAGCTGCGACAACGGGTTCTCCCAGAACGGGGTGGACCCGGACTCCCTGCCCTACGAGGTGTACAAACCTGACGAGTTCTTCGTCCTCATCGACGACAGCGCACCCGAGCTCGTGCGCGAGGTGACCCGGCGGCAAACGATGTACTGGGCACAACGCGCCGCCGGGCGTGCCGATCTGGCAGGCAAGCTGATCGACGCCGGATGCCCTGTCTTCGCCGAGCGAGTCCGCAGCCACCAGGGTCAACTTTCGTTCCCCGCCGCGGCCGCGGATGTGGGCACAGCCGTGGGAACGACGCACCTCCCGCCGGCCGGTCAGCCCGCCATGAAAGGTCCTTTCCTGGCAAATTTTGCAAGGAAAGGACCTTTCATGGCAGCCGGTCAGTACCGGTAGTGATCCGTCTTGAACGGGCCTTCGACGTCCACGTCGATGTACTCGGCCTGCTCCTTGGTCAGCTTCGTGAGCTCACCGCCGAGCGCGTCGAGGTGGATCTTCGCGACCTTCTCGTCGAGCTTCTTCGGGAGGCGGAAGACCTCCTTGTCGTACTCCTCGTACTTGGTGAACAGCTCGATCTGCGCGATCACCTGGTTGGAGAAGCTGTTCGACATCACGAACGACGGGTGGCCGGTCGCGTTGCCCAGGTTCAGCAGACGGCCTTCCGACAGCACGATGATGCTCTTGCCGTCCGGGAAGACCCACTCGTCGACCTGCGGTTTGATGTTGATCCGCCGGATACCCGGGTAGCGCTGCAGACCCGCCATGTCGAGCTCGTTGTCGAAGTGGCCGATGTTGCCCAGGATCGCCTGGTGCTTCATCTGAGCCATGTGCTCGACGAGCACGACGTCCTTGTTTCCGGTGGTCGTGATGATGATGTCGGCCTCGCCGAGGACGTTCTCCAGCTTCTTGACCTGGTAGCCGTCCATCGCCGCCTGCAGCGCGCAGATCGGGTCGATCTCGGTGACGATCACCCTGGCGCCCTGGCCGCGCAGCGATTCCGCGGCGCCCTTGCCGACGTCGCCGTAGCCGCAGACGACCGCGACCTTGCCGCCGATGAGGACGTCGGTGCCGCGGTTGATGCCGTCGATCAGCGAGTGCCGGATGCCGTAGCGGTTGTCGAACTTCGACTTGGTCACGGCGTCGTTCACGTTGATCGCGGGGAACAGCAGCTCACCGGCCGCGGCGAGCTGGTAGAGCCGCAGGACGCCGGTGGTGGTCTCCTCGGTGACCCCGCGGATGCCTTCGCCGATCTTGGTCCATTTGCCGGTGTCGGCCGCGACGGAGGCGCTCAGCAGCTGGAGGAACACGCGGAACTCGTCCGAGGTGTTCTCGTCCGGCGAGGGGACGACGCCCGCCTTCTCGAACTCGGTTCCCTTGTGCACCAGCATGGTGGCGTCGCCGCCGTCGTCGAGGATCATGTTGGGACCCTCGCCGTCCCAGGTCAGCATCTTCTCGGTGCACCACCAGTACTCCTCCAGCGACTCGCCCTTCCAGGCGAACACCGGCACACCCTTCGGCTCCTCGACGGTGCCGTGCGGGCCGACGACGACCGCCGCGGCGGCGTGGTCCTGCGTGGAGAAGATGTTGCACGAGGCCCAGCGCACCTCCGCGCCCAGCGCGACGAGGGTCTCGATCAGCACCGCGGTCTGTACCGTCATGTGCAGCGAGCCCGAAACCCGGGCTCCCCGCAGGGGATACACCTCGGCGTACTCGCGGCGCAACGCCATCAGGCCAGGCATCTCGTGCTCGGCGAGGCGGATCTCCTTGCGGCCGAACTCGGCGGCCTCGAGATCGGCGACGGCGAACTCGATGCCGTTGCGGGTGTCGTGCCGCTTGGCAACGCTTTCGGGGGTCATATGCGCGCTTCCTCCAAGGTTGGATGACATCGGAACAGTACCGTTGTCGGCTCAGTCCCCACTGGAACGGTTTGGAGGCCTTCACCGTGGTCATGCCGGGTCCCGACACCCGCGTCGTCGAAATACGCGTACCCGGGCTGGTGGGCACGAGCGGTGAAAGCCTGCTGGATTCGACGTCGGTGGTCGACGTCGCGGGCGACGGGATCGGCAGGCTGATCCGGCCGTCGGACCGGCTGCGCCGTCCCGCTCCCGGTCCGGTGCTGCCCGCGCTCGGCCGTTCGATCCCGCGCATTCTCGAAGGCTACCTGTGGAGCGGGATGACCTCCGGGGGTGCGGCCAAGGCCACCTGGGCGCTGCTGTTCCCCTTTTCGCTGGCGAACGTCGCGCACTGGATGCTGCCGCCGGTCCCGGAGGGCAAGCGGTCCGCCGCGCTGCTCGCCGCCGCTTGCCGAGGCGTGTTGCGGGTGGCTTCGCTGCTGCTGACGATGCTGCTGATCAGCCAGCTCGCGGTGGTCTCGCTGGACCTGTTCGCCGCACAATGCCTCGCCCCCGGCTCCGCCTGCCTCTCGGGCGCGCCGTCGTTCCTGCGGGATTTCGCGCCGCTGCGGACCGCGATCGGCGTGGTGCCGCTGCTGGTGCTGATCTTCGTGCTCGACCGGATCCCGTCCTCGGACTGGCGATCACGGAACAGGCTGCACCGCGCCCACAGTTCGAGCCCGCTGCAGCCCCAGGACCTGCCGCGGACGCCGGGCCTGCGCACGCTGCACACCGTCGCCGCGTTGACCTGTGTCGCGCTTCCGCTGCTCGGCGGGCCGTTCCGGCTGCCGACGGCGACGTTCGACCTGATCGTCTGGAGCTGCGCGCTGGTGCTCGTCCTCGCCGCGCTCGTGGCTTCGACGGTCGGTTTCTCGGCCGGACCGATCGTCCGCGGCGGAGTGATCGCGATCGCCGTGGCGCTGGTCGGGATCGCCGTCGTCCGCCGGACACCGCTGCCGGCCGGGCTGTCGGGCGGCGGTCTCGGCGGAGCCGACGGGACGGTCGAAGCGCTCGGCGCGGCGATGGTCGCGGTGACCTCGCTGTTCGCGCTGATGCTCATCCCGGCGGCGTTGCTCGGCCGTCCGACCTGGAAGCACCTGCCGCACCGGCTGCGGCCGTGGCTCGGCGGCTGGGCCGCGGCCCCGGTCCTCGCGCTCGCCGGGCTGCTCGGTGGCGGCTTCGGCGCGGGACTCGCGGTCGCGCTACGGCAACTGGTCGGCGCGAACGATCTGCGGCTGCCCGACACCTACCTCCTGGTGACCGTGCTGTGGGGCGCCGGGCTCGCGCTCGCCGTCGTGCTCGGTGTGCTCGGGTTCGCCGTGGCCGTCCCGCTGCGGCGCCTGCGTCGCGGCATCCCGAAGATCGTCGCGCTGATGGAGATCAGCAAGGCACAGGAAGAAGAGGCCGCGCGCGTTTGGGCCCGTGCTTCGTGGGAACGCAAGCATCTGCACCATCTCGCGCTCACCGTCGCGCTGGCGATGGCGGCGGGCGGTGGCGCGCTCCTGGTGGCGCGCTTCGGTTTCGAGCACCTGCCCGGCTGGTTCACGCCGCTCTCGACGATCGGTGTCTTCGCGCTCGGCGCGCTGGCGGCGGGGCTGCTGCGGGTCGTGTTCGCCGCCGCGACGACGCCCAAACGCAGCCGTCACCTCGGCGCGCTGGCGGACCTCGTGTGCTTCTGGCCGCGTGCCGCGCATCCGACCGTCCCGCCGAGTTACGCGCTCAAGGTCGTCCCGGAACTCGCGGACCGGGTCAAGGAACACCTCGCCGATCCGGGCACGCGGGTAGTGCTGTCCGGGTACAACCTCGGCAGCCTGCTCACCGTGCTCGCGGCGGCGCGGGTGATCGCCGATCTCCCGCCGGAAGACCGCGACCGCGTCGGGCTGCTGACCGCGGGCTCACCGCTGCAATGGGGTTATCAGCGGGCCTTCCCGGCGATGCTGCCGCAGGCCCAACTGGCCGCGCTGTACGAGGATCTCGACGGCCGATGGCGGGCGCTGTGCCGCGGCACGGACATCTTCGGCGGCGGCGTCACGACGTGGCGGCACCGCGTGGTGGGCGGGAAACTGCTCGGCGACGGCTATCTGGCCGCCGGTGGAACGGGACCGCTGGCCGCCGAAGCCGACGACCAGGGCGTCCTCGTGCTCGGGGGCGACCACTGGCTGCCCGACCCCATGCGCGGGCCGACCGGGCGGCACCGCTGGGCGCCCGGCGTGCTCAAGCACACGGACTACGTCGTCGACGCCGAATGGGACAACGCCGTCGCGATGGCCGCCGGACTCGGCCGTCCCCGCCCGACGAAACCCTGGGGCGAGCAGGGCTCGCTGTTCGGGGACTTCCCCCAGATGCGCTGAAGGCCCCCTTCACGAGGAAGGAGGCCTTCAGGCACTAGCTAGCTTCAGTTGGCCTTGCGGCGCACGCGCAGCAGGACCAGGACGCCGGCACCGGCCAGGACCAGCAGGCCACCGGCCCACAGCAGCCAGGCGTTGTCGAAACCGGTGTTCGCGAGGCCGCCGCCGTTGCCACCGTTACCGCCGACCGCGGGGGCCGGGGCGGTGGTGCTGCTCGGGGCTTCCGACGTCTGGGTCGGCTTGTCCGAGGTGGTCGGCGCGGTCGTCGTCGGCTTGGCCGTCGTGGTCTTCGTCGGCTCGCTCGGCTTCGTCGGCTCGGTCGGCTTGGTCTTCTTCTCACCACAGGCGAACCAGTGGCTGATGTCGGCCTGCTGACCACCGTTGTTCATCGGCGAGCGCAGCTTCTCCCACGGCGGTGTCTTGCCGAGGCCCCGCTTGCCGGGCTCGTAGATGTTGTAGCCGTCGCCGCCCTTGACGACGATCGCGGTGACGGTGACGCCTTCACCGACAGCGGTGATGTTGAGGTACTTGTCCTTCTCCGTGCCACCGGTGAAGGTCAGGTCCTTCGTCGAGATCTCGGTGCCCGGAAGCTGGGCCTTCTCGCAGGTGCTGACGTTCTTCGGCGTCGCGATGGCGCGACCGTCGTCGGTATGGCACGCCAGCGCGGTGCCGGTGACGCCGAGCAGGGCGGCGGTCGCCAGCGCGAAGACGGTGGCGGCGGAACGGACACGCCGTCTGGTGATGATCTGCATTCAGAGCTCTCCTGTACCGATCGGGGGACAAACGAGCAAAGCGCGGTGCTTCTTTGGAGGGGTGAAGGTCGACTCGCAGTGCGTCTACACGAGTCCCGTTCACCCGTCAGGGGGAAGCGAGAGACCGGACGCTATCGCACACCGATTTCACACCGAAACCGGGGCCCCGAACAGCGCGGCCCACCATCCACAAAGGAATGGTGGGCCGCCGAAACGAGAATGATCAGTCCGATACGGACGTGGGCACCTCGTCCTTGTTCTGCTTGCCGAGCAGCGAATGACGACGGCCGTAGGCGAAGTAGATGACGATGCCGAGCGCCATCCACGCGAGGAAGCGCAGCCAGGTCAGCACGGTGAGGTTCAGCATCAGCCAGACACAGGCGACGATCGCGAGGATCGGGATCACCGGAACCCACGGCACCCGGAAGGCGCGGGGCAGATCGGGCCGGGTCTTGCGCAGCACCAGCACCCCCGCGGAGACCAGAACGAAAGCGAAAAGCGTCCCGACGTTGACCATTTCCTCGAGTTTGTCCGCCGGGAAGAACGTCGCCGCGACCGCGACCAGCCCACCGACGACGATGGTCGCCCGCTTCGGCGTGCCGTTCTCCCCGGTCTTCGCCAGGCCGCGCGGCATCAGGCCGTCACGCGACATCGCGAAGATGATCCGGATCTGGCCGAGCATCAGCACCATGACGACGGTCGTCAGACCGGCGAGGGCGCCGACGGAGATGATGTTGGCCGCCCAGTCGACACCGTTGGCCGCGAACGCGGACGCGAGCGTCTTCTTGCCGCCGTCACCGGCCGAAGTGGCGAGATCCTTGTAGTTCACCATGCCGACGACCACGAGCGACACGGCGACGTAGAGCACCGTGACGATGGCGAGCGAGCCGAAAATGCCCCGGGGCACCGCCTTCTGCGGGTTGCGCGTCTCCTCGGCGGTGGTCGCGACGATGTCGAAGCCGATGAACGCGAAGAACACCAGCGACGCCGCGGCCAGCAGGCCGAAGACGCCGAACGCGCTGCTGCCGCCACCGGCGACCAGCGAGAACAGCGACTGGTCGACGCCGGTGGACGCCGACTCCGCGGCGGGCTGGGCGTCCGGGATGAACGGGGTGTAGTTCGAACCCTTGATGTAGAAGATGCCGAGCACGATCACGAACAGCACCACCGCGACCTTGATCCCGGTGATCACCATCGAGAACCGCGACGACAGCTTCGTGCCGACGGCGAGCAGCGTCGCCAGCACGAGCACCACGAGCAGGGCGCCCCAGTCGACCGGCACCGGGCCGATCTCGAAGGTCGTCTTCGTGCCCTTGCCGAAAATGTAGGAGAGCACGGTTTCGAGGTACGCGGACCAGCCCTTCGAGACCGCGGCCGCGCCGACCGCGAGTTCCAGGATGAGGTCCCAGCCGATGATCCACGCCATGAACTCGCCGAACGTGGCGTAGGAGAACGTGTACGCGCTCCCGGCCACCGGGACGGTCGACGCGAATTCCGCGTAGCAGAGGGCGGCCAAGGCGCAGGCGATGGCCGCGAACACGAACGCGAGCGAGACGGACGGTCCCGCGAAGTCACCCGCCGTACGGGCGGTGAGCGTGAAGATCCCGGCGCCGATGACGACGGCGACCCCGAAGACGGTCAGGTCCCACGCGCCCAGGTTCCGCCTGAGCTTGGTCCCCGGCTCGTCGGTGTCCGCGATGGACTGCTCGATGGATTTCGTACGCCACAGACCGTTTCCGGGCACCCTTGACCTCCTACACCTGACTGCGGTTCAACGGACCCTATCTCTCGGCCGGAACGGCAGCGCGGTGGGAGAGCAACGAAATATGAGGAGGTCGCGACGGTAACCGGCGGAGTACGGACAGTTGCTCCGGACGGCGGTCACGGACTTCCCGGCCGAGCGGGGATCAGACCAGGGAGCGGTCCAGGTCCGGCTCCAGGTAGATCAGCTTCGCCGTAGGCACCTTCGCGCGCACACGCGCTTCGGCGTCGTCGATGGTCTGCGCGACCTCGCCGGTGTCCAGTCCGGGTACCAAAGCGAGCTTCGCGGCCACCAGCATCTCGTCCGGGCCGATGTAGAGGGTGCGGATGTGGATGACCCGCTCGACCTTGCCCGCGGCCAGTTCGTCGACGATCGTGTCGAGGTCGGCCGGAGAAGCGCCTTCGCCGATCAGCAGGCTCTTCATCTCGATGATCAGGATGATCGCGATGACGCCGAGCAGCAGGCCGATCATGACGGTGCCGATACCGTCCCACACCGGATCGCCGGTGACGACGGAAAGGCCGACGCCGATGAGCGCGAACACCAGGCCGAGCAGCGCGCCGGCGTCCTCCAGCAGGACCACCGGGAGTTCGGGGGTCTTGGCCTGGCGGATGAACGCCCACCAGCCCGCGTCGCCCTTGATCTTCTTCGACTCCTGGATCGCGGTGTAGAAGGAGTACGACTCCAACCCGATCGCGACCACCAGGATGCCGACGGCCACCAGCGGCGAGGTCAGCGCCTCGGGCTCGCCGATCTTGTGGATGCCCTCCCACAGTGCGAACACCGAGCCGAGGCTGAAGAGCATCAGCGCGACGATGAACGAGTAGAAGTACCGGTCACGCCCGAACCCGAACGGATGCGTGCGGGTCGCCTTGCGCTGCGAGGTCTTCTGGCCCAGCAGCAGCAGCCCCTGGTTCGAGGTGTCCGCGAGCGAGTGCACGGACTCGGCGAGCATCGAGGACGACCCCGTGATGAGGAAGCCGGTGAATTTCGCGGCCGCGATTCCGGCGTTCGCCACGAGCGCGGCGATGATCGCCTTGGTTCCGCCACCTGCAGACACGTGCAACTCCCCAATGGTGTCCCGATATGCCGGGTTCGAAGGCTAGCAGTGCAGATGAGCCCGTACGCGCTGGGCGGCCCCACCCGGGGACAGGTCACAGAATTGTCGGACGCCCTCGCTAGTCTCGCCCCTCTCATGAGCTGGGGAGGTGCCCGTGCCGCGATTCGGCGTGCTCGGACCGTTGACGATCGAGAGCCCGCACGGGCGGCGGACGACGCCGCGCGGCGATCGTCAGCGCACCCTGCTGGCCGTTCTGCTGCTGAACGCGAACTCGGCCGTCCCGGTCGACGCACTGGTCGAGACGCTCTGGCCGGAGACGCCGCCGAAGTCGTACGCCTCGAATCTGCACACCTACGTCTCCCGGCTGCGTGCGCGGATCGAGGGGCTGGAGATCGAGCGGGATCCGCACGGCTACCGGCTGGTGGTCGAGCCCGGCGAACTCGATCTGCTGTCCTTCCGCGAAGCCGCGGCGGAGGGGAAGGCGGCGGCCCGGGCGGGTGATCCGGCGGTGGCCGCCGGGCACTACCGCCGCGCGCTCGCGGAATGGCGCGGGCCGGTCCTGTCCGGATTGCATGTTCCCCGGCTCGACGCGGACATCGCCCGGCTCGAATCGGAACGTCTCGCCGCCTTCGAAGACTGTGTCGACGCCGAATTGTCCGACGGCAGGCACGGCGAACTCACCGGCGAACTCCAGGCGATGATCACCGAACACCCCCTGCGTGAGCGGCTGGCCGCGCAGCTGATGATCGCGCTGCACCGTGCCGGGCGGCAGGCCGATTCGCTGGCCGTCTACCGCGATCTGCGCACCACCCTCGTCGAAGAACTCGGCGTGGAACCCGGTGCCGAGGTCCGCCGCGTGCACGCCGCCGTGCTGCGCGGTGAGGATCCGGTACCCGCCACCAAGGTGACGCCGGTCTTCCCGATCTGCCAGCTCCCGCCGGACATCGCGGATTTCGCCGGCCGCGAAGGCGAGATCGCGAGGCTCTCCGGCCTGCTCGGCGACGGCACCGGCGTACCGGTCGCGGTGATCACCGGCGAACCCGGTGCCGGCAAGTCCACCCTCGCGATCAGCACGGCGCACCGGCTCCGCCGGTCCTTTCCGGACGGTCAGCTGTTCGTCCCGCTGGCGGGCGCCTCGAGTCCGCGCGACCTCGCCGACGTCCTCGGCGACCTCTTACGGGCGCTGGGTGTCACCGGCCCCGCCATTCCGGACGACGTCGAGGCGCGGGCGGCCGTCTACCGCGGGCGCCTCGCCGACCGGCGGGTCCTCGTCGTGCTCGACGACGCCGCCGGCCCGGAACAGATCCGCGCACTGCTGCCGGGAACGCCGGGCTGCGCCGTCCTGATCACCAGCAGGCAACGGCTTTCCGGCCTCGCCGGGGCCGATCGTCTCCACCTCGCGCCGCTGTCCGGCGCCGAGGCGATGACCCTGTTGGAGCGGCTGGCCGGACCGGACAGGGTGGGCGCCGCACGCGCGGACGCGGAGCGGATCGCCAAGGCCTGCGGCAATCTCCCGCTGGCGCTGCGGATCGCGGGCAGCAGGCTCGCCATGCGGCCGGGACTGCCGCTGGGGAAACTCGCCGCGAAGCTGGAGGACGAGGTCTCCCGCCTCGACGAACTGCGGGTCAGCGATCTTCAGGTCCGCGGCAGCATCGCGTTGAGCTACCGGGCACTGAGCCCGGCCGCGCGGCGCGCGTTCCGGTTGATCGGCCGCTGCCGCACCCTCGACCTTCCCGCCTGGGCGGTGTCGACCCTCGTCAACGACACCGACGACGAAGACGCGGACGAGGCCATCGACGAACTCGTCGAAGCCAGCCTGCTCCAAGCCACCGGCCTCGATCCGACGGGCGAACAGCGGTTCCGCGTGCACGACCTCGTTCGCGTGTTCGCCACCGAACTCGGCCGGGAACTGGAGACCCGCGCCGAGCGGGTGGCCACCGTCGCGAAGGTGTCGGACGCGGCGCTGTGCCTCGCCGACACGGCGGCCCGCCGTCTGCCGAGGACGGTGCCGATGCCGTTGTCGGATCAGGACCTGCCCGCGCAACCGCTCGCGGGCGAACTGGTCGAGCGGCTGCTGCGCGATCCCGGGGCGTGGTTCTCCGTGGAGCGGGCCAATCTGGTCACCGCCGTCTCGTCGCTGTGTGCCATCGGTTGGCGGCGAAAAGCGTTGCGGATACTGGAAAGGCTGAGCGCGTATCTGTATCTGCACAGCCACTACACCGATATGCGGACGGCGTACGAGACGCTGCGCGACGCCGCCCGCGAGGCGGGTGACAGGCATATCGTGGCCATCGCCGAGGCGAACTTGACGGTATTGCTGCACGCTCGCGGCGAGTACGAACGCGCCGTCGAGGGTTATCGCGAATGTTCGAAGGAGCTGGCGGCACTCGGCGACAGTTCCGCGCAGGCGTGGGTCGAAACGAATCTGGCGCACTGCCTCGTCGGCCTCGGCCGGGCGGGGGAATCCCTGCACGCCGCGACCCAGGCCCGTGAACTGTCCACTGTGGAGGAAACCGGGCCCGGAGCGTACGCGCGGCACGCGGAGTCCGCCGCGTTGCACCGGCTCGGCAAGGTCTCCGAAGCGCTGGAGATCGACCGCAGGATCCTCGCACACGCCCGCGAACGAGGTGACGAACGCCAGCTCGGCGTTGCGCTGCAAGGACTTTCGTGGTCGCTGATGCTCGACGGGCACCCGGTGGAAGCACTGGAGACGATCGAGGAGTCGGTCCGGGTACTGCGCCGGACGACGGCGAAATCGGCGCTGGCGAAGTCGTTGCGTACGCAGGGCGCCATTCTCGCGGGTGCCGGACGGCGGGTCGGCGCGGTGAAGGCCTACGAGAACGCGCGGCGGCTGGCCGGCGCGCTCGAAGAACGGCCGCGGGAGCTTTCCTGCACGCGCGCGATCGCGGCCAGCTGGATCGGCGACGGCCGGGCCGATCGCGCGATTCCCGTGCTGCGCCACTGCCTCGACGAATTCCGGGCCATGGGCGGGAAACCCGCGACCGGCCTCACCCTGCACGTGCTGCGCCGGGCGTACGAGGCCGTCGGGGAGACGAGGGCGGCCGAGGCGGCGGGCGAAGAGGCGAAGCAATTGGAAGTCCCCCACGACGCCAACGCTTCGACCCTCGTCCGGTTGCTGTTGTCGCTCACCGAACCCGCCCCGGCCTGACCGGGGGGTGCCCGACCCCTCAGACGAGCACCTCCCGGAAATCACTACAGCGCGAACCGCGGCTCACGGCGGGTCGAGGAGAACCAGGCCAGCACGATGACCAGCGCCCCGTTGGCGGCGGCGTCCCACGCCGACGGCGACGTGGGTTCGAGGCGCGCGACCGCGAACATGTTGAGCAGGCCGGCGACGGTCAGCATCACGCGGGTCGGCTGGGCGCCGGTGACCACGAGCGCGGCGGTGAGCAGTACCTGCGCGCCGAGAGTGGCGAACACGACCAGCGGGAGGTTCAGCCTGCTTTCCGCGTCGGCGGCGAGGCCGTGCAGACCGGAACCCGCGGTTTTGGCGGCCTCGATCACGTCACCGGCGATCCCCGCCAGCGCCTGCGCCGAGACGACCAGGTCCTGGCCGTCCGACAGCAGCCGCGCCCGGTCGACGACCGGGACGAGCACGGTCACCACGGCGAAGCCGAGCGCGGTGAGCAGGACACCGGGGCGCACGGAAACCGGCACCCGGTAAACGCGCCCGCTCACCGCGTCGGGATGGGAAGTCACTGCTGGTCACTCCTTGGCTATCGACATCCGGGATGAGCCGACGACAACCGCCGGGTCACCCCTTCGGGCGATAGTTGCGGAACCCACCACACGGAACGCACACACTTCGGCCAAGAACGCGTTTCGTCCTCTGAATGCGGTCCTTGCGTGTGCAAGTACCGCATTCAGAGGACGAAACGCGAGGGGTCGAGGGCTAGCAGGTGCCGGCGGTGGCGCGGAAGACCTGGGTGCGCTCGGCGGAAAGCGGTCGCACGCGGACGGCGGGGTCGGCGGCCGGGAGCCACACCGACTGGCCGCGGCGGAGTTCGACCTGCTCGCCGTCGTCTGCGGTCACCTGGAGACTGCCAGCGGTGCACAGCAGGATCTGCGGGCCGACGTCGTGGACGGCGACCTCGCCGTCGTCCCCGGCCTCCCATTCGATCCGCGAGAGCTCGAATTCGGGAGCGTCGGTGCGATAGACCGACATGCGCGCCTCCTGCTCGCCGCTCTGGACCGGCATCTCGCCGCACGCGAAGTCGACGACTCGCAGCAATTCCGGCACGTCGACGTGCTTGGGGGTGAGCCCGCAGCGCAGGATGTTGTCCGAGTTCGCGAGGATCTCGACGGCGGTGCCGTGCAGGTACAGGTGCAGGTTCCCGGCAGGCAGGTAGATCGCCTCACCCGCGCGGAGGGTGAGCCGGTTGAGCAGCAGCGCGGCGAGGACACCCGCGTCCCGCGGATGCGACTCGCCGAGCTCCAGGATGGTCCGGCATTCGACGTCGAACTCGCCGCGCTCCCGCACGTGTTTGACGCACGAATCGAGGACCTCGGGCAGCAGTTCGTCGAGCGCGGCCTGCGGCAGCGTGATCCAGGTGGTGAACAGCGCGCGCAGCCCGGCCGGATCCGGCTGGGCCTCCAGCAGCACCGCGTACTTCGCCAGGCCGGGCGTCTCGATCGCCTTCAGCAGCGAGATCGTGCGCTCCGGGTCACGGAAGCCCGCCAGCGCGTGGAACTCCGTCAGCGCGCAGACGAGTTCCGGTTTCGCGGTCGGGTCCGGGTAGTTGCGGTTCGAGGCGTCACGCGGGATCCCGGCGGACTCCTCGCGGGCGTAGCCCTCCGCCGCCTGCGCGGCCGACGGGTGTGCCTGCATCGAGAGCGGCTCTTCGGCGGCGAGGATCTTCAACAGGAACGGCAGCCTGCCGCCCCAGCGGTTGGCGCAGCTCGTGCCGAGCTGGCCGACCGGGTCGGCTTCGACGAGCTCCAGCAGGCTCCGCTCGGTACCGTCCGGGCCGATGACGTGGGACGGGTCGCCGGGGTGGGCGCCCATCCACAGTTCCGCCTCCGGATGCGGCGCCGGCACCGGACGCCCCAGCAGCTCGGGGATCGTCGTTCTCGATCCCCACGCGTAGGGCCGCACGGCATTGCGCAGCAGCTCCACTGTCACCTCAACTCCTCGCCGGGCACGGGTGGTGCCGGCCCTCATTCATTCACGTCGCGCTCGGGGCTCACGCCGTTGCAGGCGTGTACCTCCCGGCGCCGCCGATGCTGCCGACGGCCAGCCCCAGGTAGACCGCGGCCAGCTCGAAACGCAGCGCGAGAACGGCCGCACGCACGATCTCGTCCGTTTCGATCTCTTCGGCCGGGGCGATCACGTCCGCACCGGGCAACAGGTCTTGTGCCTCGAAGCGGGCCGCCTCCGTGGCGGGCCCCGTCCGAACCGAGAGGAGCAACACCCTCGGCGTCAAGCCGACCCCCTCCTCCGGGTCCGCGAAGATATCGCGCTCCACGCCCCCGGACAACGCCGCGCGCCGCAAAGCGGGCCTGGCCAGCGCCTGGCGGTAGTCCTCCACGTCACAGACGAGCGCCGCGTGGGCGGCGAAAGCGTGTGCCGCGTGCTCGCCGACGGCGACCGCGACCGGGTCCAGTCCCCAGAGCAGCGGCTGCCGGTCGGCGACGCGCAGCGCCATCGCCTTGGCCGGGTTCGCGAACGACTCCCTGGCCAGGTAGTCCTTCTCGGCTTCCGCGTCGAGGTGGTCGGCGAGCTGCTCCAGATCGGCCACCAGCAGGCCGAGCGCGTTCGCGGTGACCAGCGCGGCGGCGAGCCCGCGCGGAAAGGCCATCTCCGGCGGGACCGGGATGCGGGGCGCCAGCAGCACGCCCTTCCCCGCCACGGCGGCCGCGACCGGGCCTTCGGCGGGCGCGGACAGCACGACGGTCGCGCCGAACCGGGCGGCGCGCTCCAGCGAAGCGGCCAGCTCGCGGTCACCGGCGTCGTCGGTGTGCGCGAAAACGACGTCGAGCGCGCCGATCCAGCTGGGCACCACCTCGGCGACGACCACCGGGACCGGGCACGACGGGGTCAGCAGCGCGGCGACCAGCCGGGTCAGCGTCCGGCTGACCCCTGGCCGGTCGAGCAGCACGAGCGAGCGGGGACGCCCGACGTCGAGGCGATCACTCAGCTCGAGTTCGGCCGCGGCCTCGGCGGTCGCCCTGACCTGGGCTCCCGCCATCGCGGCGGCACGGAGAAGCCCCGCGGTGTCGGCCTCGGCCAGCCTCGCGGGATCGTCGAGCAGGGAATCGTCAGGGACCGTCGGCATGTTCGCCATCCGGGTTCGTCGGCTCGGTGGCTTCGTCCAGCAACAATACCGGGATTCCATCACGGACCGGATACACTCGACCACACTCCGTGCAAGTCAGTGCGTCGGCCTCGGGGTCCGCCGTCGTCCCCGTGCGCAGCGGCGCGTGGTCGGGGGACGGGCAGGCCAGGATCTCCAGCAACTGTGCGTCAAGCGTGACGGCCATGGTTACTCCCTACCTGTGGGTACGTCGTGAATGCCACCTTCGAGACCAAGAGATGTCCCTATGTGCGTTTTCACGACATATTCGTTACCCACGGACTATCGCCAATACGTCTTCGGTCAGTGCCCGGACGGCTTCGGCGTCGGCGGCCTCGACGTTCAGGCGGAGCAGCGGCTCGGTGTTGGACGGGCGGAGGTTGAACCAGCCGCCGCCGGGGAGCTGCACGGTGAGCCCGTCCAGTTCGTCGATCTCGACGCCGTCGCGCGCGCCGAACGCGTCCTTGACCGCCATCATGCGCGCGACCTGGTCGTCCACGGTCGAGTTGATCTCGCCGGAGGCCGCGTAGCGCGAGTACTCCGCCGTCAGCTCGGACAGCGGACCGTCCTGCTCGCCGAGGGCGGCGAGGACGTGGAGCGCGGCCAGCATGCCGGTGTCGGCGCGCCAGAAGTCGCGGAAGTAGTAGTGCGCGGAGTGCTCGCCGCCGAAGATCGCGCCGGTCTTGGCCATCTCGGCCTTGATGAACGAGTGCCCGACCCGGGTGCGCACCGGTTTGCCGCCGTGCTCGGCGACGATCTCGGGTACGCCCTTCGACGTGATCAGGTTGTGGATGATGGTGCCGCCCGGCTCCTTCTCCAGCTCACGGATCGCGACCAGCGCGGTGATGGCGCTCGGCGAAACCGGCTCGCCGCGCTCGTCGACCACGAAGCAGCGGTCCGCGTCGCCGTCGAAGGCCAGACCGGCGTCGGCGCCCTCTTCGCGCACCTTCGCCTGGAGGTCGACGATGTTCTTCGGGTCGAGCGGGTTGGCCTCGTGGTTCGGGAAGCTGCCGTCGAGCTCGAAGTACATCGGCACGATCTCGATGGGCAGGCCCGCGAAGACGGTCGGCACGGTGTGGCCGCCCATGCCGTTGCCCGCGTCGACGACGACCTTCAGCGGACGGCTGCCCGACAGGTCGACGAGTTTGCGCAGGTACGCCGCGTAGTCGGCGAGGACGTCCTTCTCGGTCACCGACCCGCGCTGGCCCACGAAGGCGGGCACGCCCTGCTCGACGGTGTCGCGGATCTCCGCGAGACCGGAGTCCTGGCCGACCGGGGCCGCGCCCGAACGGCACAGCTTGATGCCGTTGTACTTGGCCGGGTTGTGGCTGGCGGTGAACATGGCGCCGGGCAGGTTCAGCGAACCGGACGCGAAGTACAGCTGGTCGGTGCTGGCGAGACCGATCGTGACGACGTCGAGGCCCTGCGAGGTCACGCCGTCGGCGAACGCGGCGGACAGCTCCGGCGAGGAGTCGCGCATGTCGTGGCCGATGACGATCGCGTCCGACTCGGGTTTGATCAACAGGGCGAACGCCGAGCCGAGGTCGCGGACGAGTGCGACGTCCAGTTGTTCACCGACCACGCCGCGAATGTCGTAGGCCTTCACGATGCCCGAAAGGTCTGGCACGCCTGCTCCCCGCCAATAGTCTCGTTACAACGCCCTCTGGCGCCTCGAAAGCCTACCGGCGAGCCCTCGCGTCAGGCGCGGCCGGGCAGGACGCGCAGGTGGCCGCGCCTGCCCGAGGGTCCCTCGGGTTCGGGGTCCGGCGCGGGCTTGTCCGAACGGCCCGCTTCGCGGACGGCCTCGGCCAGGGCGGTCAGCTCGTCGGCGGACGGGTCCGGGGCGGCGAAGGCCCCCTCGTGCCGGACTACTTCCCAGCCCTTGGGCACGGTCAGCCGGAGGGCGTGGGCCTCGCAGAGGTCATAGGAGTGCGGCTCGCTCGCGGTGGCCAGTGGGCCCACCACGGCCGTCGAATCGCTGTAGGCATACGTGAGCGTGGCGACAGCGGGTTCGAGGCAACCCGTTCGCGAACACTTTCGTACGCTCCGCACGATCGAGAACGATAGCGCGTCGCGAGCCAGGCGTACCGGCGACACGCGCTTCGACTCGCCGAGCGCGTACCCTTCGGTTCGTGGCGACGGCTCGTGATTCCCGACAGCGACGGCGGATGCGCCGGGACCGGCACGGCCGGGGCCTGCGTGGTGCGCTCTATCCGTCGACCCTTCCCGCCGCCGCTAGCAGGGCGGAAAGGTTCGACGCACTGGTTCTCGACGCGCTCGAACCGATCGAGGCGCGGTGGCGGCACGAGCTGACGAAGCTCGACGTCGCCGTCGACGACGTCCCCGAAGTTCGCTCGGATGGCGCACCGAGCGGAGTGGACGGCGTGTTGCACGACGGAGCAGTCCCGCTCTCGCGGCTCGTGCCCGCCGGCGTCGACCGGGCCGGACTGCCGACGCGCGCCCGCATCGTCCTCTACCGCCGCCCCCTCGAGGCGCGCGCGAAGGACCCGGGCGAACTCGCGGAACTCGTGCACGACGTCCTCGTGGAGCAGGTCGCCGGCTACCTCGGCGTCGAACCCGACGTCATCGAAGGCGAATAGCCCTCACCTTCCCCGCCCGCCCCGAAGAGCTGTGGACAACTCAAGGTCCGGGTGAGTTCAAGGGTTCCCAATGTCGCATTTGGGTCGCTCAGCGTCTCGAATGCGACATTGGGGACGCTGGGCCCAAGACTCGAAGGTCAGCCCGGTCGCCGCCGCGTGGGCACCGCCGTCAGCAGTGTGAACAGCACCGCCGCGATCTGCGCCAGCAGCAACAGGTTCCGCGTCGTGCCCTGGTGCTCCACCACCACCTCCGAAGGCGTGGGAGGCACCGAGACGGCGACCTGGTGACCCCAAGCCCGCACGATCGGCACGGCCTTGCCGTCCACGGTCGCCTGCCAGCCCGCCTCGAACTCCGCGGCCAGCACGAGCAGCCGCCCGGTCGGCCCTTCCGAGACACGCACCCGCACGTCCGGCAGCCCGGCCTGCACCGGCGCCACCCCGGGCGAAGCGCCCGGCGCGCCCTTCCCGGTCACCGCCGCCTGCGCCAGTTCCGGGGAGATCAACGCAACCTGACCACCGGCGGGCAGCAGCCGTAGCACCGCACGCCCGTCGGAGGTCGGCGCGACCGGCGCGACCGGCGCGACCAGGTCCCGCGCGAGCCCGACGAAAGCCGAGCCGTCCACGCCGCTGGGCAGCACGACGTACTGCACCCCGGATGCCGCGGCCGCCGCGAAGGCCTGTTTGACCGCGTCCGGCGAGCCCTGCAGCAGGTCCCGGCGCCACGAGGCCAGCCTGTCGGCGCTGCCAGGCGTCGGCGCGAGTTCGTCGTCGCCGTAAAGCGGCAACCGGCCGCCGGTCTGCCGGACCACGTCCGGAGACGAGCCCACCACCAGTACCGAACGTCCGCTCGAAGCCAGTTCCGCCGAAATCTCCGGGGCCAGAGAAGGACGGTCACCCGACCTCAAAGGCCCTTCCCGGCCGGCGACGACCGCACCGGTCGCCAGCGCGAGCAGCACGAGCACGCCGGCCACAGCCGTGACCTTCGCCAGCCACGGCGCCGGTTCGACGACGGCCGCGCCACGCTGCCAGGTCGCCAGGACCGTCCACAGCAGCCCCGCGCCGATCACCAGCAGCGGCACCCCGGCGTATCCGGTCGCGTGCGCGCCGCCCGACATCGGCGTCACCGCCACGAACCGCACGGCCACGAGCCCGAGCACACCCAGTACGACGACCGCGACGCCGCCGCCCGCCCCCCTCGACGGCCGGACCACCAGCGCGACGATCGCCGCCGCGACCAGCACCACCCCGATCGGCCAGGCGCCGGGACCGCCAGGGTCAAGCCCGGCGAGATCGGCGCCGGACGCGGCCGTCGCCCCGCCGCCGAGCCCGTGCAGCAGCAGTTCCGGATGCCTCAGCAGCACACTCGGCCACGGCAGCAGCAACGCCAGCGGCAGGAAGACCACGATGCCGACCGACGCGATCCGTCGCGCGAGCCCGCTCGGCGAAGGCAGCACCACGAACCCGACCACCAGCCCGACCAGCGCCAGCGCGTGCGCCAGCGGCGAGAAGGCGCCGATCAGCGCCAGCCCGATCGCGCTCAGCGCGGAAACGTGCAGCCACCGCGAGTCCGCGCGGACCAGCAACCCCACGACGCCGGCGATCACCAGCGGCAGCAGCAGGTGCACGACAACGACGTCGAGCCGTCCCTGCGCGACCGAGGCCGTGGCGGCGGGAAGCACGCCGTACGCCGCCGCGACGACGGCACGCACCCAGCGACGCACGCGAAGGTGCCGAGTAGCCGCGTACGCGCTGAGGGCGGCGAGCGGGATGTCACCGATCAGCAGGATCGCGACCAGCGCCGCGGGACCCCCGATCGGCGTGAAGATCGCGCCGAGGACGCCCAGCACCGGCAGCGTCGCGGGTGCGGGACTCGCCGTCCCACCCGCGATCGCGTGCCACGGCGCGAGATACGCCGACCAGATCTCACCGAGCCCGCCGACCGGCAGCAGTTTCCCGCCGAAGAGGTCGAGCCCGAGCCGCGAACCGTTGACCACGAACGCGAGCGCCGTCAGCAGGACGAGCATCACCACCGGCGGGGCGAACACGGTCGCGCCGAGCACCCGTTTCCGGTCGACCTCGACGAACACGAGTTCCGGCTCCGAAGCCCGGCCGCCGTCACGCGGCACCGGGGAAGGTTTGGGCCTGCCCTCGCCGCGTGGCTCGGCCGCCTGCTCGGGCACCGCGACCGCGACGACCCCGCTCGGCCGTCGCAGACCGGTCCCCCGCGAGCCGACACCGCGCATCGCGCCCGCGGGCAGCGCACCGGGGCCGACCGGCCGCTCTTCCCCGGCTTTCAACGCTTCCGGTGGAATCCAGGCGCCTTGCTGATCCGCGGTCTCCGGCACGGTCCCGAGCGCGTAGTCCCGTTCGACGCCACGCCGGACGAGACCGACGACACCGGCGCGGACGGCGTTCCGCACCCGCGTCATCCGCCCGGTGAAGAGACCGCGGACATCGCCGGGCTTGCCGGTCTTGCGGCGTTCGGCGCGGGCCGCGCGCAGTCCGCCGCGGCCGCGCAGCAGGTACCAGGTCGCCGCGAGTTCCGCGCCCGCTTCGCCGGTGCGGCGCAACAGCAGGAACGCCAACGCGCGCAGCACCGCGAAGAACGGGATTCGAAGCAAGCCGAACCAAAACGACAACGGGGAGCAGTTGACGAAGAACACCCGGAGTCCGTGTGCGCGGTTGGCGGCGGCGAGCGAAATCCCGAGCGCGTCCGGTTCCCGCTGTCCGGTGCTGAGCGCGCGGGCGTGCCGAAGCCGGGCAGACGGCACCGAAAGCACGCGACCGCCCGCGGCGTTGGCGCGCCAGCCGAAGTCGAGATCCTCGCGCAGCAAAGGAAATCCGGGGTCATATCCGCCGAGGTCGTGCCAAATCTCCCGTCGTATCAGCGATCCCGCGCTCGGCACGGCGAGCACCGCCGCGGCGGTCTCCTCGGGTGAGATCTGCTGCCGGTGGCCGATGGCGTCGGTCGACAGCCCGGCTTCGACGATCAGCCGCGGATCGCTCCAGTCCACCGCGAGTGGACCGAGCACCGTCGCGGCCGGCTCGTTTTCGGCCGCTGCCAACAGGTTTTCGAGACAGTCGGGTTCCGGCGCGCAATCGTCGTGCAGCAGCCAGACCCAACCGCCGGGATCGCCCCAGCGGTCGACGGCGTACTCGACGGCCTCGCCGACAGCGGCACCAAAGCCCACTTCATCCGATAGTGTGAGAATTCCGTCGAGGACCGGCGCCTCTCCGGCGACGCCCTCGGCCGCAGCCGCATCGGCCAGGAGCCGCGCGGTCCGGTCAGTGGAACCGGTGTCGACGGCGAGCACGTGCCGGGGCCGGACACCGCTGCGCCGCAACGCGGAAAGCGCCAGTGGCAACCAGTTCTCGCCGTTGTGACAGACCACAATGGCCAGAACGGGGACCGTGCGCAGTGCGGGTGACGCGGCAGTGCGGGACAACGGGCACTCCAGATGTGGCGGCGAAGTCGAGTGCCGCCACCCTACGACGCGAGCCTGTCACCCGTTGGTGGCCCCACTATGTGGAAAAGGACTGGGGTGAAAGCGAGCAGGAAGCGATCTCCGGCGCACGGGGTGCCGGAGATCGCCGTCACACAGCTCGTTTCTTCAGTTTCCGACGCTCGCGTTCGGAGAGCCCGCCCCAAATACCGAACCGCTCGTCATGCGCGAGGGCGTACTCGAGGCACTCGTCCTTGACCTCGCAACCGAGGCAGATCCGCTTGGCTTCGCGGGTGGAGCCGCCCTTCTCCGGGAAGAACGCCTCCGGGTCCGTCTGCGCGCAGAGGGCCCGTTCCTGCCAGTCCTGCTCTTCCGCGGAGGCATCGTCGAAAAGCTCGGTGAGATCGCCCAGTTGCTGCTCCGGGACCTCACCCCAACCCACGACTTGCCCCCATTCCCTTCCATCTGCTTCCAACCGCACGTCCGCCTCCTCGCTGTCCACGCACTCCCCAGGCTGGCGGTGTTGAAACACCATCCGCCGCCCCCTTCCAGCGACGAATGACATCACTGTGATTACACCCGTGTAGTGCGGTCAGGTCAAGCGGAGTAGCGAGTTCGGGGGATACTTCGGCGCGGCCGCGCAAGGGGACACGCCGAGAACTTCACATCGGGCATACGGAAGACTGGTGGGGTGCAGAGATCAGCAGTGCGGCCAAGCCCGATCTTCCTCGGCATCCTCGCGGTCACCGTCCTGGGCGGTGCACTGGCGGCTTTCGGTGATGCGACCACGATTTCCAGCCAGAAGTACGACCCGCTGATCATCACCGGCGTGGTCCTGCTCGTGGCAGGCGGCTGGGTCGCGTCACTGTCGCTGCACGAGTTCGGGCACGCGATCGTGGCGTTCCGCGGCGGCGACCACAGCGTCGCCCACAAGGGTTACCTCTCCATGGACGTCCGGAAATACACGGATCCGGTGCTCTCCATCGTCCTGCCGTTGGTATTCCTCATCATCGGCGGCATCCCGCTGCCGGGTGGCGCGGTCTGGATCGAACACGGACGCCTGCGATCACGCGGGGTCCAGTCCTGGGTCTCCCTCGCCGGGCCGCTCAGCAACCTCGCCGTCGGCGTGCTGCTGACCCTCGTCGTCGCGCTCGTGCCGATGACGAACGGGCTCGTGATCGGACTCTCGTTCCTGGCGCTGCTTCAGATCGTCACGTTCATCCTGAACATCTTGCCGATTCCCGGCCTCGACGGCTGGGGCGCGATCGAGCCCTATCTCTCGCCCGGCGCGCGTGAGTTCGGTGCCAAGGCCCGGCCGTGGGCGCCGCTCGCGTTGTTCGCCGTGCTGTTCGCCGTCCCCGGAGCCAGCGGGGTGCTCTGGGATGTTTCTTACGCGCTCTTCGACACGGTCGGTGGCTTCTCGCTCGCGGCTCAATACGGGCAGGACGCGTTCATGTTCTGGAGGTGAGCGTCACTGGCCTTCGGGATGCTCGGTGAACCACGTGTGCGCCCGCTTCCAGACGCGTTTCAGTCCGGAGCGCTCGCCGAGGTAGTCGCCCGCCATGCCCACCACCGGCAGCTTGCCGAGCGCCCGGTGGATGAGACGGCCACGCGGCCGCTTCTCCAGTTCGTCGACGATGCCCAGCAGTCCCCGGCCGAGGCGCCACAGCGTGCCCGCGGCCGCCTTCAGGGTGACCTTGCCGTGCTTCTTCTTGGCATCGTCGAGTTCTTCGGTGAGCTTCGCCGCTTCGTCGTCTTCGGCGACCTTGTCGTGGTCGGCGTGCTTGCCCGCCGCGATCACCGGATCGATGTCGCGTTCGAAGAGCACCCACGCGATCAACCGGACCCGGGCGCCGACGTCGGTCACGCCGTACTCCCCCGCGATCGCGCACAGCAGGATCCCTTGGGACGCGGAGCCGAGCGCGTCCTGCACCGGCAGCCGGTCGGCGAGCGCGCCGCCGATCCCGGGGATCGCGGTGATCAGCGCGGTGACCCGGCCGACCCGGTTCACCCACCACTGGGTCCGCTGGTAGTTCGACATCTCCGCCCAGGCCGCGGTGCCGGGCACCTTGACCGACGTGATCCCGTCGAGGAGTTTGTCCTTCAGCTTGGGTTCGACGCCTTCCAGCGCGTCCTCACGACGGTCCCTGGCCTGCAGGCCGAACGGATCAGCGACCCGCAACGCGTCGACCATCGGACCGCAGGCGCGGACGAACGGCCGCAGCACCGCCACGACCTGGCGATCCGAAATCGCTTCACCCATCGTTACCTCCCTTGCCCGCCTTCGTCACCGTGCCAAGGCCTCCGCCCAGCGCCAGCGCGCCCGGCAGCGCGCCGCCGCCGATCAGCAGCAACGCCCGCCAGTCCTGTACCAGCACCAGATCACCTCCCGGGCCCGTCACGCCCATCCCGAGTACGACTAGTACCCAGACGAGCAGCGGAATCACCGAAAAGGACGGGCGGATCACTTTCGCGGTCGTCATGACGAGCAAGGGTGTGGTGAGCACGGCGAGCACCACGGTCAGCGGAATCGGCGCGTCCCCGAGTTTCGGGAGCACGATGCCGTCGAGCCGCAGCGGCAGGAAGAACAACTCGAGCAGCCCCAGCAGGAACGCGTCGAAGGACAACAGGACCAGCAGTCCACGCTGACTCGGCGTGAGCGGCTGGGGCGTGACCGTCACTTCGCGAGTCCTCCGAACAGATCGGCCGCGGCACCCTCGGCCGGCCCGTGCGCGAGCACGAAGTACTCGTTCGGCGTGATCGGCTGCGCGACGTCGTTGCTCAGCGCGAAGTGGTCCTCGGAGGCGGGCACGCTGACCTGGGTCTCGTGCGCCCGCAACGCGGCGGCCTTCGCCGGCAGGTGGGCGCGGACGTCGAGGACGGTCGTGATCGTCTCGTCCGGCGTCACCGGCAGTTCGCCGTCTTCGGGAACCTGGAACGGTGAGTGCCCGCGCAACGCCGCGAGCCCGGCCGCGACCGCGTCACGCGAAGAAACCGTATGGAACACCCGCTCGACCGACGCGGCCTTCGGCGCGGCGGCCATCGTGATCTCGTGCGCGCGAATGTGGTCGGGGTGCCCATAACCCCCGAAAGCGTCATAAGTGACCACGACCTGAGGACGGACGTCGTCGAGGATCTCGGCGAGCTGAGCCACCTGCTCCTCGACGTCGCCACCGGAGAAGGCGCGCGGATGGGCCGCGGACGGCGTGCCGGCCATCCCCGAGTCGCGCCAGCGGCCGATGCCGCCGAGATACCGGTGCCGGGTGACGCCGAGCGCGGCGCACGCCGACGCCAGTTCGCCCGCGCGATACCCGCCGAGCTGGTCGGAAGCCCACGAACCGAGCCCGGCGAGAGACGGCGGGATGATCTCGCCTTCCTCACCGAGGGTGCACGTGACCACGGTCACGTCGGCGCCTTCGGCCGCGTAACGGGCGATGGTGCCGCCGGTGGTGATGCTTTCGTCGTCCGGATGGGCGTGCACCAGTAGCAATTTGGCCTGAGCGGAGATCACGGCTTGAAGACTAATTCGAACACGGCGGGCATTCCTTTATAGGGTGTCGGGAACGGAAGCCACGAGCACCGACCTTAGTCGGGCGACTCTCGGTTATCCTCGCGCACGTCCGAGGCACTCTTTACCGCCGAGGACGCGTTGACACCGTCGCGGCCGATGCGCCGCGACCATATGTACCCCCACGAAGGGCATCTTGGTGAGCACTGAAGCAGCATCGTCGGACCTCGGCGGCGTGTCGGGTTCGGTTCTGTCCATCTCCGACCTGAGCGTCTCGTTCCCGACCGACGAAGGCGTTGTCGACGCCGTCAAGGGCATCGGGTTCGACGTCAAACCGGGTGAGATCGTCGCGGTGGTCGGCGAGTCCGGTTCCGGCAAGTCCGTGACCTCGATGTCGGTGCTCGGGTTGCTCCCGAAGACGAGCCGGATCGCGGGCGAGCTTCGCCTCGGCGACCGCAACCTGGCCGACCTCAAGGAGAAGGACCTCCAGAAGATCCGCGGGAACCAGATCGCGATGATCTTCCAGGAGCCGATGACCGCGCTCAACCCGGTCTACACCGTCGGCTGGCAGCTGCGTGAGGCGCTGCGCTCGCACCAGGACATCTCGAAGGAAGCCGCCGACAAGCGCGCCATCGAGCTGCTGGAGATGGTCGGCATCCCGAACCCGCCGCTGCGCTTCAAGCAGTACCCGCACCAGCTCTCCGGTGGTCTGCGTCAGCGCGTCGTCATCGCGATGGCGATCTCGTGCGACCCGAAGGTGATCATCGCCGACGAGCCGACCACGGCGCTCGACGTCACCGTGCAGGCGGAGATCCTCGGCCTGCTGCGCAAGCTGCGTGACACCCTCAACACCGCGATCGTGCTGATCACGCACGACATGGGTGTCGTCGCCGACCTCGCCGACCGCGTGGTCGTGATGTACCAGGGCAACATCGTCGAGCAGGCGCCGGTGCGCGACCTGTTCGCGTCGCCGCAGGTGGAGTACACCCGCAAGCTGCTCGCCGCCGTGCCCGTGCTGGGCCAGCGCCCCGAAGGCCGCCGTCTGCTCGACGACTCCGGCATCGACGCCGACAGCGACGAGGCTTCGAAGATCGCCGAGGACATCCGTCTCGAGGACAGTGAGCTCGAGGCCGTGATCGAAGCGGACGCCCCGGCGCTCGAAATCAAGAACCTCGTGCTGGAGTACCCGGGCCGCCGCGGCCAGGCGAAGAACCGCGCGGTGGACGACGTCTCGCTGAGCATCGCCAAGGGCGAGATCGTCGGCCTGGTCGGCGAATCCGGCTCCGGCAAGTCGACCGTCGGCCGCTGCGCGATCCGCCTGCTGACCCCGACCGAGGGCACCGTGTCGATCGCGGGCAAGGACATCACGAACATGTCCAACAAGGACCTGCGCCCGCTGCGCCGCTACTTCTCCATCGTGTTCCAGGACCCGGCATCCACGCTCGACCCGAAGATGACCATCGGCGAGTCGATCGCCGAGCCGATGGTGCTGCACAAGTTCCTGCAGGGCAAGGCACTGAACGAGCGCGTGACGTCCCTTTTGGACAAGGTCGAGCTCGGCGGCCACTACCGCAACCGGTACCCGCACGAGCTGTCCGGCGGCCAGCGCCAGCGCGTCGCCATCGCGCGGGCGCTCTCGCTCGACCCGGCGCTGCTGATCGCGGACGAGCCGACCTCGGCGCTGGACGTGTCGGTGCAGGCGCGCGTGCTGGACCTGTTCCTGGACCTGCAGCGCTCGCTGCAGTTCGCCTGCCTGTTCATCAGCCACGACCTCGCCGTCGTCGACCTGCTGGCCGACCGGGTCGCGGTGATGCAGCACGGCAAGCTGGTCGAGGTCGGCACGCGTGACCAGGTGCTGCACTCGCCGCGCGAGGACTACACGCGCCGTCTGCTCTCGGCCGCTCCGGTCGCGGACCCGGTGCTGCAGGCCGAGCGCCGCGCGGCCTGGCAGGCGGGCAAGCTCGCCCCGGTCGCCGACTAGCCTCTGGAAGTACGTGAAGGCCCCCTTCACTGCGTCTAGCGCAGTGAAGGGGGCCTTCACGTACTTGGGGCGATGTGTCACCCCAGCGCCCGACCGGAGACTTCACCCCGCGCGCCCTCTTTTGGGCCGGAGGCCCACGGAAACGCGATGAAGGGGCGCCTCCCCGCCCAACCTGAGGTTGAAGCGGGTCGGCGCCCCTTCGGCGCGTTCGCGTCAGCGCGCGGAGAAGATCAGGCCTTCATCCGGCGCTGCCGCGGGTCGAAAGCGTCCCGCAGACCGTCACCGATGAAGTTGATCGTCAGCGAGATCAGCACCAGCACGATGAACGGGCCGAAGAACAACGCCGGCCGGTTCTGCAGCTGCGAGTAGTTCTCGAGGATGACTCGGCCGAGCGAGGTGTCCGGCAGCTGCACCCCCAGCCCGATGAAGGACAGCGCCGCCTCGATCAGCACGGCCTGCGCGATCGCGAGGGTCGCGTTGACCGTGATGAGACCGACCATGTTCGGCACCAGGTGCTTGAACACGATGTGCATCGTCCCGGCGCCGGACGCGCGAGCGGCGTCCACGAATTCACGCTGGGACAGCGACATCGACTCGGCCCTGGCGATCCGCGCGATCGGCATCCAGCCGAAGGCGGCCAGCACGATCGCGACGATGTACCAGGTACCGCCGCCGAACACCTTCGCCAGGATCGCCGCGGCGGCGATCTGCGGCACGATCAGGAACAGGTCCGTCACGCGTGAGATCGCCGAATCGGTGAAGCCACGCAGGTATCCCGCCATGGCCCCGAAAATGGTGCCGATGGTGGTGGCGACGATTGACACGATGAGCGCGATCAGGAGCGAGTACTGGGTGCCGCGCAGGATCTGCGACACCATCTCCTTGCCGACCTGCGTCGTACCGAGCGGGTAATCCCCGCTGGGCTTGGCGAAGGACGGGAACGAGCTGTCCTCGTAGTCGTACGGCCAGAAGATCGGCATGATGATCACGGTCAGCACGAGCAACAGCAGGATCGCCGTGCAGACCATCGCCAGCTTGTGCCGCAGGAACTTGCGCAGGACCAGCTTGCCCTGGCTCCGGGGTTCGGGCAGGGCCTCTTCCGGAAGCTTGCCGTCGGCGGACGTCGAGCCTTCCGCCGCGATGAGGGAGTTCAAGTCAGCCAACGCGAATCCTCGGGTCCAGGATGCCGTACATCAGGTCGGCGATCAGGTTGGCGACGATGATGCTGCTGGCGATGAGCACCAGCCAGCCCATCATCACCTGTGTGTCGTTTTTGACGACGGCTTCGACGAGCAGCTTGCCCATGCCATTCCAGTTGAACACCGACTCGGTGATGATCGCGCCCGAGAGCACCGCACCGAAGTTGACGGAGAACAGGGTGGTCACCGGGATGAGCGCGTTCCGGAAGGCGTGCCGGAAGATGACCCGGCCGTTGGCGAGGCCCTTGGCACGCGCGGTCCGCACGTAGTCCGCGTTCAGCGTCTCCAGCATCGAAGCGCGCTGGAACCGGCTGTACGCGGCGAAGCTGATCGCCATGATGGACAGGGTCGGCAGCAGATACGCGCCGACGTAACTGGCGAGGAAACCGCCTGGCCCGTCGAAATTCAGTGATTCCGGACTCGTGGTGCGAATCCAGGGATTACCGAGCACATCGGACAGTCCCAGGTCCCGGACCCAGCCGTTGAACTGGATCGCGTAGCCCTTCAGCACGATGGCGACACAGAAGATCGGCATCGAGAACAGCAGGAAGGCCAGCGTGGTGGCGACGTAGTCGAGGATCGAGTACTGCTTGACCGCCGCGACCACACCGACGAGAACGCCGAGGATGAGCGCGAGGATCTCGGCTCCGACCACGAGCTTCAAGGTGACCTCGAACGCGGCCATCACCTTCGGGAACACCGGGGCCTGCGCGTTGCCCTGGGCGATGGAAACGCCCCAGTCGCCGGTGACGAAGTTGCCGAGCCACGAGAAGTACCGCGGAATGATGCCCTGGTCGAGCCCGAGCCGCGCGGCAGTCTCCGCGAGTACCTGCGGGTTCATGGCCGGGTTGCTCTTCAGCTCGGCGAGCGGGTCGCCGGTGCCGGCGACCATGATGAAACACAGAAAAGTCCCGACCAGCAGGACGGGAATCGATATCGCCAGACGGCGAAGAATGTAGATCACCAGGTTCAACGAACTGCTCCTCATCCGGGCCTGGTCGCCGAAGTGCTGGACCGTCGCCCGGTTGTCCACCGTAGTGGCGGTAACCCTACGGTCAACAGCTACTTCCGGCGGGTAGGGGGGCCCGGCTTGTGGCCGGGCCCCCGTACCACCAGGATCGCGTAAGCGAGTGGTGAAAAAGCGGGGCGGAGGCCCTACTTCTTCTGCTCCCACTCACCGGCGTTCCACAGGACACCGTTGTACGACTGCATGTACGTGCGGTCGATGCCCTTGAACGCCCACATGGACGGGGTCTGGAACAGCGGCAGGGTCGCGTACTCGTCCGCGATCGCCTGGTCCGCCTTCTGGTAGCTCTCCAGCTGAACGGCCTCGTCGGTGGCCTTCACGGCCGCCTCGAAGGACGAGTCGATCGTCGGGTTGGACAG
Source organism: Amycolatopsis sp. NPDC039088 (assembly GCF_055598845.1). Lineage (NCBI taxonomy): Bacteria > Bacillati > Actinomycetota > Actinomycetes > Pseudonocardiales > Pseudonocardiaceae > Amycolatopsis > Amycolatopsis sp. NPDC039088. The sequence goes on along the minus strand of NZ_JBVKAE010000004.1, from coordinate 48,147 downwards.
CCCCTGGTAGTTCTGGCTGCTGTCGTCGACCCGGGTGATGTAGATCGACTTCTGCTCGGCCTTGAACGGAGCGGCGGACCAGCCGAAGAGCGCGGCGTCGTAGTCGCTGGCCGCGAGACGGCCACCCTTCAGGAAGTTCGCGTCCTGGTCGTCCGTGATCTCGATACCGGCGAGCTTGGCCTGCGAGATGATGATCTCGACGGTCTGCTGACGGCGGGCGTTCTGGTTGTGCGAGATCTTGAACGACGCGCGCTGGCCGTCCTTGGCGAAGATGCCGTCGGCACCCTTGGCCCAGCCGGCGTCGGTCAGCGTCTTGGCCGCGGCCTCGGCGCCCAGACCGGCCTTGCTGCTGTACAGGTCCTTGAAGCCCTGCTCGCCCGGCATGAACACGATGCTGTTCAGCGGGGTCGCGTCGGCCTGGACCTCCTTGAGCAGCTTGTCGGTGATCTCCTGGCGGTTGACCACCTCGAAGAACGCCTTGCGCAGGTTCTTGTCCTTGAACATGCGCTTGTAGTTGAGGTCGATGTGCTCGAAGGTCAGCTGCGAGGCCGAACCGTAGGTGACGCCCTGAGCGGAAAGGCTCTTCAGGGTGCCGGCGGCGGTGGCGTCGGGCTGGGTCGAAGCGGCGACGTCGATCTCACCGTTCTGCAGCGCGGTCGCCATGGCCTTGGTGTCCTCCATCGCCTTCACGACGATCTTGGAGGGGCCACCCTTGCCACCGATCCAGTTCGGGTTCTTCTCGAGCGTGACGGCCTTCTGGTTGGCGTCGAACGCGGTGATCTTGTACGGCCCCGAAGCCGGCATGTCCTCGGCCTTGAACTGCTTGAAGCCGTTGGTCCAGAAGTCACCCGCCGCCTTGAGCTGGGCCGAGTCGCTGGTCGGCGTCAGCTTGGTGATGTCGGGGACGTTCGCCTTCTTCTCGACGATGTGCGCGGGCATGATCGCGGTCGAGTTGAACAGACCCTTGTAGTCCAGGTACGGCTCGGTGTACTTGGTCTCGAAGGTCAGGTCGTCCTTGCAGGTCGCCTGGTTGATCAGCTGGTAGCCGGTCGTCGAAGCGGCGAGGAAGGCCTGCTTGCCGTCAGAGGTCTTGGCGGCACCGGAGTGCGACAGCCACGACAGGTACATGTCGTCGCAGTCGAACGCCTCGCCATCGGACCACTTCACGTTCGGCTTGATCTTGTAGACGACGGTCTGCGGCTCCTTGGAGGTGACCTCCCAGGAGTCGAACACGTCGTTGTTCAGCAGCACCTTGTTGTTGCCGTCGAGCACATCGGCACCGGCGAGCACGGCCGTCAGGATGTAGGTGTTGTACGACGTGTTGGTGTCGGGGGTGTCGTTGTTGTAGCCCGAGTACCCGTCGTCGATACCCACGGTGACGGTGCCCTCGTACCCCTTGAGGTCCGCGAGCTTGAAGTTTTCGCCGTTCTGCGCCTTGCCGATCGCCATGCTCTTGATGTCGGTCGACGACCCGTTCTGGTCGGAACTACCGCTGTCGCCACCGCTGCATGCGCTCAGCACAAGCGCGGAGGCCGCGACCAGCGACCAGGCGGAGACTGCCTTGGACTTCCTCATGAAGTGTGCCCTCCTAGCACTGGGTTCCTGAGATCGGAACAGGACCCCACACCGCTCCGGTGAGATGGCCCGGAGCCTATGACACGCCAAGCAACCTCATTTGGCGCACTGCGGGTGCACGCTAGAAAGGAAATGCACTAACAGTCACCAGTTACGGGGCGATCGTGACCAAAGGGTAACTTCCGGCCGACTTCGGGAAATATATTGGTTACCAGGAGGAATCAGTCCGCCACTCGAACGTGCCGGGAAAGGTCACCCTCCGGCGCGAACACGATCGCGAATCGGCTACTTCGGACCGCGGGTCCAGTTCACCGCCGACCCGAAAGGGCCCACCATAGGAGGACCAGCGGTTACTCCGGAAATACCAGAGCCGATGGCGAGTGTATCGGCCAGCTGGAACAACGGAATGGCCACATTCCGCCGCCACAATTCCGGTTCGAGGGTCGAAAGCGCGTCGGCGGCGGGTGTGGCGCCGGTCAGCGCGGCGTCGATCGTCGGCTGCAGGGCCGGGTCGCAGAAGCCGAGCGGGTTCCCCGGCACGACGGCCTTGGTCTTGTCGGCGAGCTGATCAGGCCTGCAGCCGAAGGTGGACGCCAGCACCGAAGCGACGTCCGCGCCGCCGGTGGCCTGGCCGATCACGGCGATGTCGATGCCGACGTTGCCCGCGCCCTCCGACGTCGTCTGCTGGACGCCGTTGAGCACCGGCATCGCCAGCAGCGTCGAGAACAGCTCCCTCGGCTGCGGCGCGATCGAGTTGACCTCGATCCCCGCGGCCACCAGTTGCGCCGTCAGCTCCTTGGCGATCGTCGCGTACGGCTCCTGCTTGGCGGGCGAGGCGACGACCAGCGAAAGGTTCTTCCCGTTCTTGCGCCAGGTCCCGGCTTCCTTGGCGTACCCGGCGGATTTGAGCAGTTCCTCGCCCTTGGCCGGATCGGGCGCCGACGGCGGGCCCGGCGCCGGGATCGTCGGCTGGAAACCGGTTCCCGACGGCACCCGGACCTGGGCGTCGGCACGGAGCTTGTCCGACGGGCCGCCGTCCGCGGTCTCGGTGATCAGCTTGCCGCGGTCGATCAGCGCGGTGACGCCTTCGCGCACCTTGGGATCCGACAGCGTCGAACTCACCGGCCGCAGGAGGATCTGCGCGACCGTCGGCCGGGCGACCGTGTGCAGCTGGACGGCGGAACCCAGCTCGCCGAGCCGTTTGAGGCCGGTGGCGCCGGTCCTGGTCATCACGAACTGGTCGTTGCCGCTGCGCAGCGCGGCCAGGGTGCCGTCCTGATCGGCCGCACGCAGCACGATCCGGTCCAGTGCGGAGGGTTTCTCCCAATAGCGCTCGTTGCGCTCCAGGATCACCTCTCCGCGCGCGGTGTCGAGGCTCTTGATCGAGTAGGGGCCGGCGACGGCCGGGAAGGTGGTCGCCAGCGCGCCCTGCCAGCCGTTCGGGGCGTCCTTGAGCAGATGGGCGGGCAGGAGGTTCGTGAACAGCGTCTGCCAGCCGGGGTAAGGCTTGCTGAAGGTGACCTCGACCCGCTTACCGCCTTCACGCGACTGGATGTCGGAGATCAACCGGTAGCCCGCGGCGCCGATCACGCCGGGCTGGTCGCGCATCGCCTCGCGGAGGTACGCGAAGTCCTCGGCGGCGATCGGCGCGCTGTCGGACCAGGAGGCGTCCGGCCGGATCGTGTACGCGACCGTGAACGGCTGCTGTGAGACGACCTCGGCGGACTTCATCAGGTTCTTGTCCAGCTCGACGGTGCCGTCGTCCTTCGGGCGGAACACCGACGGGAGCAGAAGCTGCGAGAGTGCCGACGTCACCTGGGAGGCGTCCGCGAGGTTATGCGGGTTGTAGCCGCCGAGAATGTCGTCGACACCCACTACGACCTGCGAGGGTGTCTTCGTGGTCGAGGAGCTCACTGGAGAGGCCGAGGAGCTGACCACGGGTGGGGGCGGGGTATTGCTGCAGGCGGCGAGGAGCACGGCCGCGCACGCCAGCATGGGCGCCGCTGTGGTCACTAACCGCACGCCTGAATCCTCCTGATTTGTCCCTCGCCATGCTGCCACGATGATCCGACCGCCGCTGCGAGATTCCCATATCGGCCCGGCCGTCGCCCGACCGGCTTGAGTACCACCCATCCGGTGGACGTGCGGGGGGCCCGCGAGGTTCCTGCTCAGGCCGTGGGAAAACGCTTAGCCGCGCGAAGGAGTCGGCCGTTAGCTTGCGGGGGTGACCAAACGCGCGCTCGTCCTCGTGATCGTGCTCATGTCCACGTTCACCTTCCCGCTGACCATCACGGGCGCCTCGGTCGCCCTGACCGACATCGCCGACGACCTCGGCGCGGGCCTCGCGGCGACCCAGTGGGTCGTCAACGGGTACAACGCCTGCTTCGCGAGCTTCCTGGTCTTCGCGGGCTCTCTGGCCGACGTACTGGGCAGACGCCGGATCTACGTGGCGGGCCTCGTGTTGTTCGTCGGCGGCGGGATCGCCTGCACCGTGGCGGGGAACATCGTCGTGCTCGACGTCGTCCGCCTGATCGCCGGGACGGGCGCGGCCGCCGCGGTGACCGGCGGGCTGGCGATCCTCACCGAAACCTTCCAGGGGGCGGCGAGGACGCGGGCGTTCGGCTTGGTCGGCACGGTGCTCGGGATCGGGCTGGCGTTCGGGCCGTCGATCGGCGGCCTGCTCGTCGATCTGCTGGGCTGGCGGGCCGTCTTCGGCGCACCGGCCGCCGTGGCCGCCCTCGTGCTGGCCCTGACGCCGTTTCTCCCGCGAGTTCCCGGAACCTCCGGGCGCCGGGTCGACTGGACGGGCGCCGCGCTCTTCACCGGCGCGATCATGCTGCTGATCTTCGGACTGGTCGAAGCAGGCGAACTCGGTTTCGGGCATCCGCTCGTCGTCGGCGCCCTCCTGCTGGCCGTCCTGCTCGCTGCGGTGTTCCCGTTCGTGGAGCGGCGGCGTGCCGATCCGCTGTTCGACCTCTCCTTGCTGGCCAACCGCGGCTTCACGTCGCTCGCCGTCGCGGCGGGCGCGCTGGTGACCATCCTGGTGCCGTTGCTGGTCTATCTGCCGTCGTACCTGATCGAGGTCGTCGGGCTCGGCGCCGGGGAGGCCGGGCTGTGGCTGCTGATGCTCACCGCGCCGACCGTGCTGTTCCCGACCGTGGGTGCCGCGCTGGCGCGACGGCTGCCGTCGTCGTGGTTCGTCGCGGGCGCGGTGGCCGTGAGCGGGGCGGGCGCCTTTCTGCTGATGACCATGAACGCCTCGTCCGGGGTGCTCTCGTTGCTCGTCCCCCTCGTTCTGGTCGGGGCAGGCACAGGATTGACGATGGGATTGCTGGACGGTTTGGCAATCGGTTCCGTCGGCCCGGAACATTCCGGAACGGCGGCCGGAATGTTCACCACCGCGCGATTGGCGACGGAAACGATCGCGATCGCGGTTGTCGGTGCCGTTCTCGCGTCGATTACCGGAGGGAAGCTCTCCGGCGAGGCCTATACCGACGCATTTCGGATCATTTGTTTCGCGCTGGGTTGTGTCGGCGTTCTCGGCACGGTGTCCGCGGCCGTCCTCTCGCCGCGACGGGAAGCCGTTCCGGTGTTGTGAACGCCGTCCTAAAAGGAGCGGAAGAAATCGGCGGGAAAAACGATTCTTCACATTAAGAGCCCGGATGACTACTTAGAGTTACGTCGTTGAGTAGCCGAACGCCGAAGGGGCGCCCCCTCACGCTGAGTGAGGAGACGCCCCTTCGGTGCGTTTACGGCGGTGCGGGTCAGCCGCGGTTCTTGTTGCGGTTGCGCTCCTTGGCGCGCTGGTTGACGTCCAGCGTGACCTTGCGGATCCGGACGACGTCCGGCGCGACCTCGACGCATTCGTCGACGGAGCAGAACTCCAGCGCCTCTTCCAGGCCCATCTTGCGCGGGCGGGCCAGCGTCTCCATCACGTCGGCGGAGGACTGACGCATGTTGGTCAGCTTCTTCTCCTTGGTGATGTTGATGTCGAGGTCCTCGGCGCGCGGGTTCTCGCCGACGACCATGCCCTCGTACACCTCGGCGCCCGGCTCGACGAAGAAGGTGCCGCGGTCGGCCAGCTGGATCATCGCGTACGCGGTGATGGGGCCGGAGCGGTCGGCGACCAAGGAACCGGAGTGACGGGTGCGGATCTCGCCCGCCCACGGGAAGTAGCCCTCGAACACGTGGTTCGCGATACCGGTGCCGCGGGTCTCGGTGAGGAAGTCGGTGCGGAAACCGATCAGGCCGCGCGCCGGGAGGACGTAGTCGAGCTTGATCCGGCCCGAGCCGTGCCCGCCCATGTGCTCCATGCGGCCCTTGCGAGCGGCCAGAAGCTGCGTGATGCCGCCGAGGTGCTCTTCCGGGGCGTCGATCGACAGGCGCTCGAACGGCTCGTGCAGCTTGCCGTCGATCATCCGGGTGACCACCTGTGGCTTGCCGACGGTCAGCTCGAAACCTTCACGGCGCATCTGCTCGACGAGGATCGCCAGCGCCAGCTCGCCACGGCCCTGGACCTCCCAGGTGTCGGGACGCTCGGTCGGCAGCACCTTGATGCTGACGTTACCGATCAGCTCCTGGTCCAGCCGGGCCTTGACCAGCCGCGCGGTGACCTTGTCGCCACCGCTGCGGCCCGCCAGCGGCGAGGTGTTGACACCGATGGTCATCGAGATCGCGGGCTCGTCGACCGCGATCCGGGGCAGCGCCTCGGGGTTCTCGACGTCGGCCAGCGTGTCGCCGATGGTGATCTCGGGGATACCGGCGATGGCGACCAGCTCGCCCGCGCTGGCCTCGGTCGCCGGGACGCGGGTGAGCGCCTCGGTGACCAGCAGCTCGGAGATGCGGACGTTCTGGATGGTGCCGTCCTCGCGCATCCAGGCCACGGTCTGGCCCTTGCGCAGGTTGCCGGAGTGGATGCGGATCAGCGCGATCCGGCCGAGGAAGTTCGACGCGTCGAGGTTGGTGACCAGTGCGCGCAGCGGGCCTTCCTTGTCCGCGAAGGGCGGCGGCACGTGGCGCATCAGGGTCTCGAACAGCGGGTCGAGGTTCTCGCTCTCGGGCACCGCGCCGTCGGCGGGCTGCTCGAGGCTCGCCTTGCCGGCCCGCGCGGAAGCGAACACGACCGGCAGGTCGAGGATCGCGTCGAGGTCGGCGTCCTCGATGTCACCGGCGAGGTCGAGGAGCAGGTCGTGGGTCTCCTCGACGACCTCGGAGATCCGGGCGTCGGGGCGGTCGGTCTTGTTGACCACGAGGATCACCGGCAGACCGGCTTCGAGGGTCTTGCGCAGCACGAATCGGGTCTGCGGAAGCGGGCCCTCGCTGGCGTCCACGAGCAGGACGACGCCGTCGACCATGGCGAGGCCGCGTTCGACCTCACCGCCGAAGTCGGCGTGGCCGGGGGTGTCGATGACGTTGATCGTCACCGGACCGCTCTCGGTCTCGCGGTGGATGGAGGTGTTCTTCGCGAGAATGGTGATGCCCTTTTCCCGCTCGAGCTCTCCGGAGTCCATCACGCGGTCGACGAGTTCGGCACGCTCCTCGAAGGCCCCGGACTGCCGGAGCATCGCGTCGACGAGGGTCGTCTTGCCATGGTCGACGTGTGCGACGATGGCGACGTTGCGCAGGTCGGGCCGTGTCTTGCCGGAAAGGCGGCCGGCATCGACTGCGGTGGCGCTGGCTGCGGGCACGCGAGGGCTCCAAAGGTTTCAAGTTCGGGTGTGGTGCCCGCGCCGCCTCGAAGGCTTACTCACGCGATCGAGTAACGTCGGCCGACTTTGGCCATACGCGGACCACACCAGGGTACCTGTAGCCGAACTGTGAGCACCCCCACGCCCCAAGATCGGTTAGCCTCACCTAACGTGAGAGGGCGTGGCGGGCGCCGCCGACGGAGTCCGACGAGGAGCGCGAGTGGGCAAGAAGCTACCTGACGACCCGCACAAGCTCGTCCGCAAGTGGATGAAGGCGGGCAAGGTCAAGAAGAAATGCTGCCGATCCAAATCGCGGTGCGGCAAATGTCCCGTTCTCGCACTGAAAAAGGCGAAGACGAAGATCGCGAAAGCGGCTTGACCGGGGCGCCGTGAAAGATCTTCAGCGCACCACCGCCTCGTTGACCGCCCGCAGTTCCGGAGCGGTACGGGTCGGCGAAAACTCGATCACCTCGTAGGCGGCCATATGCTTGATCGAGAAGGGGTCGGTCGCGAGGATCGCGTCCAGCTTTCCCCTGGTCATGGGCCTGGTGATGATGACGCCGCCGATGCGCGGATTGCGCCTGCCGGAGGCGAGGAAATTCCCGCGCTCGTACTGCTTGGTCAGCCAGTCGGCGTGATCAGGGAGCACGTAGTCGATTTCTTCGATGGGTGCGGTGTAGGTCAGCAGTACGACATACATGAGATGAAGGTAGACCCGGATCTCCAATGTGACAGCCGTACTGCCCCGGCCGATATGAAGTGTTGACGCGACGTGCCCGGAATGAGTGACTCACCCTTTATTTCACTCCGCGTGTAGTCCTCTGCTTGCGGTGGTTCGACGTCGAACCACCGCAAGCAGAGGACTACACGCGAGGGTTGCGCTAGCATCGTCGGCATGCGCGCGCAGAACGCCCAGTGGTGGCCGCCCTCCGGCGGCCCCGTAGTCCTGCGCTGAACCAGACGAGCGCACCACCAGGCCGCCCCACCGGGCGGCCTTTTTCGTGCCCGGACCCTGGGGCGGCCCGAATCCGGAAGGAAGAAGGCAGATGATCAGGTTGTCCGGGATCACCCCGTCCGGCCACGTCCACATCGGGAACCACCTGGGGGCCATCCGGCGCTGGGCGGACGAGGGCGGGCCGGACGACCTGTACTTCGTCTCCGACCTGCACGCCATGACGACATCGCACAACCCGGCGAAACTGCGCTCGATGGCGTCCGAGCAGCTCGCCGTGCTGATCGCGGCCGGGATCGAACCGGACCGGGTGTTCGTGCAATCGGATATCGCGCGCGAACTGGGCGCGCTCAACTGGGTCCTCGAATGCACCTGCAACTACGGCGAGGCCGCCAGGATGATCCAGTTCAAGGAGAAGTCGAAGGGCCGCGCCGGTGTCCGGCTGTCCCTGCTGACCTATCCGGTGCTGATGGCGGCGGACATCCTCCTGCAGGGCGCGGACGAGGTCCCGGTCGGCGAGGACCAGCGGCAGCACGTCGAACTGGCCAGAACGCTGGCGAAGCGGTTCAACTCCACCTACGGCGAGGTGTTCACCATGCCGAAGGCGGTGCTGCCGCCCACCGGGGCGCGGATCATGGACCTCTCCGTGCCGACGCGGAAGATGTCGAAATCGACGAGGGAAGAGGCCGGGGTCGTCTTCGTGCTCGACGAGGCCGACCAGGTCAGGCGGAAGGTGAAACGCGCGGTGACCGACGGCGGGTCGAAGCCGGTCTACGCGCCGGAAACCCGGCCGGGGATGGCGAACCTGCTGGACATCCTCGCGGCCTGCGTCAAGGAGAAGCCCGACGTCCTCGCCGATCAGTACGCCTCCTACGGCCAGGTGAAGGAGGCCGTCGCGGAAGCGCTGATCGAGGAACTGCGGCCGGTCCGGGAACGCGCGCTGGCACTGCTCGCCGACCCCGGTGAGCTGGAGCGGGTCCGCAAGGCGGGTGCCGTCCGGGCGGCGGAACGGGGCGAGCACCGGCTCCAGTCCGCGCTGCGGCTCATCGGCGCCGGCTGAAGAGGTCCGTGAAGGCCTCCTTGGAGGACCTGTATTTGTTTACCCACTGGTGTGGAGCTTGTGCGGGTGGCCGGTGTGGCCGGGTGGGGAAGATCGGGGACGTTGAGTGTCCCGGATCTTCCGTTGATCAAGGTGCGAGACCGGGGCGACGACCACCACCCTCGTCCAGGTCAGAAGTAAGTCCGTGAAGGCCTCCTTGAGGGACTCAGAGTCCCTCAAGGAGGCCTTCACGGACCTTCGAGCAAGGCGTGCAGCGCGGGCAACAGGATCCGGTCGGCAGGCAGCCAGTCCAGAGCGTCGAGGTCGCGCGCGGACACCCACCGGACGTCCTTGTGCTCCACCGCCCGCGGCTCGTCCCCCGCCGAGACCAGCGAAGCCGCGTAGATCCGCAGCACCTTCCCGCCCGGCAACGGGACGTCGTCGCCGACCCGGCCCCCGACCGTCACCGCGACGTCGAGCTCCTCCAGGCATTCGCGCGCCAAGGCGGCCTCGTCGCCTTCGCCGTCCTCGACCCGTCCGCCCGGCAGTTCCCACTGCCCGGCGTGGTCGGCGGGCCAAGCCCGCTGCTGTGCCAGCACCTGTCCGTTCCGCACGATGGCGGCACCCACGATCACCACGCGGCACACCCTAGTGCGGCCGCGCCGCCTGCCAGACGATCTGGAAGCGCGCTCCGCCATCGGGTGATTCGCTGACGCGCACCCGGCCGCCACGCCGCCGGACGGCCTCCGCGACCATCGCCAGCCCCAGGCCGGTGCCACCGGAGGACCGCGCCCGCGAATCGGAAACGCGATAGAACCGGTCGAAGACCCGCTCCCGGTGTTCCGGCTCGATACCCGGCCCGTCGTCGTCGACCACCACCCGCACGGTGGAGCGCGCCGCGAGCACCGACACCACGATCTCCCCGCGCGCGTACCGGCGGGCGTTGCGCAGCAGGTTGCTCAGCACCAGTTCGACCTCGGCGTGCGTGGCCAGCGCCCACGCGGTCCCGACGGTTCCGGTGACCCGGATCTCCGGCGCGTCCGGAGACGACCGCGCCAGCCGCGCGACCACCGCCCGGACCTCGCTCACCAGCTCGACCGGTTCCGCGGGCGGGACCTCCCCCGCGTCCGACCTCGCCAGCGTCAGCAATCCGTCGAGGAGCGAGGAAAGGCGTTCCGCTTCCTCGAGGATGTCCGACAGCGTCTCCTGGGCGAGGTCGGGATCGGGGTTGGTGACGGCGACCTCGGCCTGCACGCGGATCGACGCGACCGGCGACCGCAGTTCGTGCGCCGCGTCCCCGGTGAATCGCCGCAGCCGTCCGGCGCTCTCTTCCTGCCGGGCCAGCAGCGCGTTGAACTCCTCGGCCAGCGCGCGGAGTTCGTCGTGCGAATCCGGCAGCGGCAGCCGCGCACCAGGTGGGAGCGCCCGCACCGACCCCCGCATCCGGGCCACCGGCCGCAGTGCGAACCGCACCAGCAGCCACGTCGCGATCCCCGCGCCCACCGCGCCGACGGACGCGACCACGAACAGCCAGATACCGCCTGAATGCACCGCGGTCGCGAAACCGACCAGTCCCGCCCCCGCGACGACGAGCCGTTGCTGCCCGTCGGGCGCGGTGACCACGGTCCCGGCCCACCGCCAGCTGTGCTCGCCGCCGGTCGTGATCGATTCCCCCGCTTTCAGCGCGCGGACCTCGGTGGGATCCAGATTCGCGGGCGGCAGGCCGTCCACCGGTCCGCCCCCGGTGTCGAGGACGCGGACGGTGACCGCCGATCCCGACGGCGTCCTGCCCGCGGCGACGTCGGCGGTCGCGGTCGTCAGCTGGGCGCCGAGTTCGTCGTCGACCGAGCCGATGAGCAGCGGCTTGAGATTGTCACCGGCGACCGCCGCCAGCCCGAGCAGGAAACCGAGCGTGACCGCGGCCGCGAGCAGGGTGATCCGGACCTGGAGCGATCGGCGGCGCCACCATGACGGCGAGCCGATCACCCCTGGCCCGCCGGGGCGATGACCTCGTCGAGCTGCGGGTCGGAGGCCAGGTAGCCGTGCCCGCGCACGGTCCGGACCAGGGCTCCGGCGCCGACGGCGTCGAGCTTGCGGCGCACGTAACCGACGTAGACCTCGACGACGTTGCGGGTCGCGGCCTGCTCGTCACCCCAGACCGCGCGGAGCAGTTCGTCCTTGGTCACCACCGTGCCCGCCCGGCCCGCCAGCACTTCGAGCAGCGCGAACTCGCGGGGGCTGAACGCGACCTCGACACCGTCGTAGCGGACCTGCCGCAGGTTCCGGTCGACTTCGAGCGCGCCGATCCGCAGCGGCCCGCGCGTCGCGTCCGGCGACGTCCGCCGCAGCACCGCGCGCACCTGCGCGACCAGGACGACGAACGAGAACGGTTTCACGAGGTATCCGTCGGCGCCGAGGTCGAGGCCGTCGGCCTGGTCGACCTCGCCGTCCTTCGCGGAGATCATCAGCACCGGCGTGGTGACGCCGACCGCGCGCAGCCGTTCGAGCACGCGGTAGCCGGAAAGCCCCGGAAGCATGATGTCGAGCAGGACGACGTCGAAGGAGCCCGTCTGCGCGAGCCGCAGGCCACTCGGCCCGTCCCCCGCCGTGACCACGTCCATGTCCTCGGCGCGCAGTCCGCGCTGCAACGCCTTACGCACGCCGGGCTCGTCGTCGACCACCAGTACTCGAGGTTTCACGTCACTCATCATTCACGGTTTCACCAGGCCACGCGCGACCTCTCAGCGCCATCTCAGCTCCGGCGGCGGAGTCTGAGTGGTATCTCAGCGTTTCCGGGGAAGCGTTGTCGCCAAGACCCGAGCACACTCGGGGTTCGGGGAAACAGGGAGAGACAGCATGGATCCGAAGAGGAAGGCCATCACCGCGGCGGTGGTGGGGACGGCTCTGGGCGTCGGCGGGCTCGCCGTCGTCGCGATGCCGGCCACCGCGGGCGACGCGCCCGTCTTGCCGCAGATCAGTGCCGAAGAGCTGGTGCAGTCGACGCTCAACGCGAAACCGTCGGCGTTCGACGGGAAGGTCAAGGTCGATAACGACCTCGGCCTGCCGCGGGTCGGCAACACGCTGCCCGGCGCGGCGGCGCTCAGCATCGACTCGGCACAGGTCTCGACCGATGGCGCGGGCAAGAGCAAGATGTCGCTCACCGAGGGCTCCAGCCAGCAGACCATCGTCAGGAACGGTGAGACGGTCTGGGAGTACAACTCCAAGGACAACTCCGCCACCAAGATCACCATCCCGCCGGAACTGGCCAAGGAGCACAAGAACAAGACCGACGGCCAGTCGGTCGACCCGGCCACGGTGGCGTCGGAACTGCTCGGCAAGGTGCGGGAGAGCAGCACGATCGCCGTCGACGGGACGTCGTCGGTCGCCAACCGCGCCGCGTACGAACTGGTGCTGACGCCGAAGCCGACCGAGCGGACGCTCCTGCGCGAGATCCGGGTCGCGATCGACGAGCAGACGCGGATGCCGCTGCGCGTGACGGTGCTGGCCAACGGCACCTCCTCGCCGGCTTTCGAGGCTTCGTTCAGCGAGATCAACTTCGCGAACCAGCCCGCGTCGAACTTCGAGTTCACCCCGCCGAAGGGCGCGAAGGTGACCGAGAAGACCGCCGAGGTCGACCCGAAGGACCGTGAGCTGGCCGAGCAGGCGAAGAGCGACGTCAAGGTCGTCGGCGACGGCTGGGACACCGCGATCACCGGCAAGATCCCGGCCGACGCGCTGGCGAAGGCCGGAACCGCGAAGGACGGCGAAGGCAACCAGGTCGACCCGAAGGCGCTGCTTTCGCGGTTCGCCAAGCCGGTCAGCGGCGCGTGGGGCAGCGGCTGGCTGGTGACCACCAAGGTCGGCACCGGCGTGCTGACCGACGACGGCCGCTACGCCGTCGGCGCGGTGCCGGAGCAGGTCCTCTTCGAGGCATTGGCCGCGAAGTGACCACCACTTTCGAAGCCGGGGCGGACGTCTCCAAGGAGGCGTCCGCTCCGGCGGTACCCATGGCGGCCCGCACCAGGGGCCTGCGCAAGGTCTACGGCCGCACGGTGGCCGTGGACCACGTCGACCTCGACGTTCCCGAAGGCGCCGTGCTGGGGATGCTCGGCCCCAACGGTTCGGGCAAGACGACGACCATCCGGATGCTGCTCGGTCTGGTACGCCCGACCGAGGGCGAGGTCGAACTCTTCGGCAAGCGGATGCCCGACGAGGCGGCGCACGCGCTGCCCGACGTCGGCGCGCTGGTCGAAGGGCCGGGCTTCCATCCCTTTCTTTCCGGGCGGGAGAACCTGCTGCGCGTGGCCGCGGCAGAGCCGAGGCTGGCGTCGGCCGGGATCCCCGGCGCCGTCGACGCGGCGCTCGAGCGGGTCGGTCTGACCGCCGCCTCGAACCGGCGGTACAAGGGTTATTCGCTGGGCATGAAACAGCGCATGGGGCTGGCGAGCGCCCTGCTCGTGCCGCGGCGGATGGTCGTGCTCGACGAGCCGACCAACGGCCTCGACCCGGCCGGGACCAGGGAGATCCGCCGGATCATCGGCGAACTGCAGGCCGACGGCGTCACCGTCGTGGTGTCGTCGCATCTGCTGGCCGAGGTCGAAGCGACCTGCACGCATGTCGCTGTGCTCCAGACGGGGAACGTGATCGCCCAGGGCGAGCTCACCGAACTGCTGGAGTCGGGGAACGCGGCGTTGCTGGTACGGACGCCGGACGCCGAACTCGCGGTGGAAACGTTGCGGGAGAACAGGATCGGCAGCAGGCTCACCCCGGACGGCGTCCGCGTGGACCTCACCGCCGCCGAAGCCCCCGACGTACTGCGGCATCTGGTGACGGCCGGGGTGGCGGTGCACGAGGCGGCACGGGCGCGGACCGGGCTCGAGGATCTGTTCGCCAGGCTGACCCAGCCCGAGTCCACTGTGGACACTGAGGGGGAGTCGTGACCCACGCTCTGGCCGCGGCACCCGCGGCACGGACCGGCCGGGACAGTGTCGGCCTGCTCCGGTTGTATCGCGCCGAACTGCGCTGGATCTTCCGGCGGCCCCGCACACTGGCCGTACTGGGACTGCTCGCGCTGATCCCGGTGATCATCGGCGTCGCGCTGACGTTCGTCGACGCTTCGGAAACGAGCGGTGGACAGGACGGCGCGTTGCTCGCCTCCGCGGTCAGCAACGGTTTCATCCTCCCGGTCGCGGCGCTCACCATGACGCTGGCGTTGCTGCTCCCGCTCGCTTCGGCGATGGCCGGGGCGGACGCGATCGCCGGTGAAGCGGCGCACGGGACCTTGCGGGGCTGGCTGGTCGCCCCGGTCGGCCGCGGCAGGCTGCTCGCGATCAAGGCGTTCGGCGTCGCGACGGTTTCGACGATCGCCGTGCTGGCCATGACGTTCACCGGTTTCGTCACCGGGCTCGTCATCAGCGGTGCCGATTCGATGTTCACCCTCACCGGCTCGACACTGAGCGTCTGGGACGCGCTGGGCCGCATCCTGCTCGTGGCGGCGTGGGTGATCCTGCAGCTGTGGGCGGTCGGCGCGGTCGCGCTCGCGATCTCGTCGTTCACCGAACACCCGATGCTGGTCGTCGCCTCGGTGCTGGCCGGGACGATCGTGTTCACCATCCTCGGGGTGCTGGACGCGGTTTCGTGGCTGCATCCGTTCCTGCTCAACGAGAACTGGGCCCAGGCACCGGCTTCGGTGCTGATGGACCCGGTGGACACCGCGATGCTCGGTGAAGGCGCGCTGCGTGCCGCCTGCTACATCGCCATCGGGCTCTCGATCGCCTACGCGCGCCTCACGACGCGAGACGGATGACCGGAGAGCGGCTCGCACGGTCGTGAGTGGCGCTTCGGGTTCTAGTGATCCGTAAGGCAAATCGGCCGCCTGCTGCCCATGTCGCGAAAGCCCCTTTCGGGACACCACACGTCCCGAAAGGGGCTTTCGCGACATGGCAGGAACACCGCCTCCCCAGCATCGAAGCGTGATGTCCTGAAGGACACGCCACACTTGAGTTACCTCTCAATAACCCGAATCACCACTCACGACCCACCCGCGGTCAGCGACAGAAGACCGCCGTCGCCATGGCGACCACCGCTTCGGTCGGCGGGTCCTGTTCGTACGGATTGAGGGACAGGGTCAGCGACTTGCCCTTCCCGTCGGTGAACGCGACGGTGACGTAGCCGATCAGCTGTCCCGTGTGCCCCCACACCGGCTTCGGGCCGGCCGCGCAGGGAATCGCGAACTCCTGCAGTCCCAGGCCGTAGCGGAACAGCGGAACCGCTTCCCTCATCCGCAGCATCTCCGCAAGGCTCGCCTGGCTCGTCAGCCGTCCCTTGAGCAGGGCGGTGACGAACGTGGTCAGATCGCGCGTGGTGGAGACCATCTCCCCGGCGGCCCAGTCCAGTGACGGGTCCATGTCGGTGGCGTCCACGATGGACGGAGGGGTCGTGGGCAGCGTTTCGTAACCGCGGGCGTGCGGGGTGGGCAGCGAGGGACGGTGCCCCGGCACGCTGGTGTGCGTGAGGTGGAGCGGACGCAGGATCCGCCGCGCGACCTCCTCGCCGTACGGGCGCCCGGTCAGCTTCTCGACCAGCAGCCCGGCGACGACGTAGTTGGTGTTCGAGTAATGCCAGGATTCGCCAGGACGCTCGAAGTCCGGGCCTTTCGCGAACGCCACCTTCAGCAGTTGCGAAGGCGTGTAGTCGTCGAAGCGGGCATCGGCTCGCCAGCGGTTGGTCGAGTAACCCGGTTCGCTCATGTAGTCGTGCAGGCCGCTCGTGTGCTGCAGGACGTGCCGGACCGTGACGGGGCGGCCGTCGGGCACGACACCCGGCAGGTGGCGCTCGATCGGATCGTCGAGTGCCAGTCGTCCCTCGTCGGTCAGCTGCAGGAGGACCGTGGCCGCGAAGGTCTTGGTGACACTGCCGATCCGGAAATGACCGTCGGCGGCGGCCGGTGTCGCCGATGCCAGGTCACGCACGCCCACCGCGTCCGACCACTGGCCGCCGCCGTTCCGGACGTGGATCAGCCCGGCGGTGATGTCGCGGCCAGCGACGAGAGCGGTGAGCCGGTCGTGCAACTCGGCGGCCGGGATGTCCGGCGCGACCGGGGCGGCGGCCGGGCCGACGGCGAGAACGAGGGACAAGATCGTCTTCAGGAGCATGTCGTCGACGCTAGGGCGGGCGAGCCCGCCGGTCCCTGGGGAAACCCACAGGGTTCAGCCCGGATTACCGCATTCAGAGGACTGATCGCGGGAGCCGGGCGACGCCGTCCGGGTCCAGAGCGAGCCGGACGGTGTCGCCGGGACGCAGGTCCGCCGTCACCGGCGCGACGGCGTCCACAGTGGACAGATCGCCGCCGGGCGCGACCACGAGGCGGACGTGTTCCCGCCGGTGCACCACCGCCGTGACCTCGCCCTCGACCCCGCTTTCCGAAACGCGCAGGCCATGTGGCCGCAGCCCCAGCCGCACCGCGCCGTCCTCGGCGTCGGGAAGCGTGACGTCACCGAGGACCGTCCGCACCGTGCCGCCGGACGCCTCGCCGTCGACGAAGGTCGTCACGCCGAGGAACCGCGCCACCCCCTCGTCCACCGGCTGCCGCCAGACCCGGCGCACCGCGCCTTCCTGCCGGATCTCACCGTCGTCGAGGACGGCGACCCGGTCGGCGAGCGTGAACGCCTCTTCTTGATCGTGCGTGACCAGCAGCGCGGTGATCTTGCTGCGCCTCAGCAACGCCGCGAGGTCGATCGCGAGCTGCTCCCGCAGTCCGGCGTCCAAACCGGACAGGGGCTCGTCCAGCAGCAGCAACCGCGGTTCCGGCGCCAGCGCGCGGGCCAGCGCCACCCGCTGCGCCTGTCCGCCGGACAGCTCGGTCACCCGCCGTCGCTCGTATCCGCTCAGCCCGACCAGTTCCAGCAGGGCACGGACCCGCTCGGCGTGCTCGGCGCGCGGCACGTCGTGCATCCGCAGGCCGAACGCGATGTTGGAGGCCACGTCCTTGTGCGGGAACAGCTGCCCGTCCTGGAACACCAGCCCGAACTCCCGCCGGTGCACCGGCACCCCGGCGAGATCCTCGCCGTCCCAGCGCACGGTGCCCGAGGTCAGCGGTTCCAGCCCGGTGATGGCCCGCAGCAGCGTCGACTTCCCCGAACCGGACGGGCCGAGCAGGGCGAGCACCTCGCCGTCGGCGATGTCCAGCCCGGCGTCCTTCACCGCGGGGAAAGATCCATAGTGGACGGTCAGATCCCGTACCGACAGCGACACTAGAACTCCCCTACCGAATTCTGCCCGCGGACCGCGCCGAACCGGTCGATCAGCACCACCGCCGCCACGGTCACGATCATGAGCAGCGCGCAGGCCGCGTAGGCCATCTGGTTGTTCAGCTCACCCGGCCGCGAGATGAGCGTCGCGACGGCGACCGGCAACGTCGGCGCGTCCGGCCTGGCCAGGAAACTCGTCGCGCCGAATTCGCCGAGCGCGACCACGTAACCGAATCCCGCCGCCGCGACCAGCGAACGCGCGGTCAGCGGGAGGTCGATCTCGCGCCAGACCCGGCCGGGACTCGCGCCGAGCGTCGAGGCGGCCTGCCGCAGCCGGACGTCGACCGAACGCAGCACCGGCAGCACCATCCGCACGATCAGCGGGATGATCACCAAGGCCTGGGCGAGCGGGACCAGCAGCGGCGACGTCCGCAGATCGCCGGGAAGCGCGTCGAGCGTGACGAGATAGCCGAAACCGACGGTCACCGCGGACACGCCCAGCGGCAGCATCAACGCCGCGTCCATCGTCTCGCCCATCCCCCGCGCCAGCCTGCCCGGCGTGCGCCGCAGGGCCACCAGCACGACCGAGGCCAGCACCCCGACGATCATCGCGAGCATCGTCGCGTCGAACGCCGTCCGCAGCGACATCGACGCCGCGTCCCAGCCCGAAACCTGGAGCGCGCCACGGGACCCGCGGCCACCGAGCGCTTCGTACCCTGCCAGGCTCCAACCATCCGAAGTGGACACTGACTCGACGAGCAGCGCCACGATCGGCGTCATGAGCAAGGCGATCACCGCCAGTCCCGCCCCGGCGGCCCACCACTCGCCACCGCGGGGACGGCGGACGGTCTCGCTCCGGGAGCGCAGCCGCACCGCGTTCTCGCGGCGCCGCCTGGCCAGCGCGCCCACCACGAGCGCGGCGACGACCGCGGCGAACTGCACCAGCGACAGCGCGGCCGCGCCGGAAAGGTCGAGCAGTTCGACCGTGCGCAGGTAGATCTCCGTCTCCAGCGTCCGGAATTTCGACCCGCCGAGAATGAGCACGACCCCGAAACTGGTGGCGCAGAACAGGAACACGACAGCCGCGGCCGACGCGACGGCAGGCGCGAGCGCGGGCAGCGTCACCGTGCGGAACGCGCGCCACGGCGACGCTCCGAGTGCCCGCGCCGCGTCCACGGTGCGCGGGTCGAAATGGCTCCACAGTCCGGAAACCGTGCGCGCGACGACGGCGACGTTGAAGAAGGCGTTGGCCAGCACCAGCGGCAGCAGTCCGCCGTCCGGCCAGAGCGCGCGGAACGCCAGGCCGACGACGACCGTCGGCAGTACGAACGGCACCAGTACCAGCGTCCGGACCAGCGAGACCCCCGGCAGCCGCACACGGGCGAGCAGGAACGCCACCGGCAGACCCGCGAGCACCGCGACGACCGTCGAGGCGCCGGCACTGGCGAGGGTGAACCCCGCGAGCTTCCAGGTCAGCGGGTCACCGATGGCCGCGCCGACCCCGCCGGAACCGAAACCGCGGCCGACGATCGCCGCGACCGGCCAGGCGAAGAAGACCACGAGGAAGCCGAGCGGCAGCACGGCGAGTGCGACCAGCCCGGCTCCGCGGGAAGTCAGCGCAGGAGTCTTCAGCCCTCGAAGAGAGTGCGCCACTGGGCGATCCACTGCTCACGCCCGGCTTGGATCTTGGCCGGTTCGAGCGTCTTCGGCTCCTGCGGCAGCGGCGCGGCCTGCGCCCAGCCCTGCGGGAGTTCGACGCCCTGGCGTGCCGGGTAGACGTACATGTTGCTCGCCACGGTCACCTGGAACTGCTGGGACAGCAGGAAGTCCACGACCTTGCGGGCCTTCTCGGCCTGCTTGCCGCCCGCCAGCACACCCGCGTACTCGACCTGGCGGTAGCAGGTGTCCAGCAGCGCCTTCGTGCGCGGCTTGCCGTCTTCGCCGAGCTCGGCGGCGGGCGACGACGCGTAGGAGACGACGATCGGCCGCGGCCCCTTGCCGGAGGAACCGGAGAATTCCTTGGTGTAGGCCTCTTCCCAGCCACTGACCGTCTTGAGCCCGTTGGCCTTCAGCTGGGTCCAGTACCCCTGCCAGCCCTGGTCGCCGAACTGAGCGATGGTGCCGAGCAGGAACGCCAGGCCAGGCGACGACGTCGCGGGGCTCTCGGCGACCATCAGGTCCTTGTACTTGGCGTCGGCGAGATCCGCGAACGACTTCGGCTCGGGGATGCCCTTGTCCGCGAAGTAGCGGGTGTCGACGTTCACGCAGACGTCGCCGAGATCGACCGCGGAGAGCCGGTGCTCGGGGTCGATGGAGTACCGCTGCGGGCCGCGATCGGCTTCCGGGCTGGTGTACTGCTCGAAAACGCCCTCGGCGAGCGCGCGGGAGGCGAACGTCGAGTCGATGCCGTATGCGACGTCCCCGATCGGGTTCGCCTTGGTCAGCACCAATTTGTTGGTCAGCGCGCCCGCGTCACCCTGCTTGAGCACGGAGATCTTGATCCCGGACTGCCGCTCGAACGCGTCAAGGACCTCCTGCGGGGCGAGCCACGAATCATGCGTCACGAGCGTGACCGTCGTCGGTCCCTGCGGGCCTTCCCCGGAGTTCCCGGAGAGTGAGCAGCCCGCGACGAGGGCGGCCACCGTGCCAGCCGCAACGAACGTGCGGAGGGCGCGTTTCATCTAGCCTCCTGCGTTTTCATGGGGGACCCGTGGCAAACGTGCAGCGTAGCCGACGGCGTACCACCATGGAGTCATGGCGGAAATCTTGAACGACACGCAGGCCGACGAAGCCGTGACGAAGCTCTCCGGCTGGACCCGCGACGGCGTCACCATCGAGCGGACGGCGGAGCTGCCGAGCTTCCCGAAGGCCATCGAAGCGGTGGACAAGGTGGCCGAACTGGCGGAGGCGGCCGACCACCATCCCGACATCGACATCCGCTGGCGGACGGTGACCTTCCGGCTCAGCACCCACTCCGCCGGAGGACTGACGGAGAAGGACTTCTCGCTTGCGTCGCAGATCGACCGGGTACTCGACACGGTGTGACGTCCGCGACGATCACGCCACGTCGCCGCTTCTCGGACGTCCTTCCAGTAGGAACAACGAGAAAGGACGAGTGATGACGCAAGCGATCGTGGTGGGGTTCTCGGCATTCGGCACGATGGTGGCGGCCGCGGCCGGAGTGCTCTGGTACACGGCGCGAGGACGGCATCACCAGCACGACCAGTGATCTTGATCACAGCGCCCCGCCGAAGGTAACGCGGAGCCTGATCAACGCGCTGTTCACGGCGGACCTGTCGCTTCTCTCCCCCGGGGAACCGCCGTGAACAACAACGCCTCCATCACCGCCGCCCAGCGCGCTTGGGTGACCGCCTTCGCCACCGCGATCACGCTGCTGACGATCATCGTGCTGGGTCTTCTCGGCTAGCTTTTATCCCGAGTACGACTCACGGGCGGCGACAAGCTCCGGAAGGTGCTTCGCCGCCCACTCGCGGCACGCCTCGATCGGCTCGAACAACGTCCGGCCGAGCGAGGTGAGCTCGTACTCCACCCGTGGCGGCGTCTCGTCGTACGCCGTCCGCGTGATCATGCCGTCGCGCTCCAAGGCCCTCAGGGTTTCGGTGAGGACCTTCGCCGTGACCCCTTTGAGGGGCACTCGCAGTTCGGAGAACCTGCGCGGTCCTTCTTCCAGGCACAGCACGACCAGCCCCGCCCATTTGTCGCCGATCCGGAACGGGGTCAGGTTCGAGGGGCAACCGGGCGCGAACATGTCGGGACTCAACGGCTTCACCCGTCCGAAGTTACCCTCGCCCACTCCGCCAGTTCGACCGCCGCGTCCTGGTAGGTGCGCGAGCCGGTGGACATCGCGATCACCAGGTCGTACGCGTCGTCTTCCGGCGCGTCGAGATCGTGGCCGTTGAGCCCGTAGAAGACGAACGTCGCCATCCAGGAAAGCCGCTTGTTGCCGTCGATGAGCGGATGGTTGCGCACGACCGACTCCAGCAGGACCGCCGCCTTTTCGTGCAGCGTCGGATACGCGTCCCGGCCCATCAACGAAGCCTGCGGCCGGTGCGCGGCGGAGTCGAGCAGGCCGAGATCCCGGATCTTGGGCACACGGAGGTCTTCCGCGAGCGCTAGGAGGTCTTCGACGGTGAGATACTCGATCACTGGGCGAGACGGTCGAGCAGCGCGGCATAGCGCTCTCGGCCGTCCCTGGAGAGCGCGCGAACGCGGTCGTCACGGACCCGGCGCGAGGCGGCCTCGGTGATGGCGCGAACGGTCGCCTCGTGCTTGCTCACGCCGTCGGCCTCGGCCAGCAAGGCGAGAGCGCGCTCCTGCTCGTCGTTCAACCTCAGGGTCATGGCCATGAGGTCGATGATACCACTCTGGTAGCACGCCTCGGCGCGTATTTTGCTTGGGTGAGCGTCGAGACCCTCGGATACTCCGAACACCGACAGGTGTGGCACCGCTTCTACACGGACTTCGCCTTCCGGCCCAGCACGGACCGGTTCCAGTGGCCCGGGATCAGCGAGCCGTCGGGTTCGGTGACCTGGAGCCTGACCGCCCTCGACGACGACCCGGAGTACCTGCGGCTGGACCGGCTGGTTTCCGTGGTCCGGCGGGGCCTGACCGCCTGCGCCGACGAGCTGTACGCGCTCGATTGGCACCACGACGCGTACCGGTTCCCGACCGCCGCGCGAGACTGGCCGCTCAGCCCGTTCCCGGACGGCGACTACTACATCTACCTCACGCCGGACTTCCGGCTCGGCACGTTCGGACATCCGTGGGAGTACACGCTCTGCGTGTTCGGAGAAGCTCTGGTGACGGCGATTTCGGCGGAACTCACCGAGGTCCTCGGCGAACCTCTACGCAGGGCCGCGTAGGCCCGATCGCCGCTTCCGGGCCGACGCCCTTCGCCGGGCACTCGCGTGCGGCGTCGTCGCCGTCTCGCGGGCATACCGCCGGGAAGCCGTGAGCTAATCGGAAAAAGGGGACGATCGGAGGTTGCTCTCCGGGCCGCGCGTCTCTTAGCTACTCGAACGAAGGTTTTCCGAGAAGTGAGGGGTGTTCCATGGCAGGTCTGCGCAGGCGTGAGGTGCTCGCGGGCGCGGTGGCACTGGCGGGCGCGGCGACGATCGGGCTGAACCCCGGCACCGCCGCAGCGGCCACGCAGCAGCGTCCGGGCGCGCAGTTCCCGCCGTCGCTGGACTTCGGCGACTATCCCGTGGTCGCGCGGGTCCGGTCGCGGCGGGCGCTGGAGCATCTGCGGGTGCTCAGCGACCGGATCGGCCCCCGTATCGCCGGCACCGAAGGCGAACTGCGTGCCAAGGACTACATCGCGAAGGTGCTGCGCGATCTGCGCTACCAGGTCACGGTGCAGCCGTTCCCGATCGCCGACAAGTTCCTCGGTGCCCTGTCGGTCGGAGGTGACAGCTGGCAGACCGGCTCGTCGCCGCAGGGCGCGCAGGACGTCACGCGCGAAGCGGTCGTCGTCGACGCCGGAGACGGGAACACCCTGCCCGACGACCTGACCGGCAAGATCGTGCTGATCGCGGCGGTGGCGAACAAGGCGGACGCCTACCTGACGGCCGCGCAGCGCGGTGCGGTCGCCGTCCTGCTCGGCCGGGTCGGCGCCGACCCGGCACGCAAGCTGTCCGCGTTCTCCCCGACGCTCGCCACCCCGGTCACCATCCCGGTGCTCGGACTGGCCCAGGTCCAGGTGGAGCGCCTGCGTGAACGGCTCGCCAAGGGGTCGGTGACGGTGAAGGCGTCGGCCGTCCATCACAAGAACCTGACTTCGCACAACATCATCGCCGAGCGCCCGGCCACGTTCCCCGGCAAGGACGACGGCGTGGTCATGGTGACCGCGCACTACGACAGCGTTCCCGGCTCCCCCGGCGCGAACGACGACGGCAGCGGCACCGTGCTGTGCCTCGAACTCGCGCGCGTGCTGCGGTATCTGCCGACGAACAAGACACTGCGGTTCGCGCTGTGGGGCTCGGAGGAGTACGGGCTGATCGGTTCGCGGCACTACGTCTCGCAGCTGTCCGACCCGGAGGCGAAGCGGATCGCGGGCTGCTTCCAGAACGACATGGTCGCCACCAGCTGGGACCCGGCGATCACCTACTGGCTGCTTTCGGTCGACGGTGCGGACAACGCCACGACCGCGGCCGTCAACGCCGCCGCCAAGCGGCTCGGGTACGACCCGCAGGTCAAGGGCCCGGTCGCGCGCGGTTCGAGCGACCACGTGCCGTTCTTCGAGCGCGGGATCGCGTCGGGCAACTTCAGCTGGCGCGGCGAGTCCGGTCCGGCGCTGCTGGAGCCGACCTATCACACGCCGGAAGACACCATCAAGGACAACGTTTCCCTTGAGCGGCTGCAGGTCTCGCTGGAGCTGATCGGGTCGGCGGCGTACAGCCTGCTGCGGAAGTAATTAGGTCTCGTGCGGCTCGGTCGCTGAGTGTCCCCAATGCCTCATTGGGGACACTCAGCGTCTCAAATGCGGCATTGGGAACCTTTCAGATCCCTACCGCAACCTGAATTGTCCAGGGAGCTCGACGAGCGGGTCATCATCGCCGGCGAGTGCCCACTTGCGCCCGTCGATCTCGAAAGAGGGCAAGTCCTCACCCTGATCGACCAGCGGGGCGACCCGCGCACTTACCCACTCTCCCCGCACAGGGACCGGCAAAGCGAGCCTGCGCGCGATATCAGGGTCTGCCTCCAGGTGTCCGAGGACGAGAATGCCCTCTTTTCGAAGGTATTCCCGAGCACCGCGCACCCGCGTGTCGCCGTTCTCCGTCATCGCGACAGTGGAGACCGCGACGAGATCGATCGTCGTGCGCTGGACACGTCGAAACAGCTCGTTGACGCGTTCTTGGGCCTTCTTCGGGGCGAAGATCGCGGCTGTGTCCCCGTCAGGCAGATGTGCCAGCAGGTTCGGCGGCAGTGCGGCATCCCGGAACAGCCACCGGATGGCCGACCTTCCCGCTTTCGACAACCCTCGTCGGTGATCGCGGTTCATGGCCGCGGAGAGCAGGGGCGGCTCGGGTCGGATCAGGCCGACGCTCCAGGTCGACTCGTTGTCGTTCGCACTGACCAGCAAGCAGGGGCGGCCCACGGCCTGCGGGGGGATCATCCATGCACCGCGCATCGAGAACAGACAGTCGAAGTCGATCCCGTCGAGCCTGAAGTCCAACAGAGAGCCGTCGCCGAAGCCGAACTCCTTGCGCAGTTCGATTTCCACTCGCGATCCCATTGCCGTCTTGTCGACCTTCGACAACTGATCCCAGCGAAACCGGCCAGTGTGCTGTCCGTCCAGCTGCAGATCGAAAGAACGCCGCAATGTCGCGCTGAATCTGCCACCATCCGGATCGAGTCGGCGAAGGGCGCGTTCCATCGCATCGATGGCTTTCCCCTCGTCGACATCGCGTTGCGGGGATTCGACCTTCGGCGGACTGGTCGAAGGCCGCGGTTCGACCGGCGGCTGCTGGGCGTCCCTGAGCGCCTGCGCTAACTCGTCCCGTTCCTTTCTCGCGGTGAGAAGCGCCTCTTCGAGGACAGCGAGGACAGCCGGGCCCGGCCGCACGGTCTCACCGACGTCCCTAGTGGTCAGGGCCCGAGCAAGCTCGATCCTGCTGTCGGCCAGCCTCTGCTCGGCCTCGGCTCGCAGCTTCCGTTCCTCCAACAGCTCGTCTTTCCTTGTGTCGAGCTGTCGTCGCACGCGTGCAAGCTTTTCCTGGAGCTCCGAGACCTCGCTGCGCAGCGAATCCACCAGGGCAGGAACCGGATTGCCTCGTGCCTTGGCGAGAAGATCTCTGATCTGCTGATGCACCGCCTCGACCTCGTCCGACGGAGTGCAGTTCGCGACGATGGCGTTGATCAATGAGGAGTCTCCGGCCAGATCGGCTCCATTGAGCCTTCTTTGCACCGTCGCATGACTGGGAATTCCCCTGTCTTGGAACTGCTCGACGGTGAAGGAGGCACACAGGGCACGCACGGACATCCCGGAACGTGCGAGTTGAGCCCTCAGCAGCGCGGCCACCTCGTTGATCTCGGCCGAGTGACCACTGGGGATACGGCGCGGCCGTCCAGCCCTGACCATCCAACCCCTTGTCTCACAGAGATCGTGATTGTCTCACAAGTCTTTGAGACAACCCTATATCAAGGCTACTTCATGGGCCAGGCTGAAATCCCGACCAGAAAGCAGGCCCATGCCCCGACCCGCAAAACACCGGAATCCCCGGGTAGCCGATCTGTTCGCGCTGCTCATCGTCGCAGCTACCGGGATCATGCTGATCATGCTCGGCGTTCAAGCCGAAGCGCTCGCCACCGTGACCGCTGCCCTCGCAAGCCTCTACACCGCTTGGCGGGGAGGCCCCCGTAACCCCGACCAAGAGAAGAGTTGACACCGGTCTTCCAAGGCGCCCGAACGTGCAGGAAGCCTGTGTGCTTCCTGCACGTTCACACCTTCTCGACCTTTAGACGTCGAAGCGGAACTTCACCGGATTCGTCGCTGGGCAACCTCTGCCTCCACGCGGCTCACTCTGGCAGGCTCCCCGGGCATGAACGGTGTGCTGACCAGTGTGGTCGCGATATCCGGAACCTTGGCCGGCTCGACCCTCACCTACCTGCTCGGGTTGCTGAATACGCGACGAACAGAGCGAGCGGCTCGTGATGAGCGGCTTCGGCAGGAACGAATCACCGCATACGTGGCCTTCGCCGAAGCCATGACCGAACTGCGGCAAGCCGTGATCGCGAAGTGGTTCCTCAAACAGCGGGGAGCACCGGAGGAGGACGCGCGGGCCGCGCACACGGAATCGGACAAGCGCGGAGCGGCGGCCGATCACGCACGCCTCAGGATCCAAATGCTCACCGACGAGTCCGAGCTCCTCCGACTCGTCGACGCGACCCTCGAACCGATCGAGGCCTTGCACCGAGCACCGGATCTCGCCGCCCTGAAACAGCACGAAGAACAGAGCCAGGAAACCCTGTCGGCCTTCATCCGCACCGCCGGCAGGCAGGTCCGGTACCTCCCCTAGCATCCGGCTCGACGTCTGCGGGGAGTCGTCCTCGTACGCGCCAGCCGTTTCGTGGCCCAGCCCAGTGCCCGTCCCGCTTCTTCGGGACTAGACGTTGAAGCGGAACTCCACCACGTCGCCGTCCGACATGACGTAGTCCTTGCCCTCCATGCGCACCTTGCCCGCGGACCGGGCGGCGGCCATGGAGCCGTTGGCGATCAGGTCGTCGTACGAGACGACCTCGGCCTTGATGAAGCCGCGCTCGAAGTCGGTGTGGATGACACCGGCGGCCTGCGGGGCCGTCGCGCCCTTCGGGATCGTCCAGGCGCGCGATTCCTTCGGCCCGGCGGTCAGGTAGGTCTGCAGGCCGAGGGTGTGGAAACCGGCGCGCGCGAGCGAGTAGAGGCCAGGCTCGTGCTGGCCGACGGACTCCAGCAGTTCGCGCACGGACTCTTCGTCGTCCAGTTCGAGCAGCTCGGACTCGACCTTGGCGTCGAGGAACACCGCGTCGGCGGGGGCGACCATCTTGGCCAGCTCTTCGCGGCGCGACTCGTCGGTCAGGATGCCTTCGTCGGCGTTGAAGACGTAGAGGAACGGCTTCGTGGTGAGCAGGCTGAGCTCGCGCAGCGCCTCGAAGTCGACCTCTTTCTGCGCCTGGAACAGGGTCCGGCCCGAGTCGAGGATCTCCTTGGCCTTGACCGCGTTGTCGAGGGCGGGTTTGGCTTCCTTCTTGGTCCGCGCCTCCTTCTCGAGCCGGTGCAGCGCCTTGTCGAGCGTCTGCAGGTCGGCGAGGATCAGCTCGGTGTTGATCGTCTCGATGTCGCTCGCCGGGTCGATCCGGTCGTCGACGTGGATCACGTCCGGGTCGTCGAAGACGCGGACGACCTGGCAGATCGCGTTGGCCTCGCGGATGTTCGCGAGGAACTTGTTGCCGAGCCCCGCTCCCTCGGACGCGCCCTTCACGATGCCCGCGATGTCCACAAAGGACACGACGGCCGGGACGGTCCGCTCGGAGCCGAAGACCTTGGCGAGCTCGTCCAGCCGCGGGTCCGGCAGCGGCACGACACCGACGTTGGGCTCGATCGTCGCGAACGGGTAGTTCGCGGCGAGCACGTCGTTGCGGGTCAGCGCGTTGAACAGGGTGGACTTGCCGACGTTGGGCAGGCCGACGATACCGAGGGTGAGACTCACGGGCCAGAAGTCTACGTGCCGCCCGCCGCCGCTCCCGGTGCCGGTCGCCGAGGCCTGGATCGCCGTGTCGGATTTCCGCCAGCCGAGCCCTCGACCTGGTGGCACGATCGACGTCATGACCGAGCAGACGCTGGCCGAGCGGGCCGTGTGGCGCGACACCGAGCGGTGTTACCGCGCCGTCGCCGCCCGTGATTCCCGCTTCGACGGACAGTTCATCATGGCCGTGCGCACCACCGGGATCTACTGCCGCCCGTCGTGCCCCGCGTCGACGCCGAAACCGCAGAACGTCCGCTTCTATCCGACGTCGGCCGCCGCGCAGTCCAACGGCTTCCGTGCCTGCCGCCGTTGCCTGCCCGACGCCGTCCCCGGCTCCCCCGACTGGGACATCCGGGCCGACCTCGCGGCGCGGGCGATGCGGCTCATCTCGGACGGGACCGTCGAACGCGACGGCGTCCCGGGGCTCGCGCGGCGGCTCGGCTATTCCGAACGCCAGCTCGGGCGCGTCCTCACCGCGGAACTCGGTGCCGGACCGCTCGCGCTGGCCAGGGCGCACCGGGCGCATTCGGCCCGGCTGCTGATCGAGATGTCCGCGCTCCCGCTGACCGACGTCGCGTTCGCGGCGGGCTTCTCCAGCGTCCGCCAGTTCAACGAGACGATCCGCGAGGTGTTCGCGACGACGCCTTCGCAGCTTCGGGCCGCGAGCCTGCGGCGTGGACGCCGTAAGACCGACGAAACGCCGACCGGGACCCGGCTGAGTCTGCGGCTGCCGTTCCGGAAACCGTTCGACTCCGGCGGCGTCCTGAACCTCCTGGCCGACCGGGCCGTCCCCGGTGTCGAGCACGTGACGCGCGACGATGCCGGAGTGACCGGCTATGCCCGCACGCTGCGGCTCGCACACGGCACCGGCGTGGCGCGGCTGACGACGAAGGACGATCACGTCCTCTGCGACCTGCGGCTCACCGACCTGCGCGATCTGAGCAGCGCGGTGGCCAGGATGCGGCGGCTGTTCGATCTCGACGCCGACCCCGAGGCGGTCACGCGGGTCCTCAGTGCCGACCCGGCGCTCGCGCCGCTGGTCGAGGCGATCCCGGGAATCCGGGTGCCCGGCGCGGTCGACGGGGACGAACTCGTGCTGCGCGCGATGCTGTCCCCGGCCGACGCGGCGTCACTCGCCGACGCCCTCGGCGAGCGTGTGCCCAGCTGCGACGAGTCACTGGAGGGGGTGACCACGGTGTTCCCGACGGCCGCGCAAGTCGCCGAACACGGTCCTGAGCGAGTGGCCGCGGTGGCCCGCGCGCTGGCGGACGACGTTTCGGTCCACGTCGGCCGTGACCCGATGGAGTTACGGGCGCAGCTGCTCGACCTGCCCGGAATCGGGCCTCGGACCGCGGACTACGTCCTGATGCGCGTACTGGGCGCGCCGGACGTCCTCTTGACCGGTGACCCCGCGCTGCGCCGAGGGGCGGCAGCACTGGGCATCGCCGACGACGAAAAGACGCTGGCCGAACGCGGACGGGCCTGGCAGCCCTGGTCCTCGTACGCCGGCATGTACCTGCTGCGCGCCGAAAAGGGAGAATGATGAGCATCGCGTACTGGTCCACAATGGACACGAAGATCGGCCCCTTCACCACTGTGGTGGCGGAAGACGGCGCCGTGCTCGCCTCGGGCTGGACCGGCGACGTCACCGAGCTGACGCCGCTGATCTCGCCGTCGCTCGCACCCGGCGAAGTGAAGCAGCGGCGGGATCTGGGGCCGGTGAGCACCGCGATCCGCCGCTACCACGATGGCGAACTGGACGCTGTCGCCGACATCGAGGTGAGGCAGCGGTCCGGCGCTTTCCGTGAGCACGCCTGGGAAATTCTGCGGAAAGTCCCCGCGGGTGAGCCGGTGAGCTATGCGGAATACGCGGCGCTGGCGGGGAATCCATCGGCGGTGCGAGCGGCCGCTTCGGCGTGCGCGAAGAATGCGGCGGCACTGTTCGTGCCCTGCCATCGGGTGGTGCGAACCGGCGGTGCGGTGGGCAACTTCCGGTGGGGTATTCCGGCGAAGCAGTGGCTGTTGACCCACGAAGCCGCCTGAGCCCCGCAGCACGCGAGGCAGCGATCAAGCGGCGTGGATCTCCACCGAAGAGCCCGTACGCGCCTTCCGCACCCGCAGGCGGGTCGGGATCCGTTGCCGCAGTTCCTCGACGTGCGAGACCAGCCCGACCACGCGCCCACCGGCGCGAAGCTCGTCGAGGATGTTCATGACGATGTCGAGCGTTTCGGCGTCCAGGGTGCCGAAGCCCTCGTCGATGAACAAGGTGTCCAGCAGCGCGCCACCGGTTTCGGCGGCGACGACGTCGGCGAGCCCCAGCGCCAGCGAGAGGGACGCGAGGAACGACTCGCCGCCGGACAGCGTCTTCGCGGGCCGGACGGTGCCGGAGTAGTCGTCGAGCACGTCGAGACCGAGCCCGCCGCGGGTGCCCCTGGCGCCGGCCGCGTCCGAGTGCACGAAGGAGTAGCGGCCCTGGCTCATCGTCCGCAGGCGGTGGGTCGCGGCGACCGCGACCTCCTCCAGCCGGGCGGCGAGGACGTACGAGCGCAGCGACATCTTCCGCGCGTTCTGCCCGCGTCCGTTGACCACCTCGGCCAGCGCCTTCAGTTCGAGGTACCGCTCTTCGACCGGTGCCAGTTCCGCCATCACCGAAGCCATCCGCTCGGACAGCTTGGTCAGATCCGTGTGCCGGGCCGTGGCCGTCCGCAGCGCGACGAAGGCCTGTTCGGCCTCGCCCCGGGTGTCCCGCGCCGCTTCCTCGGAGGCGGCGACGTCGATCTCGTCCTCCGGCGAGATACCGAAGAGCTCCGGTTCGGCGAGGGCCTGCCGTTCGGCCTTCTCCATCGCCTTGGCGTCGGCGAGGCTGGTCTCCAGTTTCGTGATCTGTTCTTCCGGCCGCGCCGCGGCACGCATCTCGTCGAGATCCGCGAAGCCCTTGGCGTGCAACGCTTCCTTGACCAGTTTCGCTTGCTCGTCGCGGCGCTCCCGGGCACCGGCGACGCCGATCCGCGCTTCGGCGAGCGCGTCGAGCCGGCTCGCGAAGCCGAGCAAGTGTCGCCGTCGCGTGGCGACGTCGGCGAACTCGCCGCGCGCGTTTTCCAGCCGTCGTTCCCGTTCGGCCAGCCGTTCCGTGAGACCTCGGACCTCGGTCGAGACCTCGACCACCCGCCGCTCGGCCACCCCGCGCTGGTCGGTCAGCCGCTCGATCTTCTTTTCCAATTCGAGGAGCCGTGTCTCCAGTTCCGGCTTGCGACGCGCCTTTCCGGTCAGCGACGCGACCAGTTCCCGTGCCTCGCCGAGGACGGGCCGCAATGTTTCCGCGGTGTGCTCACCCAGCCGTTCGACCAGGACCGTCAGCCGGTTTTCGGCTTCCAGCAACGCGGCTTTCGCCTTCTCGCGCCGACCGTCGGCCTGCTGCTCCGCGAGTTCGGCGCGACGTTCGTCTTCGGGATCGACCAGTCCGCCGGTGTGCTTGGCGGGCGCCGGATGCTCGGTCGCGCCACAGACCGGGCAGTTCTCGCCCGCGTGCAGCCCGGCGGCGAGCTCGGCCGCCATCCCGTCGAGACGGCGCTCGCGAAGATCCAGGCGGTGCTGACGGGCCCGCTGATGGACGTCCACGGCTTCGCTGACCGTCGTACGCGCTCGCTCGACGGCTTGCCGTGCGTTCGGCAGCTCGTCGGCGTCGCGGACCAGCGCGGTCAGCTCGTCGACACGGGTGCGCGCACCGTCGAGTTTCGCTTCGGCTTCGGCGGCCGCTGCCACCTCCGCGCGCAGTGCCGTCACCTTCTCCGGCGCGGAATCGAGCTCGGCGGCGAAGTCCTCGGCCTGTTTCTTCGCCTTTTCCGCGGCCGCGTTCAGCTGCTCCCGGCGAACCAGATCCTGTTGCTGCTGCTCGCTTTCCGCCACGAGCTCGGCGAGCGCCCCGGCTTCCTCGCGCAACCCGCCGGCACGTTCGCGAAGTTCGACGGCGGAACTGTCCGCGGCGTCAGGGACTTCACGGGCCCGGAGGGCTTCCGTGGCCTCGGCCTCCGCGAGCTGCTCCAGCCTGCGCTCGAGGAGATCGGCCTCCGCGACCACCCCGGCCGCACGATGGGCCGCCTCGACCTCTTCCGCCCACTCCGCGCGCTGACCCGCCTGCTCGGTGATCGCCGCGAGGCGCGTGTACGCGGTCCGCACCCGGCGGATGCGTTCGGCGGTGGACCGGTTCTCCTGCCAGATCGCTTCGGCGGTCTTGGCCGCCGTCCTCGCCTTGGCTTCCCGTTCCCGCGTCTCGGCGACGCGTTGCGCCGACTCGGCGAGGACGGCGTCGATCCACTCGGCCTGTCCCTCTTCGGGCGCTTCCTGCTGGGCGACCTGTGCGAACCGCGCGATCCACTCCCGCAACGACTGCTGCCGCTCCTGCAGATCCCGGCCGCGTTCGGCGCGCAGGTTCGCGAACCAGTCTTCGACGTCCGAGAACCGCTCGGTGCCGAACAGCCGCTCCAGCAACTCCTCCCGTTCGGCCGTGTTCGCGCGCAGGAACCGCGCGAATTCGCCCTGCGGGAGCAACACCACCTGGAAGAACTGCTCGTGCGTCATGCCGATCAGCCGCTCGACCGTGCGCGCGACCTCGTCGATACGGGTGATGCCCTCGGCGACGTGGCCGGCAGGCACCGTCCCGACCCAGTTCAGCACCGCCTTCGCCTGCTGGACGGTCATCCCCTCGCCGCGCCGCTTCGGCCGCTGGTACTCGGGGTTGCGCGCGATCCGCATCCGCTGGCCCTGCACGGTCAGTTCGAGGACGACCTCGGTGACCTGGTCGGGCTCGGCGAGATCGCAGCGCAGCCGCTTGACCTCGCCGCGAGCGCCGGGGACCGTGCCGAACAACGCGAACGCGATGGCGTCGAGCAGGGTCGTCTTCCCCGCGCCGGTGTCACCGTGCAGCAGGAACAGGCCGTCGGCGCCGAGCGCGTCGAAGTCCACCACCTCACGGCCCGCGTACGGGCCGAAAGCGGCGACCTCCAACCGGTGCAACCTCATACTTCGCGCTCCCTGCCCGCGGCGCCGAGAGCGGCCAGCACGAGGCGCTCCTCGCTCTCCGACGGCGCCGAGCCGCGGCAGTCTTCGAGGAAGCTACGGGTGATCTCGACGTCGGATCGTCCTCGGACGGCTTCGGCGTACTTCAGCACCGCGCCGTCGTGCCCGCCTTCCGGCTGCCAGTCCATGTGCACGGCGTAGGGAAACCTCTCACGCAGTTTGCGCATGGCGTCGATCGGGCGGACCCGGTCGGTGACCGTGAAGGAGAGGAAATGCTCGGTGAGGCCGTCGTGTCCGGGATCCGACAGGAGGTCCGCCAGCTCCCCCCGGAGCATCGCGAGCTGCCGTGGAACCGGCAGTTCATGGCGCCGGACCTCGGCGAGGCCTTCCGCGTCGAGGTCGACGAGCCATACCGATTTCCGTTGGCGTGTCTCGGAAAACGAGTACGCCAGCGGACTGCCCGAGTAACGCAGGTGCTCGGCGAGGGTCTGCGGCCCGTGCAGATGGCCGAGCGCGACGTAATCGACGCCGTCGAACACCGAACCCGGCACCTGCTCGACGCCGCCGACCGCGATGGTCCGCTCGGATTCGGTCGGCTCGCCGCCGGTGACGAAGGCGTGCGCGAGCACCACGGACCGCGTGCCGGACGGCCGCGCGGCGAGATCCGCCCGGATCCGCCGCATCGCCTCGGTGAGGACGCCGGTGTGGCCACGGGCCTCCGGCACGCCGAGAGCGTGGCGCGCGGGCTCCGGTTCGAGGTACGGAATGCCGTAGAGGGCGACTTCGCCGTGTTCGTCGGGCAGCAGCACCGGCTCGGCGAGGCCGTCGATCGTGGCGCGCAGGTACAGCCCGCCCGCCGCGGCGAATTCGGCGAAGGCGCCCAGCCGCGGCGCGGAGTCGTGGTTGCCCGGCGTCATCACCAGCTTGACCCCGGCCTGACGGAGCCTGCCCAGCGCGGTGGTGGCCACGCGGACAGCCTCCGCCGAGGGCACCGCGCGGTCGTAGATGTCCCCGGACACGAGCACGACGTCGACCGACTCGGCGATCACGAGATCGGCGAGGTGGCCGAGCACGGCTTCCTGTTCGGCGAGCAGATCGGCGCCGTGGAAGGTACGGCCGATATGCCAGTCGGACGTGTGCAGGAGCTTCACGCAGCCCAAGGTAGGGCCGCGCACCGGCCGGAGAGCGGAGGCGCGCCCTTGGCGGCGGTGCGCTTTCCGACACGCCGGGGACGGCGCAGGTCAGATACGGAGCGCGACCGTGCCGCTCCGGTTTTGTCGGTGGGTTCCGCCATGATGTCCTCCGACTCGTGTCGGAGGGGAGGTACCGGTGGGGACGGTGATCACCACCGCGGCCGTCGTGCTCGCGTTGCTGCTGCTCGTGGCCGTCGCGCTGCTGTGGCGGCTGTACAACGACGGCATGCGGCGGGCGGACGCGGCGGCGAAACTGGTCGCCGCCGAACGGTCGAAGCTGGATCAGCAGCAGCTCGCGTTGCGCCGGTACGAAGTGGCGTTCGCCTCGATCAGCGGCCGTGGTGAGCTGGGCGAACAGGTGCTGCTGGAGACCGCCCGCGCGCTCGGGCTCCGTGAGGAACTGCACTTCACGCTGCAAACGGACCTGGCGGGCGGCGGCGCGGCGAAACCGGACATGGTGCTGCGGGTGGGCGGCGGCCGGACGGTGCCGGTCGACGCGAAGGCGAGCATGGCCTGCTGGGCCGAAGCGGTCGAGACCGACGACCCCGAAGAACGGCTGGACGCGTTGCGCGTCCACGTCCGGCAACTGCGGTCACGGGCGGCCGAACTGGCGGGTAAGGGCTACCAGCGCTGGGCCGACGCGATCTACGGGACGATCATGTTCGTCCCCTCCGACGCCGCCGTGGTCGCCGCGCTGGACACCGATCCGGAGCTGCTGCGCTGGATGCTGGACAGGCGGGTCTTCCTCTGCGGGCCGACCGGGTTCGCCGTTCTGGCGTCCGCCGCGCTGTTCGCCGCGACCGAGCGGGCGCTGGTCGAGGACGTCGAGCAGGTCCGCGCCGGCGCCGCGGCCGCGCACCGGGCCGCGGGCAACGCGGTCGACGCGCTGAACCTGTCGAGCACCCATCTGCAGCGCTTCATCTCGGCACGGCGGCGGGAGCTGGAGGCGCTCGAGAGTTTCCGGAGCACGGTCTCCCCGCTGACGGACGCGGCGGGCAGCCCGGCGCAGGTGCCCCTCATCAGGAAGGCGGACGAACTCCCCACCTCGTGAGCGACCTTCACTACCTGCGGTTTCCGGAACCGGAGGCTCCGTTTCGGCTCACGTGACAACCTTGTCGCACCCTCACGCGTACTACCTCCAGGAAGAGCCCGGGCAGTCCGTCCGGGTGGTCCGGAATGACCACTACCAGGCGATAGACATACCGCCTGTTGGCGGTATGTCCGCAGCTTGGATATACGGTGGGGCCTGTGACCGCGATTCGCGATCGCCAGAGCGATCCTGATGCCGACGACGTTCCCGTTGCCTGGGACGAGCGTCCGCTCGTCGGCGCCAGGCGTGGGCTGCCCTGGTGGGCGGCCGTCCTGGTGGGCTTCGGGCTCGCCATTCTTGGCGCCTTCGTCGACATGATGATGCAGAAGGACCTGGGCCTACTGTTCAAGGCGTGCTACGCGCTCGGCGCGGTGGCCGCCGTGGTGGCCGTGCAGCGCCGCGGGCTGTTCGGCCCGATGGTGCAGCCGCCCCTGGTCCTCGCCGTGACCGTCCCGGGGGTCATCCTCCTGACCTCGGACGGCAGCAAGGGCACCGACCTGCTGTCCAGAGCCGTCGACGTCGGCGGCCCGCTGATCAACGGCTTCCCGACGATGGCCATCACCACCGGCGTCACCCTGGCGATCGGCGTCTTCCGGATCTACCGCGAACGCGATCCCGACGCCCCCGTGAAGCTGAAGTCCACCGCGAAGCCGGAACGTCGTGACGAGGGCAAACCCCCGGCCAAGCCCGCCGCCGCGGGCCGTGGCCGTCCGGCCTCCCGTACCGGCCAGACCCCGCCCCCGCCGTCGCGCCGTGGTGCGCCGCGGGACGACGCGCCGCCGCGCCGCCGTCCTGTCGACGACGAACGCCGTCCTCGCCGCGACGCCGAGCCCGGCGCCCGTAAACCCCCGCCCCCGGGACGTCAGCCCAGGCGGCCACGGCCTCCCGAAGGCGGCGAACCCCGTCGCCGCGACCCGCGTACCGACGGCACTCCCGGTGCCCCGCGCCGCCGTCCGCCGCGTGCGGACGATCCGCGCCGCGGTGGCCAGCCGCCTCGCCGCCCGTGGGACGACGAGCGGTGAAGCAAGGGACCTTTGCTCTCGCCTGAGCCTCTGACCAGGAAAAAGGGCCGTCCGAGAACTCCTCGGGCGGCCCTTTTTCGCGTAGCAGGCGTCAGGCTTTCGCGGCCTTACGCAGCTCGTGCGGCAGCGCGAACGCGATCTTCTCGTTCGCCGTGGTGACCTCGTCGACGTTGTCCCAGCCGCGCTCGGCCAGCCATGCCAGCAGGTCCATGACCAGCACCTCCGGCACCGAAGCGCCGCTGGTGACGCCGACGGTCTCGACACCTTCGAGCCACGCTTCGTCGACCTCGTGCGCGAAGTCGACCAGGTGCGACGCGCGCGCCCCAGCCTTCAGTGCGACCTCGACCAGCCGCTTCGAGTTGGACGAGTTCGTCGAGCCGACCACCAGCACCAGGTCGCACTCGGCGGCCATCGCCTTGACCGCGACCTGGCGGTTCGTGGTGGCGTAGCAGATGTCGTCGCTGGGCGGGTCGGCCAAGCCCGGGAACCTGTCCCGCAACTGGTCGACGCGCTCCATGGTCTCGTCAACCGAAAGGGTGGTCTGTGAAAGCCAGATGACCTTCGAGGGATCGCGGATCTCGACCTTGTCGACGTCCTCGGCGGTGTCGACCAGCTGCACCTTGTCGGGAGCTTCGCCGGCAGTGCCCTCGACCTCTTCGTGGCCTTCGTGACCGATCAGCAGGATGTCGTAGTCGTCCTTCGCGAACCGGTTGACCTCCTTGTGGACCTTCGTCACGAGAGGACAGGTCGCGTCGATGGTCCGCAGATTGCGCTCGGCCGCCTCGGCGTGCACCGCGGGCGAGACGCCGTGCGCGGAGAACACCACCAGCTCGCCTTCCGGCACCTCGGAGGTCTCGTCGACGAAGATCACCCCGCGTTCGCGCAGGGTCTCCACGACGTGCCGGTTGTGCACGATCTCCTTGCGCACGTACACCGGCGCCCCGTAGAGCTCGAGTGCCTTTTCGACCGCGATGACCGCGCGGTCGACACCGGCGCAGTAGCCGCGAGGCTTCGCGAGCAGGACACGTTTGCCACCTGCCGGCACACCGGACTCGGTGATCGTCGGACTGCCGGCGGGCGTGATTCCGGGACTCGCAGAACTCATGCCCCCAGGGTACGGGCTGCCTCCGGGGCACCTCGCACTCACGTTCAGGTGACCTGCGAACCCCTCGAAAGTATGTGCGTGGCGTCACGTCCGGTGAGCCGACCCACTCGTTCGGTTGGGCAGGATGGACCAGATACGGCAGGCTAGACGTATGAAGCCTCTCCCGCTCCCCCTCCGGGTCGCCGCGGGCCTCGCCGTCACCACCGCCGAGCGGGTTCGCGAACTTCCCAAGCAGCTCACCGGGCTCCCCGTCACGGTGGTCAGCCAGGTGCTCCAGTTCTCCATGCGCGTGCAGCAGCACGTCACCGAACTCGCGATCAAGGGTGACGACGCGCTCTCGGGCCTTCACCCGGTCGAAGACACCCCCAGCTGGGCCACCTTCGACGAAGACCTCCCGCCCGAGGTGAACGAGCGTCGCTACGAACGCGACTCGTGCGTGATCCCGCTGCGTGAGGAGGCCGAGGTCCCCGAGCCGCGTGCCGAGACGAACGGGCACCTCCGCGATCTCGAACAGCTCACCGAAGACCCGTGGGCCGAGGAGGAGCGCGCGCTCGCCGAGGACCACGCCGACGGCGAGTTCGACAGCGCGAAGGCGCCCGTGACCTCCGGCCCTGCCGGGCTGACCGACTACGACACGCTCACCCTGCCGCAGCTGCGGGCCCGGCTGCGGCGGTTCGACCTGGCGCAGCTGGAGGAGCTGCTGACCTACGAACGCGCGAACGCCGACAGGCCGTCGTTCGTCGGCATGCTCGCGCGCCGCATCGGAAACGTGAAGAAGGCCGACGGCGACGGCGCGGAAGGCCAGTGAGCGCCGAACCCACCACGGCGGCGGCGGGTCCGTCCACCACCGCGGAGAACCCGTGGCCGGTCCGCACGGTCGCCCGCAAGGTCGGCGAGTGGATCAACCGGCTCGGCGCGGTCTGGGTGGAAGGCCAGGTCACGCAGATCTCGGCCCGGCAAGGCACCAACACCGCCTTCCTGACGCTGCGCGACCCGTCCGCGGACGTCTCGATGTCGGTGACCTGCCCGATGGGTCTGCTGCGCACGATCGAACCGCCGCTGCGCGAGGGCGCGAGCGTCGTGGTGCACGCGAAGCCGACGTTCTTCATGAACCGCGGTTCGCTGAGCCTGCGCGCCAACGAGATCCGCGCGGTCGGCATCGGTGAACTGCTCGCGCGGATCGAACGGCTGCGGCGGCTGCTGGCCGCCGAGGGCCTGTTCGCGCCGGAACGCAAACGCAAGATCCCGTTCCTGCCCAAGGGAATCGGGCTGATCACCGGACGCGCGTCGGCCGCCGAACGCGACGTGCTGGTGAACGCGCAGGCCCGCTGGCCGCATGTCGCGTTCAAGGTGATCAACACCGCCGTGCAGGGGTCGCTCGCCGTTCCGCAGATCCTCCAGGCATTGTCCAAACTGGACCGTGATCCGGACATCGACGTCATCGTGATCGCGCGCGGTGGCGGCAGCGTGGAAGACCTCCTGCCGTTCTCCGACGAGGCGCTGTGCCGCGCGGTCTCCGCGGCCGGGACCCCGGTGGTCAGCGCCATCGGGCACGAGCCGGACACCCCGCTGCTCGACCACGTCGCCGACCTCCGCTGCTCGACGCCGACCGACGCCAGCAAGCGGATCGTGCCCGACGTCCGCGAGGAGACCCAGCGGGTCCACCAGATGCGCGACCGCGGCCGCCGCGCCCTGCACGGCTGGGTGGACACCCAGGTCAGGCTGCTGACCCAGATGCGCAGCCGTCCCGTGCTCGCCGATCCGCTCGGCCCGATCCAGCGGCGGTCCGACGACATCGAAATCCACCGCGAACGCGGACGCCGCGCGATGCTCACCCTGCTCGCCAAGGACCAGGCGGAGATCGCCAGTGCCCGCGCGCGGCTGACCGCGCTCGGCCCGGCGGCGACCCTCGAACGCGGCTACGCGGTGGTTCAGTACACCGACGCCGAAGGCAACCTCCAGGTACTCCGGTCCGTCTCCGAAGTCGCGGACGGCGCGAAACTGCGCGTCCGGGTGGTCGATGGCGCGATCGGCGCCGTCGTCTCGGATGGACCGGAGGAGGAGCGTTGACGGCGAGTTTCCTGCCTTTGACCGTCGACGCCGCGAAGCGTGCCGACGCCCCCGAGGTGCTGCGTCACGCGATCCTGACCGACCGCGCGGCCGCCGAATGCTGGACGGTCTTGCTGGCGGGCTGTGAGCTCTCGACCAAGCGGGATCTCGACGCCCAGCTGCGCAGGCTGTCGGAAGCCACGGCCGAGCACGTCGGTACCCGATGGTGGTTCGCGGACGGGGCAGGGCACCGCAAACGGGTGGCGCGAGCCCAGGAGAACCTCGTGGCGGCGATCGCGGAGGGTGACGGCCAGGAGTTCGCTCTCGCCTTCGTGGGTTACGACAACGCCATGGCCGGCGCGGTAGTGTGCGCGGGTATCGGCAAGCACCGACGTCCGGTAGAAGGAAGCACAGCGTGAGCAAACCCGGTGGCGAGACCGCCGAACTCGGCTACGAGCAGGCCCGCGACAGGCTGGTCGAGGTCGTCCGCGAGCTCGAAGCGGGCGGGCTGTCCCTGGAGCAGTCGCTCGCCCTGTGGGAGAAGGGCGAGCAGCTGGCGAAGGTCTGCGAACACCACCTCGAGGGCGCGCGCGAGCGGATCGAGGCCGCGCTGTCGTCCGTGGAGGAGGAGACCGGCGACGGTCAGTGACGTTCACCATGCTCTCCGAGTCGCCGATGCACGGCGGGTATCTGAGAGACTGGGACCCCGCCGAGTTCCCTGACCCGGGAGGCCTCATGCCCACCCCCACCTCGTCCGCCGGCTCTTCTCGACGCCCTGAAGCGCCTG
This sequence comes from Amycolatopsis sp. NPDC039088, assembly GCF_055598845.1. Taxonomy (NCBI): domain Bacteria; kingdom Bacillati; phylum Actinomycetota; class Actinomycetes; order Pseudonocardiales; family Pseudonocardiaceae; genus Amycolatopsis; species Amycolatopsis sp. NPDC039088. The sequence continues at coordinate 8,139 of NZ_JBVKAE010000004.1, read as the reverse complement.
ACCGCAACCTCGCGATGGAGCTGGTCCGCGTGACCGAAGCCGCCGCGATGGCCGCGGGCCGCTGGGTGGGGCGCGGGGACAAGATCGGCGGGGACGGCGCCGCCGTGGACGCGATGCGCCAGCTCGTCTCGACCGTTTCGATGCGTGGTGTGGTCGTCATCGGCGAGGGCGAGAAGGACGAAGCGCCGATGCTGTTCAACGGGGAAGAGGTCGGCAACGGCGACGGGCCGGACTGCGACGTCGCGGTCGACCCGGTCGACGGGACGACCCTGATGGCCAAGGGCATGCCGAACGCGCTGGCCGTGCTCGCGGTCGCCGAACGCGGCGCGATGTTCGACCCGTCCGCGGTCTTCTACATGGAGAAGCTCGCCGTCGGCCCGGACGCCGCGGGCAAGGTCGACCTGGCCGCCCCGGTCGCGGAGAACATCCGCCGGGTCGCGAAGGCCAAGAACTCCAGCGTTTCCGACGTCACCGTGTGCATCCTCGACCGGCCGCGTCACGACCGGCTGATCAAGGAGGTCCGCGACGCGGGTGCCCGGATCCGCTTCATCTCCGACGGCGACGTCGCCGGCGCGATCGCCGCGGCCCGGCCGACCACCGGCGTCGACATGCTGCTCGGCATCGGCGGCACCCCCGAAGGCATCATCGCGGCCTGCGCGATGAAGTGCCTCGGCGGCGAACTGCAGGGCCGTCTGTGGCCGAAGGACGACGCCGAACGTGAGAAGGCACTGGCCGCGGGCCACGACCTCGACCGCGTACTCGGCAACGACGACCTCGTCCGCGGCGACAACGTGTTCTTCTGCGCCACCGGCGTCACCGACGGCGACCTGCTGCGCGGCGTGCACTACCGCGCGGGCGGCGCGACGACCCAGTCGATCGTGATGCGGTCGAAGTCCGGCACGGTCCGGATGATCGACGGCTACCACCGGCTGACCAAGCTTCGCTCGTATTCGTCGGTCAACTTCGACGGCCACCTCGACGATTCGCTGGACGACGACGTCGTTCCCCCGCTCCCCTAAGGAGAATCCGTGCTGAAGCGCGTGCTCGTGGTCCTGCTGACGGCGATGGTCTTGACGCCGGTCGGGCAGGCCACGGGTGCGGGCGACCTCGTCGGCGGCAGAGAGGCCGACGAGCCGTATTCGTTCATCGTGTCCCTGCATTCGGCCTCCGGTAAGGCTTTCTGCGCCGGTGCGCTGATCACGGCGGACTGGCTGGTGACGGCGGGGCACTGCGTCGAGGGCAAGAACCCGGCGAATCTGAGCGCGCGGATCGGAAGCAACGACAACACCACGGGCGGCGAAAGCGCGAAACCCGCCGAGATCATCGTGAACCCCGCGTTCAACCCGGCGCCCGAACACGCGGGCGGCGACCTCGCGCTGGTGCGGCTGGCCGCCCCGGTGAAGTCGGTCCCGATCGCGATCGGGACGGCCGTGGCGCCGGAGACGCCGACGCGGCTGCTCGGCTGGGGCCAGACCTGCCCGACTTCGGGCTGCGGCAAGGGCACGGCGAAGCTGCAGCAACTGGACACGAAGATCGTCGAAGGCGTGCGCTGCACCGCGAAATTCGACGGTGCCGTCGAGTTGTGCACCGACAATCCCGGCGGGAAATCGGGTTCGTGCTACGGCGATTCCGGTGGACCGGAGATCGCCAAGGTCGACGAGAAGTGGGTTCTGCTGGGCGCGATCAGCCGTCCGGGGAACGCCGACCCGGTCTGCGCGACTTCGCCGTCGATCGCGACCTCGGTGGTGGCTTACGCGCAGTGGATCGCGGAGAAGATCACGCCTCCGGCTCCGCCCGCCCCGCCTGCTTAACGCGCTACTCCGCGTTACTGGAGTGACCGGGGAACAGATGCGCGTCCGGGTCCAGCATCACCGCGATGTTGTTGACCGCCGTCGCCGCCTCGCCGAAGCCGGTCGCGATCAGCTTGACCTTCCCCGGATACGCCGCGACGTCGCCCGCCGCGTAGACCCGCTCCCGCGGGGTCGCCATGGTCGAGTCGACGGCGATCGCGCGATGGTCGATCCGCAGTCCCCAGCTTTCGATCGGCCCCAGATCCGCGGTGAAACCGAGCGCGGCGACCACCGAATCGGCGGGCAGCACCTCGGGTTCGGCGTCTTTGACCTGGACCTGCACCTCCGCCAGCGCGCCGTCGCGGTCGAGGAACCGGGTGACTTCGGCGTCGGTGATGATCCGCACGCCGAGTTCCCGCACCTGCCGCACGATCGATTCGGCCGCACGGAACTTCGCGCGCCGGTGCACGAGGGTGACGCTCGCGGCGACCGGGTGCAGGGCGAGCACCCAGTCGAAAGCCGAGTCCCCGCCGCCGACGACGACCACATGCTGGCCTGCGTGCGCCTGCAGCGAGGGCACGAAATGCACCATGCCGCGGCCGAGCCAGCCGTCCCCGGCGGGCAGCGGACGCGGGGTGAACTCCCCGATCCCGGCGGTGATCAGCACCGCCCCGGCGCGCAGGACCTGTCCGCCGTCGAGCGTGATGGTGATGCCGCCTTCGACACTTTCGAGTTTCTCCGCCTTGCGTCCGAGCAGATACGTGGGCTTCCACGGAGCGACCTGATCGAGCAGGCCCTGCACCAGATCCCGGCCCCGGATCTCCGCGAAGCCGCCGACGTCGTAGATCATCTTTTCGGGGTACATCGCGGTGACCTGCCCGCCCGCCTCCGGCAGTGAATCCACGACGGCCATCGAAAGGCCGCGGAATCCCGCGTAGTAGGCGGCGAACAAACCCGTCGGACCTGCCCCGATGATGACAAGGTCGTACGACGTTTCCCCAGCGGACTCGCTCATTCGGCACTCTCCCCGGCCGGTGGTGGGCGGCGTGATCGAGAACACAATCGATCCTAGCCCTCGCGTGCCGAAAGACACGGAGCGCGCCAGGTGTGACTGCGCGAAACTTGAGGCATGGCTGAACAGGAATACCGGATCGAACACGACACCATGGGCGAGGTGCGCGTCCCCGTCGACGCCCTCTACCGCGCGCAGACGCAGCGCGCCGTCGAGAACTTCCCGATCTCCGGCCGTGGCCTGGAGCGGGCGCAGATCCGCGCGCTCGGCCTGCTGAAGGCCGCGGCCGCGCGGGTCAACGCGAAACTCGGCGTGCTGGACGCCGACGTCGCCGAGGCCATCGCGAAGGCCGCCGACGAGGTCGCCGAGGGCGAGCACGACGCGCATTTCCCGATCGACGTGTTCCAGACCGGTTCCGGGACCTCGTCGAACATGAACGCCAACGAGGTCATCGCGACGCTCGCGTCGCGGGCGCTCGGCCGCGACGTGCACCCGAACGACCACGTCAACGCGTCGCAGTCCTCGAACGACACCTTCCCGACGACGATCCACGTCGCCGCGACGGAAGCCGTGCTGTCCGACGTCATCCCGGCGCTGGAGTACCTGGCCGCCGCGATCGAGACGCGAGCGGCCGAGTGGGCGGACATCGTGAAGTCCGGCCGTACGCACCTGATGGACGCCGTGCCGATCACCCTCGGGCAGGAAGCCGGCGCGTGGGCGTCGCAGGTCCGGTTCGGTGTCGAGCGGCTGCGTTCCGGTCTGCCGCGGCTCGGTGAACTGCCGATCGGCGGCACCGCGGTCGGTTCCGGGCTGAACGCGCCGGAAGGTTTCGGCGCCGCGGTTTCGCAGGAACTGGCTTCGGTCACCGGCCTCCCGCTGACCGAGGCGCGCGACCACTTCGAGGCGCAGGCGACGCAGGACAGCGTCGTCGAGACGTCCGGTCATCTGCGCACGGTCGCGGTGTCCCTGAACAAGATCGCGAACGACCTGCGCTGGCTGGGTTCCGGCCCGCGCACCGGACTCGCCGAACTCGCGCTGCCCGATCTGCAGCCGGGCTCCTCGATCATGCCGGGCAAGGTGAACCCGGTGATCCCGGAGGCGACACTGCAGGTGGTCGCCCAGGTGATCGGGAACGACGCGGCGGTCGCCTTCGCCGGCGCGGCGGGCAACTTCCAGCTCAACGTGAACCTGCCGGTGATCGCGCGCAACGTGCTCGAATCGGCGCGGCTGCTCGCCGCGGTTTCGCGACTGCTGGCGGACAAGGTGTTCGCGGGGGTGACGGTGAACGCCGACCGCGCGCGGGAGTACGCCGAGGGTTCGCCGTCGATCGTGACGCCGCTCAACAAATACATCGGCTACGAAGAGGCGGCCGCGATCGCGAAGCAGGCCCTCAAGGAACTGAAGACGATCCGCGAGGTCGTGATCGAACGCGGTCACGTCGCCGACGGCAAGCTCACCGAAGCCCAACTGGACGAAGCACTCGACGTGCTCCGCATGGCGCGCGGCGGCCGTTAAGCGCCGAGGGCGACCACAGCCGCATGAAGCGGTGAGGCGAGCGAGGCCGCCAACCCGCCGGGAGGCGGCGGCTCGGTGAAAAGGTGCAGCCATGTCAGTACCGGGCCGAGCAGCATCGCGTGCACGAGCGCCGGATCGGGCCGTCGAGGGAGTTCGCCTCTCTCGACGGCCCGATCCAGCATCAAGACCAGATATCCGCGTTCGCGCCCGAGGAAGACCTCGCCGAACCGTGCTTCCAGCACGGGATCCGCCCGGACGTCGGCGAGCAGCGACGGCAGCGCCCGCCGCAGTTCCGGACCGTCCAAAGAGGACTGGATCACCTCGAGGACCGCCGCCACGTCACCCCGCAGCGAACCGGTGTCCTCCGGCGGCGCCAAGTCCGCCGAATGGATCACCGCGGTGAACACGAGTTCCGCCTTCGAGCGCCACCGCCGGTACACGGCGGCCTTGCCGACCCCGGCCCGCGCCGCGACCGCGTCGATCGTGCAGCGCTGGTAACCGGTTTCGGCCAGCAACGCCCGCACCGCGTCGCGGACCGCGTCGTCGATTCCTTCTTCTCTCGGCCTGCCCCGAACCATGCACCCCAGTTTACGAGACTGCCGGTTCCATATATCGTCCGGGGATGACCTGGACCAGAACCTCCCGCGAAATCCTGCCCTGCTCACCGGCCTCACTTTGGGCGCCGTTGGCCGACTTCACCCGGTGGCCAGCTTGGGATCCCGACCTCGTCAGCATCGAACTCCACGGGCCAACCGAGGTGGGAACGACCGGATTCCTCGTACCGAACGGATTCCGCGGCCGCTTGCACTCACGGTTCGCTGACCCGTTCACGATCACCTCTCTGGCCCAGCACCGCGAGATCGCCTTCTGCCAGCCGATCCCCTTGGGCACCATGGCGCTCGAACTGAGCCTGACCGCGGTCGACGGTGGGACGGAGTTCGTCCAGAAGGTCACCTTCGACGGGCCGCTGCGCTCGGTCATGGTCGCGATCATCGGCGGCGACCTCGTGAAGCACTTCGACGTCAAATGCGCCAGGCTCGTCGAGCTTGCGACGGCGCAGGCCGATCACGACGCCTGAGGACACCAGCGCGACCCCGAACACCTGGGAGAAACGGAAATCCTGCATACCGAGCAGGAGCGAGACGGCGAGCCCGGAGACCGGCATCAGCCCGACCAGCACCCCGGCCCGGTCCGCTCCCAGCGCGGAAACCGCCGAGTACCAAAGAAGAAACGCGATCGCGGTGACGACGACCGTCAGGTAGCCGAGCGCGATCAGTTCACGCCCGTCCGGCCACACCCAGGCGCCGGACGGGTCGGCGATCGTGCCGACGACAGCACCGCCGATACCCGCGGCGAAACAACCCCAGGTCGCGGTCGCCAACGGCCCGAGCCTCTCGAGCACGCCGACGGCGAGCAGCGTGAACAGCGCTTCACACACCATCGCCAGCGCCGCGAGCACCAATCCTTGCCAGCGCGCCGCGCCACCGCCGGACAGGACGGCGATCCCGAGCCCGGCGAGCACCGCCCCGGTCACCGGCGCCCAGGACGGCCGTTTCCCTTTGGCCAGCGGACCGGCGAGCGCGAGCACGAGCGGTGTGCCGCCGAGGAACGCCGCGACCAGGCCGGGTTCGGCGTAGCGCTGCGCGAACAGCAGGCAAGCCTGGAACCCGATCATCCCGGTCGCCGCGAGGGCGAGCAGCGCGGGCACGTCACGCGCGCCGGGCAACGGCAACGGGCGCCCGCTCAGCCGCGCCCACGCCAGCAGGATGACTCCCGCCAGCGCGTAGCGCAGCGCCTGCCCGGTGATCACCGGGTAGCCGTCGAGCATTCCCGTCACCGGCACGGACGCGCCGACGACCAGCACCCCCAGTACGCCGATCGTCACACTTCTTCGCTCGCTGTCCATGCCCTCACGATGTCCCCTCTTTGGACCGAAGGACAGGGCCAGATCGTGTCCGAGTGAAAGGACCATAAATCGACGCAACCGGACCGGGTCCGGTTTCCGTCTCCGCGGTATGCGCCTGGGGATCGTTTTCGTGTCGTTGTTCGCACTGGTGGCCGCTTGCGGCGGCGCGCCGCCACCACCGTCGGACCCGGGAACGTTGGTCCTGCGCGCCAAGACCTATGTCGGCATGCCGAGTCCGAAACCCGCGCTGCTCCCCGAATTCAGCCTCTACGGCGGTGGGCGGCTGCTCGTTCCCGGCGAACCCGAAGGAGCTCTCCAGACAGTCCGTGAGAAGCGTCTGGGCGATCGAGCGGTGCGAAGTGTCTACAACGCGGCTTACGGTGCCGACCTCGACCGCGACGAATACGTCCCGAACGACGACGCGATCGACGGATATCTGCTCGTTTTCACGCTCTACGGCGGACACCAGGTCCGCGCTTCCACGCCACGAAGCGGTTCCGGCGGCAGACTGGGGGAACTCGCCGATTTCCAGGACGAGCTGACCGAGGTCGCGAAGGAGGCCGAGGGCGTCCCCGCGACTTACCGGCCGAGCCGGATGGCCGCCATCGGCTGGGCGGCCGACCAGCATCCCGAAAACCCCGATGTGCGGCCATGGCCCTTCGCGCCCTTCGCCGACATCCAGCATGTCGACGGCGGCCTCTGCGTCGTCCTCGAAGGAGAAGCCGCGCGCCAGGCCGAGAACCTGGCGAGGTCCGCCGCCCACGGGACCAGGTGGAGGACGGCGGAGACGACCTGGCTCGTCGTCTTCCGGCCGCTCCTTCCCGACGAGACGTCCTGCGCGGATCTGGTCGTGCCGCCGCAGGGCTGAGCCGTCCCTGGGACTGGCAGGACCAGGCACATACCCGACCGCGTCGGGGATACTCGTGGACATGACCGACACGGCCGAACTGGGCGATTTCCTCAAGGCGCGCCGAGCCGCGCTGGACCCGGCGGACCTGGGTTTGCCGACAGGGTTCAACCAGCGGCGCGTCGCCGGGCTGCGGCGCGAGGAGCTGGCGCAGCTGGCCGGGATCAGCGTCGACTACTACACGCGGCTCGAACAGGGCCGGGCGCGCAACGTCTCCGATTCGGTCCTCGAATCGCTGAGCCGGGCGCTGCGGCTGCACCGCGACGAGGAGACCTACCTCCGCAACCTGGCCGCCCCCAAACGCAAACGCGTCGCGCGGCCGCGGGCGCAGCGCGTCCGGCCGGAACTGCAGACGATGCTGAACGCCATCCACTCACCCGCGTTCGTCTTCGGCCGCTATCTGGACGTGCTGGCCTGGAATTCGCTCGGCGGGGCGCTGTCGTTCGACTTTGCCGCCTGCGCTCCCGGCGAGCGCAACATCCCGAAGATGTTCTTCCTCGACGAGAACGCGCGGGAAATGCATCCGGAATGGGAGACCGTCGCCAAGGAGGTCGTGGCGAATCTGCGATCCGAGAGCGGTAAATATCCGGACGACCCCTATCTCGCGCAGCTGGTCGGCGAGCTCTCCCTCGGCAGCGAGGAATTCCGGAAACTGTGGGCGAAGCACACCGTGCGAGAGAAGGCGCACGCGTGGAAGGCGATGATCAACCCGATCGTGGGTGAACTCCGGTTGCGCTACGAGACGCTGCGGTTGCCCGACGATCCGGACCAGGCTCTGGTGATCTACACCGCCGAGCCCGGTTCCGACAGCGAGCGGGCACTCAGCCTGCTCGCCAGCTGGGTCGCGGATCCCGCACACGCCTGAGCGCCCGTGGGTCCGGCCGGTCCGTGAAGGCCTCCTTCCCTACCGTCAGGTCAGGGTCCCGGCAAAGTCGAGGTAGAGCTTGATCAACGGAAGATCAGGGACACTCAACGTCCCTGATCTTCCGTTGATCAAGGGCGAGCCGAG
>NZ_JBVKAE010000003.1:0-351762 GCF_055598845.1 Amycolatopsis sp. NPDC039088 | reverse complement strand
AAACCGCACTCGCACCGCCCGCGCCAACAACAATCCACCCGACATCACAAACTCCCAGCTCACAGAGGGTGTTGCGACGACCGAGTGAATTCGCCTGGCTTTCGCGACACGTTGAGGCATACAGAAGACTGAACGCGGCCGACCACGGACTTTGTCGGCTACCGAAGGCCCGCCATGATGGCATCGATGATGCCCTGCTGGGTCACGGTCCAGGAGCTTCGGTTGAACAGTCCGAAGCCGTACCTGCCGTTCGCGCCGTTGTCCCAGTAGACGGTCGCTGCGCCGTACTTCTTGGAAGTGGACACGATGGCGCGCGCGAAGTCGGCGCGATACCTGCTGTTGGACGAATCGAACGACGACTTGTCGATCGAGCCGTATTCGCCGACGACTACCGGGTATCCCTTCGTGACGAACTTGTCGTACATCAGCTTCAGCTGGGAATCCAGGTAGTCCTCCTGCCCCCAGGTGGACTTCCTGGCCGGGTTGGTCGCCGCCCGCCCCCACTGCGTGATGGTGCTGTTCTCCTCCCCGGCGAAGTCCCAAGGGGAGTAGTAGTGAACGGAGATCATGATCCGCTGTTCGTTGCCGGGAATGGACGGGGACCGGTACTGATCGGTCGGGAGGACGAAGCCGTAGTTCCCCGCGGTGTAATCGATGTTCGTGTTCCAGCCGGGAACGAGCAGCCACCTCGAAGTGTTGTTCCCGCCCGCTTTGCGCACGGTGTCCACGAAGATCTGGTTATAGGCGTTGATGTTCGAGTAGCACGGTTGAGTCGGGCGGCCGAATTGACCGTCGAAATTCTCGTTCATGGACTCCAGGATCAGGCGCTGGTCGTAGGACTGGAACCTGGTCGCGACCTGCTGCCAGACCTTCTGATACTTGGCCTTGATGGTCGTCTGGGCGGACGAATCGCAGATCAGCCAGGATCCGTTGACGGTCTTGTAGCCGTCACCATGCATGTTGATCAGCACATGAAGACCGCGGTTGTAGGCGTAGTTAACGACCTCTTGGATCCGGTTCAGCCAGCCGGAGTTCACCGTGTAGTTCGGGCCTGGGCCGATGTTGTTCAAATACGAGACCGGGATGCGAATCGTTTTGAACCCGGCCGCCTTGACCTTGTCGATGAGAGCTTGCGTCACGGTCGGCTGACCCCATGCCGTTTCACTGGGATATCCGTTGGAGCTGGCTTCGAGCTGGTTGCCGAGGTTCCAGCCCGCGCCCATGTCGGCGACGATCTGCGAGGCATTCAGCTGTACCGCTGTCTCGGCCGACGCCTGATTCGCCAGGCCGGGCAGGGAACCGGCGGCCGCGAAGACCGCGGAAAGGACGATCACCCTGAGTTTCCGTGCTTTTGAACCCATAGGCCGTCTACTCACTTTCGGTGAGGGGTATGAGAGGTGTGGTCGCGCGATATCCGGCTTATCTCTCAATATTTCGGTGCAGGAGACCGAAGCGCATTCTGTGGGAGCGCGCGCGTATACCTTTTGTCCGAGCGCATAATGGAGTTCCTTCCGGGCGACTTTGCGCGGACGGGCTGCAGAGGTATATCGAAGCGCTTCGACAACTATGACATCGCGCACATCAGGGGTCAAGATTCTGTCCGCTCATGGAGCGCTGAGGCGCGAAGTGGAACCGGGCGTCGGTCCGTCTTACGTCTTTGCCGAGATGGTGCTCAGCACCTCGCGTCGCGTTCCGCGTCGGAGAGTCGTGCCTGCCGATCGGCGAGCGGGCCGCCCGGGCGAAGGAGGGATTCCAGGGTTTCGAGCGGTTCGGGGACGACGCGGTACCAGCTCCAGGTGCCGCGTCGTTCTCGTTCGAGGACGCCGGCGGAGACCAGCACTCGAAGGTGATGGCTGAGCGAGGGCTGGGGCATGTCGAATTCTTCGGCCAGGTCGCAGAAGCACGCCTCGCCGCCGGGGGAGTACCGCACGAGCGACACCAGACGGATCCGCACCGGATCCGAGAGCGCTTTGAACAGCTTCGCCGCCGCTTCGGCGTCGCCGGGATCGACGACGGCGGCGGGTTCGGCCATCAGGAGGGTCACCGCGGTGGGCTTCCGGGTGCGACTGTTCGCGCTCGCCATGGGCCCTCCTTCGCTCGTGGTGGACGCCGATCTCACCATACCCGCTGAATTGACAAAACTCGATCCAGTATCTTCAATTGCATCGGCATCCTTCGATTCAGCGGCACCAGGCCTTGGCCGCCGGCTCGTTTCGCCGTCAGTCGACCAAGGAGAACGGGTATGACCCGCACGCCTGAAGTGCTTTTCGTCTGCGTGCACAACGCGGGCCGTTCGCAGCTGGCGGCCGCGTTGCTGCGGCACTACTCGCTCGGCCGCATCGCCGTCCGGTCCGCCGGTTCGGAGCCCGCGGAGAAGGTGAACGCGGCCGCCGCGGCCGCGCTCGCGGAGTGGGGGCTGGACATCACCGACGAGGTGCCGACCAAGCTGGCCACCGAGGATGTCGAGGCCTCTGACGTGGTGATCACCATGGGTTGCGGTGACACCTGCCCGGTGTTCCCCGGTAAGCGGTACCTCGATTGGCCCCTTGAGGACCCGGCAGGCCAGGGCCTGGCGGCCGTGCGCCCGATCCGGGAAGAGATCGACCGGCGCGTCCGCGGCCTCGTCGCCGAAATCCTCGACGCCTGACCTTTCCCTCTTCCAGCCCCAGGAGACCAGCACTGTGACCCGAACCGCGGACCCGGCCGACGCCGACGTCCTGCACAAATTGTCCTTTCTGGACCGATTCCTCCCGGTCTGGATCGTCACCGCGATGGTGGCCGGTCTGCTGCTCGGCAGCGTCGTGCCCGGTCTGCGGGAGGTGCTGGACGCGGTGAAGATCGGGCAGGTGTCGCTGCCGATCGCGCTCGGGCTGTTGCTGATGATGTACCCGGTGCTGGCGAAGGTCCGCTACGACAGGCTCGGCACCGTGACCAAGGACAAGCGCACGATGGTGCTTTCCCTGGTGCTCAACTGGATACTGGGTCCGGCGCTGATGTTCGCCCTCGCCTGGCTGCTGTTGCCGGATCTGCCCGAGTACCGGACCGGGCTGATCATCGTGGGGCTCGCCCGCTGCATCGCGATGGTGATCATCTGGAACGACCTCGCGTGCGGTGATCGCGAGGCCGCGGCGGTACTGGTCGCGCTGAACTCGGTCTTCCAGGTGGTCATGTTCGGCGTCCTCGGCTGGTTCTACCTCGACCTGCTGCCCGGCTGGCTGGGCTTGGACACGACGGCAGTGGACTTCTCGCCGTGGGAGATCGCGCTGAGTGTGATCGTCTTCCTCGGCATCCCGCTCGCCGCCGGATATCTGTCCCGCCGCGTGGGGGAGCGGAGCAAGGGGCGTGACTGGTACGAGGGGAAGTTCTTGCCGAAGATCGGCCCGGTCGCGCTGTACGGACTGCTGTTCACCATCGTGATCCTGTTCGCGCTGCAGGGCGACAACATCACTTCCCGGCCACTCGACGTCGCCCGGATCGCGTTGCCGCTGCTGGTGTACTTCGCTGTCATGTGGACCGGCGGCTATTTGCTGGGCAAGGCTTCCGGGCTGTCGTACGAGCGCACCACGACGCTGGCGTTCACCGCCGCGGGCAACAACTTCGAACTCGCGATCGCCGTCGCGATCGGCGTCTTCGGGGTGACCTCCGGGCAGGCGCTCGCCGGGGTCGTCGGCCCGCTGATCGAGGTGCCGGTGCTGGTGGCGCTGGTCTACGTCAGCCTCTGGCTGCGGAAACGCTGGACCGCGAATTGACCGGATCGGTATCGGTGTCGGCATGACCGCCCGTGCCGCCGTCGCCGATATCGTGTCCTATTTGGACACCTGAGCGACCGGAGATCAGGCCCGGCTGGTGCCCATCCCTCGCCACAGCAGATCGAGAAGGTCCGCGACGTCGCGCTCCCAATCGCCGTTCGGATCGAGGTACAGCAGCCCGCCGAGGCCGCGAAGGACCGTCTCGGGTTTCAGGTCCGCGCGGACGGTGCCGGCGTCGACATTGGCCTTCAACAGCGTGGAAACCGCGCCGATCATGGCCTCGTAGGCGTTCGCGGGCAGTTCGCCTCGATAGGCCGTCGCGGTGCGCAACGCGTCGGCCAAGCCGCGCTTGGTCATCATGTAGTGCGCCAGATGGTCGATCGTCCACCTCCGGAAGGCCTGTTCCGGGGTGTGCTTCTCGAGCAGGCTCGGCACGATGTCGACGAGCTGACGGACCTCGCGGCGGTAGACGGCCAGGATGAGGGCTTCCGGAGTCGGGAAGTGCCGGTAAACGGTACCGACGCCGACCTCGGCCTGTTTCGCGATGGCGTTGAACGAGACCTCGCCCGTGTGGGCCAGTGATTTCGCCGCCGCGGTGAGGATGCGTTCGTGGTTGCGCCGGGTGTCCGCACGCCGCGGGCTGACCGAACCCGTCGTCATGACCCCTCCCGTCCGCCGATCCAGTTCCCCGTGAATGTAGCCGAGGAAGCGCTGGACCTGGAGCGACTCCAGGAAATACGGGCGTTGCGCAGGGGATTGTAATCCGCTAGCGTGAAAAACGAAGCGGATGAATATCCGGTTCACTCTGTGAACGGACTACCCACCACCACAACCTACGCCGTCAGGCCACTCGGCCGTGACGATCCGCGGAAGGGATTCAGTGGACATCTCACTCGAAGTCAACGGCCACACGGAACACCTGGATGTCGATCCGGGTGTGACGCTGCTGGACGCGCTGCGGGAGCGGCTCGCGGTCACCGGCCCGAAGAAGGGCTGCGACCGGGGGCAGTGCGGCGCTTGCACGGTGCACGTCGCCGGGCGGCCGGTGCTCTCCTGCCTCACTTTGGCCGCCACCGTGAAACAGCCGGTGACCACGGTCGAAGCACTGTCCACAGGGGACGAACTGCATCCGGTCCAGCAGGCGTTCGTCGATCAGGACGCCCTGCAGTGCGGGTTCTGCACCTCCGGGCAGATCATGTCGGCGGTCGCCGCCGTCGAACAGGACGTCCAGGACGTCCGGGAATTCATGTCCGGCAACCTCTGCCGATGCGCGGCCTATCCGAACATCGTCGCGGCGGTCGAACAGGCGAGGCGGGCCGATGCGTCCCTTTGAACTGACCGCACCCACGACCGTCGAAGCCGCGGTCACCTCGCCGGGCACCTTCCTGGCAGGCGGGACCACCCTCGTCGATCTGATGAAACTCAACGTCCTGGCACCGACTCAGGTCCTGGACATCAACGAGGTGCCGTTGCGCGGCATCGACACCACCGACGGGCTGCGGATCGGCGCGCTGGAGCGGATGAGCGACATCGCCGGACACCCCGGCGTGTACCCGGCGATCTCCCGGGCGCTGCTGCTCAGCGCCTCCCAGCAGATCCGGAACATGGCCAGTATCGGCGGGAACCTGATGCAGCGCACCCGCTGCTCGTACTTCCGTGACGTCGCCATGCCGTGCAACCGCCGGGAGCCCGGCAGCGGCTGCCCGGCGATCTCGGGCGCCAACCGGATGCACGCCGTACTGGGCACGAGTGATTCGTGCGTGGCGACCCATGCCAGCGACGTGGCCGTCGCGCTGGTCGCCCTCGACGCGGAGCTTCGGCTGGCCAGCACCACTGGCACGCGCACCGTCGAGCTGGGCTCGTTCTACCGCTTGCCAGGGGACACCCCCGAGGTGGAGAACGACCTGCGTCCCGGTGAACTGATCGCCGAAGTCGTGGTTCCCCCGCTGGAGTGGGCGTCGAACTCCACGTACGTCAAGGTGCGGGACAGGCAGTCCTACGAGTTCGCGCTGTGCTCCGCCGCGGTCGCGCTGGACGTGCGGGACTCGCGCATCATCGACGCGAGGGTCGCGGCCGGTGGCGTGGCGACCGTGCCGTGGCGGCTGCCCGAGGTCGAGGCGGCCTTGCGGGGCGCACCCGTGACGGTCGCCGCCTTCGAGGAGGCCGCGGCGCTGGCCGCCGAGGGCGCGCGTCCGTTGTCCGGGAACGGATTCAAGATGTCGTTGCTGCGAAGGACCATCGTCCGCGCACTGCTCGAGCTGACCGAGGGGAGCCACTGATGACCAGCAGGGTGGACGGGCCGCTGAAGGTCACCGGTCAGGCCAAGTACGGGGCGGACCACACCTTCCCGGGGCTGCTCCACGGATTCGTCGTGACCAGTTCGATCGCCCACGGCGAGATCGAGGCGATGGACGTCACGCAGGCGAAGGGCGCTCCGGGCGTGGTCGGCGTCTACACGCCTTTCGATCCGCTGGAGCTGCGCGTGCCGGTCACGCCGTTCTTCGGCGAGTCCTGGGTTCCGTTGCAGGACAAAGAAGTCGTCTACCGGGGCCAGCCGATCGGCTTCGTGGTGGCCGAGACCTACGAACAGGCTCGCGACGCTGCGATGCTCGTCGAGGTCTCCTACCGGCCGCTACCCGCGCTGACGTCGTTTCAGGACGGACTGGCCTCGGCCGAAGACGCCCCTGCCGCACGGAACGGCGAGCCACCGACCCTCGAAATCCTCGCTCCCGGTGTGGAGTCCATCGAGGACGCGCTGGCCGCGAGCCCGGTGGTCGTGGAAGCCACCTACTCCACCGCGACCCAGCATCACGCCGCGATGGAACCGCATTCCGCGGTCGCGGTCTGGGGTCCCGACGGCTTGACGGTCTACAGCGGCAACCAGGGATCCGACCTCCAGGCGGCGGAACTGGCGGGCGCGCTGGGCACCGAGCCGTCCGAGGTGCACGCGGTCAATCCGTACGTGGGCGGCGCGTTCGGGGGCAAGGCCCGCACCTCCACGCCGGCGTTCCTGGCCGCGGCGGCGGCCAGGGTCCTCGACAGGCCGGTCAAGGCCGTGCTCAGCCGGGAACAGGTCTTCACCGCGACGGCGGGCCGGGCCGCGACCGTGCAGAAGATCGCCCTCGGCGCGGAGCACGACGGCACGCTCAACGCGCTGCGCCACGACTCGTGGTCCAGCACCGCGATGGACCGGTCGTTCGTCGAGCCGACGTCACACGGCACCTCGCGGGAGTGGTACTCGACCCGGAACCTGGCCATCAGCCAGAAGATGGTGCCGCTGAACATCCCGCCGACCACCTTCATGCGGGCGCCGGGCGAGGCACCTGGATCGTTCGCGTTGGAGAGCGCGATCGACGAGCTCGCGATCGCGCTGGGCATGGACCCGATCGAGCTGCGCCGGCGGAACAACTCGACCGCACCACCCGGCAACGATCTGCAATGGTCGAGCAAACACCTCGACGAATGCTTCCGCGTCGGCGCGGCCCGGTTCGGCTGGTCGGATCGCGCTCCGCAGGGGCGGGTCGACGGCGACTGGCTGGTGGGCCTCGGCACGGCCACCGCCATGTTCCCCGCCCTGCGGTTCCCGGCCACGATCGAGATCACCCTGCGGCCCGACGACACAGCCGTCGTCGCGACCAGCGGTGCGGATCCGGGTACCGGCCTGCTGACCGTGCTTTCCTTGGTGGGCGCGGAATCTCTGGACATCTCCCCGGACCGGATCGTGCCGAAGCTCGGCGATTCGACGCTGCCGCCCGGCGGCCTGTCCGGGGGTTCGACCGCCACCGCGAGCGCGGGATCGGCCATCATGATCGCCGCCGCCAAGGCGATCGACGATCTGGTGGCACTGGCGTCGGCCCCGGGTGCGCCCTTCGACGGCATGGACGTGTCCTATGCGGACGGTCGGGTGCTGGCCGGAGACCGGACGATGACCTTCGGCGAGCTGTTGCGGGCGACGAACCGCTCGTCGATCTCCGTGACCGGCTCGTCGGCTCCCGGTGAAGAGCTGACGAAGCATTCGTTCAGCTCCTTCGGCGCCCAGTTCTGCGAAGTCCGCGTGCACAAGTGGACACGCGAGATCCGGGTGTCCCGCATGCTCGGCGTATTCGACGCCGGCCGGATCATCAACCCGACGGCGGCCCGCAGCCAGATCATCGGAGGCATGATCTGGGGTGTGTCGGCGGCTCTGCACGAGGGACTGGAGATCGAGGCCGACGGGCGCTTCGCCAACGGCGATCTCGCGAGCTACCTGATCCCGGTGAACGCGGACATCCCCGAGGTCGACGTCCACTTCGTCGAGTACCCGGACACCCTGCACAACCCGGTCGGCGCGAAAGGACTCGGCGAGATCGGCATCGTCGGGATGGCGGCGGCGATCGCCAACGCCGTCCACAACGCCACGGGCATCCGGGTCCGGCACATCCCCATCCAGATCGAGGACCTCCTCGACCAGCCGTAGGACGGGCCGGGACCTCACGCGGCGTCGATACCCATGGACCTCACTATCGTGACGTCCATGGGTATCGACGCTCTGGTGTTCGACGTGCTCGGCACGCTCGTGGACGAACCGGCGGGGATCCGCGCCGCCATCGGGGAAGTGGCCCCGCGGGCCGACCTGGATGAGCTGGTCGCGCTGTGGCAAGGCCATATCGAAACCGAACAGCGGCGCATCGTCGGCGGCGACCGGCCCTACGCCGCCGGCGACGTCCTCGACCGCGAAGCGGCCCGGCTGGTCGCCGAAGCATGCCGAAGTGACATGTCTAAAGAGGACACAGAAGCGCTCGCGACGGCGGGACAACGGCTGCCGTCTTGGCCGGACACCGTGGAAGGGCTGGCCCGGATCGCTGAACACCACCCCGTGATCGGCCTGTCCAATGCCTGCCGGTCCACGCTGCTCCGGATCAACGCCAACGCGGGTCTTCGCTGGCATCAGGCGCTCTCCGCCGAAGAGACACGGACCTACAAGCCGGATCCGGCCGTCTACGAACTGGCCGTCAAGGTGTCCGGTGCCCCGCCGGAGCGACTGCTGATGGTCGCCGCCCACGCGTGGGACCTGCGGGGAGCCCAGCGCGTCGGGCTGCGCACCGCTTACGTCGCCAGGCCTGCCGGGGACCCTCCCTCGCCCGCCGATCACTTCGACTTCCACGCCGAGAACCTTCTCGGTCTGGCCGCTCAGCTCGGCGAACGCGGAATTTGATCAGAGCAGGGTCGTACCGCAGGAGTCGCGGACGATCAGGTGGGTGGGCAGCAACACCGGCTCCGGCGCCGCCGCGTTCTCGATCATGCCGAGTAACGCGCCGGCCGCCGCGGTGCCGAACTCCGCCTTGTCCTGGGCGACCGTGGTGAGCGCGGGGTCGACCAGTGCCGCGACCTCGATGTCGTCGAAGCCGACGATGGCCAGGTCGGCAGGCACCCGCAGGCCGGCCGCGCGGGCGGCGAGCAGGGCGCCGATCGCCATTTCGTCACTGGCGGCGAACACCGCCGTCGGCGGGTCGTCGCGGGTGAGCAGCCGCCGCATCCCGACGAAGCCGCTTTCGCGGTAGAAATCCCCGGTGACCACGTGGTCGTCGCGTACCGGCAGTCCCACCTCGGCCAGCCCGCGCAGGTAGCCCTCGGTGCGGGCGGTTGCGGGCGCGTTGCCGCGCGGGCCGGTGAGCGTGGCGATCCGCTCGTGCCCGAGCGCGGCGAGGTGCCGGACGGCTTCGCTCGCACCCGCGGCGTTGTCCGAAGTCACGTACGTGGCCTTCGGCCCCGAAACGGCTACGTCGAGCGCGACGCACGGCAGCCCGGACTGGGCGAACGCGCTGAACGCCTCGGCATCCGAGCCGCTGTCGATCAGCACCAGCCCCGCCAGATGGTGGCGGCGCGTCATACCGACGTAAGCGACCGGGTCGGCGAGGGAGACGCCGGCGGTGCGGTTGCGGGCGTCGTCGCTCGTGGCGAGCAGCAGCAGGTGGTAGCCGTGCGAGCTCAACGCGGATTTGAGGCCCAGCAACAGATCCTGCAGGAACGGATGCCGCCAGCCGGGGCGGCGGTGGTCGGTGTCCCAGACCAGCCCGATCATCGCGGACCGCTGCCGCGACAGCGCCCGCGCCGATTCGTTCGGCGAGAAATCGAGCTCACGGGCGACGCGTTCGACGCGTTCACGGGTCGGTGCGCTCACCGTGGCGGGGCGGTTGAACACCCGCGAAACAGTGGCGACAGAGACCCCGCAGAGCTGGGCGACCTCGCGGGCGGTGACCATGCTGACCTCCTGGTTTGTAACCGGTTACATCTCTAGCACATGATCTCTTACTGCGGAAACTCTCAGCTGCGTTATAAGTTCGTTACTTGACTGATCAGCATCGGGAGCGCTCTCATGGGTGCCACGTTTCCCGCCCCGGCCGGTCCCCGGCCGCGGTGTCCCCGTGCGCCCCGCAGAACAACGGAGATCTCATGCGCCCGAAAACGAGGAACCGCCGTACCCGCCTGCTCGCCGGGGTGTGCGTCACCCTGGCCGCGGTCACCGCGCTGAGCGCCTGCGGTGACGGCGGCGCCGGCGGCGGCAAGATCAAGCTCAGCCTCGGCCTGTTCGGCAACTTCGGCTACAGCGACCTGATCAAGGAGTACCAGGCGGCGCATCCCGATATCGAGATCACCGAGCGGACCGCGGCCTATTCCGACCACCACAAGAACATCGCCGCGCATCTGGCCACCGGCGGCGGAGCCGCGGACATCGAGGCGGTCGACACCGGGTACGTCGCGCAGTTCAAGGCCACGCCGGAGAAGTTCGTCGACCTCAACACCGTCGGCGGCGACAAGCTCAAGGACCGCTGGCTGGACTGGAAATGGTCGGCGTCGCTGGCCAAGGGCGGACAGCAGATCGGCTACGGCACCGACGTCGGCGGCCTGGCCATCTGTTACCGCCGTGACCTGCTCCAGAACGCCGGGCTGCCCGCCGACCGTGAGGCCGTCTCCGCGCTCTGGCCGACCTGGCAGGCGTTCTTCGACGCCGGGAAGCGGTTCCAGGCCAAGGCGCCGGACGGGGTCAAGTGGATGGACGGCGGCCCGACCGTGCTGAACGCGATCGTCGGCCAGGCGCCGGTCGGGTACTACGACCAGAGCGACAAGATCGTCTTGGAGGGCAACCAGGCGCTGCGGCAGGGCTGGGACCTCGTCGTCGACGCCGTCAAGGCGAACCTGAGCGCCGGACTGCTCTACAGCACGCCGACCTGGAACACCGGCTTCACCCAGGGCCAGTTCGCCACCGTCACCTGCCCCGCCTGGATGATGACCAAGATCAAGGACCAGGCGCCGGACACGGCGGGCAAGTGGGACGTCGCGACCGTGCCCGGCGGGGGCGGCAACTGGGGCGGCTCGTACCTGACGGTCCCCAAGCAGGGCAAGCACACCGAGGAGGCCGCCGAGCTCGCCGCGTGGCTGACCGCGCCCGAACAGCAGGCGAAGGTCTTCACCAGCCAGGGCCTGCTGCCCTCGACGCCGTCGCTCTACGACGACCCGAAGATCACCGGCTACACGAACCCGTTCTTCTCGGACGCGCCGGTCGGCAAGCTCTTCACCGACGCGGCGAAGAAGCTGAAGCCGCAGTACCAGGGCCCGAAGGCCGGTGACGTGCAGACGGAGTTCGGCAGCGCGATGCAGCGCGTCGAGCAGGGCAAGCAGGACGGCGCGGCGGCGTGGCAGCAGCTGGTCGGTGACGTCGCGAAGATCAAGTGATGGCGGAAAAGACGCTGAGCTTCGCCGACCGGCGGCACCACTGGGACGTCAAGCTCTCACCGTTCGGTTTCATCAGCCCGTACTTCCTGATCTTCGGTGTCTTCGGGTTGTTCCCGCTGCTCTACACGGCGTTCGTGTCGCTGCAGCAGCGCAACCTGCTCGACGCCGAGGGCGCCACGTTCATCGGTTTCGGGAACTACGAACAGTTGCTGTTCCACGACCCGTACTTCTGGAACGCGATGGGGAACACGGTCAGCCTGTGGCTGCTGACCACGATCCCGCAGATCCTGTTCGCGCTCGGCATCGCGCACCTGCTCAACCGCAGGCTGCGCGGGCGGACGCTGTTCCGGATGGGGATGATCCTGCCGAACATCACCTCGGTGGCGGCGGTGACGATCATCTTCGCGCAGCTGTTCGGCCGGGACTTCGGCCTCGTCAACTGGGTGCTGAGCTGGTTCGGCGCCGGCCAGATCGACTGGCAGGCGGGCACCGCCAGCTCGCACACCGCCATCGCGGCGATGGTGGTGTGGCGCTGGACCGGCTACCACGCGCTGATCTTCCTCGCGTCGATGCAGGCGATCCCGTCGGCCATGTACGAGGCCGCCACCCTCGACGGCGCCCGCGGGTGGCAGCAGTTCTGGCGGATCACCGTGCCGTTGCTGCGGCCGCAGATCATCTTCTCGACGGTGATCGCGACGACCGGGAACATGCGGCTGCTCGCCGAGCCGCTGCTGTTCAACCCCGGCACCGCCGCCGCGACCGGTGGCTCCGACCGGCAGTTCCAGACCGCCGCGCTCTACCTCTACGAGCAGGGTTTCACCAAGTACGACTTCGGCTACAGCTCGGCGATCGCACTGGTGCTGGCGGTCGCGACGATGCTCGTCGCGGGCGTGTCATACCTGGTGACCCGGCGCATCCAAACGGACTGAGCTTGTCGGCGGAGCTGAAGATGTGCCTCAAAAGTGACCAAACGCGTGAACCCGCCCTGGCCGTAGGCCCCGCTATCGCGGTGGCAGGGCGCCCTCTTTGCCCACCGCGACGTGTTCTGCCAGGCAGCGCCCTGCCGACGTCGATCGCGGACGCGGGTTCACCAAAAGACTCTGAGGAGCGATATGACCTCCGTGCTGACTCCCGCCGCGCCCGCGCCGCCGGTCTCGCCCGGGCGGGCCCGGCGGCTCGTGCGGCGGGTCGCGAGCCCGTGGACCTACGCCGCGCTGATCGCGATCCTGGCCGGTTCCGCCTTCCCGGTGTACTGGTCGCTCGTCGTCTCGTCGCAGACCCCGGAGGCCGTCGGCAGCGTGCCGCCGGTTCTGGTACCCGGCGGGCACCTGTTCGAGAACATCGCCCGCGTCTTCGACGAGACGGATTTCGCACTGGCACTGGGGAATTCGCTCATCGTGGCGGGCACCATCACCGTTTCGGTGGTGCTGTTCTCGACGCTCGCCGGGTTCGCCTTCGCCAAGATGCGCTTCCGGGGGCGGACCGCGCTGCTGCTCCTCGTGGTCGCCACCCAGGCGATCCCGACCGAACTGGGCGTCGTCCCGCTCTACATGATGATGGCCGATTTCGGCTGGGCCGGGCGGCTGGAAGCGGTGATCGTGCCCGGCCTGGTCACCGCGTTCGGCGTGTTCTTCATGCGCCAGTACTTCGAGCGGGCGCTGCCGCTGGAGCTGCTGGAGGCCGGGCGGATGGACGGCTGCGGGTCGTTGCGGCTGTTCTGGCACGTGGCCTTGCCCACCGCCCGCCCGGCGGCGGCGGTACTCGGCCTGTTCACCTTCATGCAGGCGTGGAACGACTTCTTCTGGCCACTGGTGGTGCTGGTGCCGGAGAACCCGACCGTCCAAACCGCACTGTCCACCCTGGCCAGCGGCTACACCACCGACTACACCCTCGTGCTCACCGCCGCGACCATCGGCACCATCCCCGTCCTCGTCGTGTTCCTGCTGTTCGGCCGCCAGATCGTCGGCGGCATCATGCAGGGCGCGCTCAAGGGCTGACCCTCCCGGAGTTGACCGTGACATCCACCTTCCCGCCCGGCTTCCGCTGGGGCGTCGCCACCTCGGCGTTCCAGATCGAGGGCGCCACCCGATCCGACGGACGCGGACCGTCCATTTGGGACACTTTCGCCACCGTGCCCGGCGCGGTGGCGGGCGGTGACACCGGCGAACCGGCGGCGGACCACTACCACCTCTGGCCGCGCGATCTCGACCTGCTCACCGGCCTCGGCGTCGACTCCTACCGGTTTTCGGTGTCCTGGCCCCGGATCCAGCCGTCCGGGCGCGGCCGTGTCGAACAGCGGGGGATCGACTTCTACCGGCGCGTCGTGGAAGCGTTGCGGGCGCGGGGAATCGAGCCGTTCCTGACGCTGTACCACTGGGACCTGCCACAGGCTTTGGAGGACGAAGGCGGCTGGCGTGCGCGCGACACCGCCGAGCGGTTCGCGGAGTACGCGGCGCTGGTGCACGACGAACTCGGCGATGTCGTCGACCAGTGGACGACGCTGAACGAGCCGTACCCGTGCGCGATCGCGGGCTATGGCGAAGGACGGCACGCGCCGGGCGCGCGGGAGGGGCACGGCGCCCTCGCCGCCGCCCACCACCTGCTGCTCGGCCACGGCCTGGCGATCCGGGTGATGCGGGCGCAGGCGATGCCCGGGCACCGGTTCGGGGTCGTGCTGAACCAATCGCCCGCGGTTCCGGTGTCCCCGTCGGCCGCGGACATCGCCGCGGCCGCCCGGCAGGACACACTGCTGCGCCGCCAGTTCACGGACCCGCTGTTCGGTGGCCGGTACGCGACCGGGCTCACCGCGATGTTCGACGGCGTCTCGGACTTCTCCTTCCGCCGCGACGGAGACCTGGAGACGATCGGCCAGCCGCTCGACTACTTGGGTGTCAACTACTACTACCGGCTCCACGTCGCCGACGCGCCGCACCGCGAGCCGGACCCGGCGCGGCGCACGGCGGCCGACATCGGGGTGGACACGACCCGCCTGCCGGATGTGCCGCGGACGGGTATGGGCTGGCCTGTCGAGCCCGACGGCCTGACCGAGGCCCTGGTCGGTCTGCGCGACGAGTATCCCGGGTTGCCGCCGATGTACGTCACCGAGAACGGCTGTGTGTACCCGGACCTCGTCGACGAGCGGGGCATGGCGGCCGACGACCAGCGCATCGCCTTCCTGCGGGAGCATGTCGAAGCGGCCCGTGCGGCCGTGGCGGCGGGGGTCGACCTGCGCGGGTACTTCTGCTGGTCCCTGCTGGACAACTTCGAGTGGGCGCACGGGTACAAACACCGGTTCGGGCTGGTGCACGTCGACTACCCGACCCAGCGGCGCACCCCGCGGGCCAGCTACCACTGGTACCGCGACCACATCGCGGCGCACCGGACCCCGTGAGCCGGTGGTGTGAGGGGTAGGGCAACGTGGCGTAACTCTGCCTGTCCCGTGAAGGTCTCCTTCCCTGCCTTCAGGGTCAGGGTCGCGGCAAAGTCGAGATCTTGCGGGTCGGTCGACTATTTCTGCACTGTCGTGGGGCCGCACGCATCGGGTGGTGGAGGTTGAGTTAGGGCAGGCCTGATTCTGGACGCCGGAGAGGTTTCACTGTCCACAAAGGACACTACCGGGCGATTAGATGTCCGATTGGTGTCGCTATGTACGTTTCTGTGCGGGGTCGTGAGTGATAATGAGGGTTAGAACGACCCAAATCACTCACGACCCCCTCTCGAAACCGTGCAAGTCTCCCAAATCGGGCACATTTGCCCGGAAAGTGTCCCTTATAGACGGTCAAGAGCCGGGTGAGGCCCTTTGCGTGAGCCCGCTCCCGCCGGGGCCACCACGACACGTTCGCCCTGTCCCGCTCTAGCGGCGGAGCCGACCAGCAGTTATGCGACTTTGCCGAGACCCTGCCTTCAGGGTCAGGGTCGTGGCGAAGTCGGGAGTGCTGGTTCGGGGTGCGGTGTGCCGGTGACCGGGGTCCCGGCGGACAGTGTCCCCTCACTGTGTGGATTTTTGCGCGTTAGATGACCCGAAATCCACACACCCCCTCACCCCACGACACGTTTACCCCATCCCGCTTGAGGATCCTGATTCCTTCATCGCCGATCTTCGGCAGCCTGGACGTCCGCTCAGGGTCTGCCGAAGGTCATGGCCGACCGGACGTTGATCAACGGAGGATCGGGGCCACTCGACGTCCCCAATCCTCCGTCATCGATCCCAACATCCGCTGAACCGTCACCCTCGCGCAGGACATGCACAGGGAGCCCTACCCCGACTTTGCCGCGACCTGACCCTGAGCGTAGGGAAGGAGGCCTTCACGGACACGCCCCCTTTGGGCAACCTGCTCAGTAGCCGTCATCGCCACTCACGACCGGCCCCCGTCACGCCTCGCGGGCGAGGTCGCGGGGACCTGATCGGAATTGTCGGTGCCTCCCGCTAGGTTCTTCCCAGTCCCTACCGAGGCACCCCCGCAAGGAGAAGATGCGTTGTCAGACTGGGAAAGAGCGAGCACGGCCAGGGTGTTGACACCCGCCCGTCCGCGCAAGCTCGCCAAGGTCCCCTTCGTCGAACTGGCCGACGGACGGGTGCAGGGCGTGGTGTCCAGCGGTTCGGACATCGGGCGTGTGTACGTCTCGTCGGTCGCGGCGGGCACGTATGAATTCGCCTGCAGTACCAACAACAATCGGCCCTGTGGCGGGGCGCGGGGCATGTTCTGCAACCACATCCTCGCCTTGCTCAACGAAGCCGCCCTTCAATACGGCGCCGAGCGGGTCGCGCGGTATCTGCGGGTGGAGGTCGCGGCCGAAGAACTGACAGGACAGGCCATCGCGCAGGCCATGAGTGCCACCAGACCGTCTCAGGGCGACAGTGCCGCCGCGTCGGTGTTCAGCCAGTTCCTGCGGCATCTGGCGTACCTGGAATTCGAGCCGTCGACGGCGCCCGTGCCGGAGCTACACTGGTTCCCGCAGACCAGGGCGGTGGTGTGATGCGGATCGATCTGCTCACCGACCCGATCGCCGGGCTCGACGAGGCTTTGGCGGCGGTCGACGCCTTCGATCACGTGCTTGTGGGGGGTTTGCTGCGGCCACAGAAGGTCGCCGGGTTGACCGAGCTGGCCGACGCCGTCGCGGGGTCACCGCTGGCCGTGCGCGTCGCCGAGGCGGCCGAGAAGACAGCGGCCGGTGCGGCGGGGGAGGAGCACTTCGTTTCCCTTGCCGCGGCGAGGATCGCGGTGTTCGGTTCGGTCCACGACGCACTCGCCGCCCGTCTGGCCGAGGCGACCGGGCGGCCGCCCGGTGAGGAGCCCGCACCTGATGCCGAGGCGGCCGAGTCGCCGAATCTGCTGGCCGCTGCCCGGTCCTGGCTCTCCGACCTGGCCCGTGCCGGTTGGCAAGGCATCGATCACGACCTCGTTTCGGCGTCCGCGCCGGTCATCTCCGCGCTGCTCGCGGAACCCGGCCTGCGCAGGTTGGCGGTCCTGCTCGACGGTTTCGCGGCGGAACTCGCCGCGTCCTGTCCCGGCGCGGCGCTGGACCGGGTCCCGGTTCGGCGCTGGGCTGATCTCTGGTCGCGCGGGATGTTGCTGACCGTGCCCGGGGTCGCGGCGACGCCCGCGATGGCTACGGTCACCGGCCGTCTTCTGCCGCTCGGCGTCGACCTGCTCGAACACGCGACCGCGGCGCAAGCCCAGGTCCACGCGGTGTTCGAACCGGAGGATGGCGGCGCGCCGCGGCTCGTGCGCGCGAGCGTGACGGCGCCTAAGCCGGACACGATCATCGGCGCCGGGATCTGGCAGCTGCTGCGCCCCAGGCTGTCATTGCTCGCGGCGGTCAGCGAGGGCCGCTCGATGGACCTTGTCGACATGCCGATCACCGCGGAGGGTGATCTTCTCTGGCTGGACGAGCAGGCCCGCATCGGTGAGCCCGCGGACGCCTTCGCCACCGCGCGAGTCGCCCTGGCCACCGCCACCACTCCGGCGGTCGTGCCACTCGACCGGCATCCGGCGCGGATCGCCGTCCCCGTCTTCCTGGAGGGTTACGGCATCGAAGGTGACGAAGACGCACTCGCGTTCACCTTCGCCGGAAATCACCTCGCCGTCGACACCGATCGCATCCCCGTCGCCGGTCCGCTCACCCCGAAGGCGGTCGCGACCTCAAGCGCGTGTCTCGGCCTGATCCGGTGGGACGACGGTGGTTTCCGGCTTCAGCCGCTCGCCGTCGAAACCACCGTGCGCAAGAAGACCACCGCCGTGCACGCCGGAGCCTGGGCCGGAGGCACCACGGACAAGGCCGGGCTGAAAGCCGAAAAGGCGGCCACCGACGCCGCGGCCGTACTGCGCGAACGCGCCGGAAGGCTGCTGCGGAAATGACCGATCCCGAAGACAACCGCCGCCAGGTCCTGTACTGGCGTCTGCTCGCCCGCCTTTTCGACAACGACGAGCAGGCCGCGCTCGAATCGGCGAGCGTGGCCGTGGTCGAGGACATCGGCCTCCCGTCCGCGGTGCTGGACCCGAACGTCGCCGTCGACTCGATCGTCCAGCGTCATCCGGAGCTGGTCGCCGAATTCGACGGGCTGATGGTCCCCGAAGCCGAGGACGGCCGGGACAAGGCCGCGGAAGTGCGTCGCGCGGCGCTGGTGTCGAAGGTGCTGCTCAACGTCTTCGCTCAGGCGCCCAGCACGGTGACCGCCGGGCAGCTGTCGTCTTGGCAGGCCGACGCGGGCTGGTTCGAGCGCGCGCTGGGCTGCCGTCCGGGTGAGCTGCGGGGCGGTCGGCCCGGGGGAGCGCCGACCGGGCTCGGAGGCACCGGCGGGGGCGGGGCACCCGATCTGAGCACGCTGCTCCCGGTGATCGGCCCGGAGCTCGGCGCCATCGAGGCCGACCTCGTCAAGCGGATGCATCTGCGTGAGGTGCTCGCCGACCCCGCGCTCGCGGCGAAGCTCAGCCCGAGTATGTCGCTCATCGAACAGTTGCTGCGGGACAAGGACAATCTGTCCGGCGTGGCACTGGCCAACGCCAAGTCGCTGATCCGCCGCTACGTCGACGAGATCGCGGAAGTCCTGCGCACCCAGGTCGAGAAGGCCTCGACGGGCAAGGTGGATCGTTCGGTCCCGCCGAAGCGGGTGTTCCGCAACCTCGACCTCGATCGGACGATCTGGAAGAACCTCACCAACTGGAGCCCGGAAGAGGAGCGGCTCTACGTCGATCGCCTTTACTACAAGCAGACCGCGAAGAAGACGACGCCTCAGCGGCTCATCGCGGTCGTCGACCAGTCCGGCTCCATGGTCGACTCGATGGTCAACTGCGCGGTACTGGCCTCGATCTTCGCCGGACTGCCCAAAGTGGACGTTCACCTGATCGCCTACGACACCCAGGCACTCGACCTCACCCCATGGGTGCACGATCCGTTCGAAACCCTGCTGCGCACCAATCTCGGCGGCGGCAACGACGGCATGGTCGCGATGGCGCTGACCCAGCCGAAGATCGCCGAGCCCGCCAACACCGTGGTGGTGTGGATCTCCGACTTCTACGAGACCCGCGTCGAGCAGCTCTTCGAAAGCATGGCCGCGATCCACCGCTCCGGGGCGAAGTTCATCCCGGTCGGCTCGGTCACCAGCGCCGGCCGCGGCAGCGTCAACCCGTGGTTCCGTGAGCGCTTCAAGGACCTCGGCACACCGGTGATCTCCGGCCACATCACCAAGCTCGTCCACGAACTCAAGACCTTCCTCACCTCCTGACTTCCTGAACTTCCCGAAAGGCACGACATGTCCGACGTCCTGCGCGCCCCCGCCGAACTCAAGTACGCCGAAGAGCTGGACTGGCTGGAGTCGATCGACGACAGCCCCAAGCCGTTCGCCTGGCGCCTGTCCCCGAAGATGGTGCGCCTGTTCGTCCTCGGCGCCGAGCGCGCCGACGGCCTCGACCGCGAGATCTCGCAGAAGTGGTTCGGGGACCGCAGCATCGTCGAGCGGGCCATCGTCACGCTCGCGTCCGATCGAGGGCTGCTGCTGATCGGTGATCCCGGCACCGGCAAGAGCTGGCTCGCCGAACTGCTGGCCGCCGCGATCTCCCGCAACTCGACGCTCGTGGTGCAGGGCACGGCGGGCACCACCGAGGACCACATCAAATACTCGTGGAACGTGTCGATGGTCATCGCCAAGGGGCAGTCGCGCGAGTCGATGATCCCGTCGCCGATCATGACCGCGATGGAGGCCGGATCGATCGGCCGCTTCGAGGAACTGACCCGGTCCACCAGCGATGTGCAGGACGCGCTGATCTCGATCCTGTCCGAGAAGTACATCTCGGTGCCGGAACTGGACAGTGACGGCATCGTCTTCGCCAAGCCAGGGTTCTCCGTGATCGCCACCGCCAACAGTCGCGACCGCGGTGTCAACGACCTGTCCTCCGCGCTCAAGCGCCGGTTCAACTTCGTCCGCATCCCGGTGGTGACGAACAAGAAGAGCGAGGCGGAGATCGTCCGCTTCCGCACCGAGGAACTGCTGCGCCGACACCAGATCGAGCTGGACGTGCCGCCGACGCTGCTCGACGTGCTGCTGCGCAGCTTCGGTGACCTGCGTGCCGCGGCGGCGTCGGCGGGCAGCGACGACGAGAAGCTGGAGTCGGCCTTGTCCACCGCCGAACAGATCGGCGTCCTCGAAGACGCGGTGCTGCACAGCAACTTCTTCGGAGAACGCGCCTTGACCGCCCGCACACTCGCGTCTTCCCTCGTCGGCTCCCTCGCCCGTCGTGAGCCGGAGGATCTGGCGATCCTCAACAAGTACCTGCACGGCGTCGTCGAACCGCGCAGCAAGGACGAGGGCGGGGACTGGCCGGAGTTCCTCGACGGCGGCCGCGACGCGATCGCCACCCTGTCGTGAGCGGCGCCTTCGAGGCGTTGCGCGGCCAGTTACGGGAGGCCGCGGCCGCCTTCGCCGACGGGCCCGGCGCGCTGGAGGGCATCCTGCTCGGGCTCGTCGACGACGTCGATCGGGCGGTGCGGGAGCCGTTGGAGATCTTCCCGGTCTGCCACCATTCCCCGGCATCGGCCGTGGCGATGGCACGGCGGCTGCGAGAGAAGCAGCCGAAGGTCGTCTACCTCGAACTGTGCGAGGACATGGCCCCGCTGCTGACCGAGCTGCGCAACTGCCGTCTTCCCGTGGCGGTACAGGCTTTCGCGACGGACGTGAAAGGGTTCCCGGCCGAGTGGGCGCCGCTGTCGGTGGTCGCGCCGATCACCGAGGCTTCGGCCGAGTACCAGGCGATCGCCTACGCGCTGGACACCCCGGGGGTCGAACTCGTCCTTGTCGATCGGTCCGCCGACCACGTGTTCCAGTGGGACGAGCGTGAACAGCCCGCGGATCCGGACGCGCCGCCGGCCGAGGAGGAAGCGGCGTTGCACGGTGACGCGGTCGGGGTCGAGATCGGCGATCTGCGGCCCCGGTTCGCCGAACTCGAGGAACACCTGCTGCGTCACGGGCGGGTGCGGCACTGGTCGGAGTGGTGGCACCAGTACGTCGAGCTGCCGCTCGGCGACAGCGACCATGACACCTATCGCCAGGTCATGTTCCTGATCGGCAGCCTGTTCCGGCGGCTCGCTCCCGGAGACACTCGCCGTGTCCGGGTGGATGAGGACCGCGAGCGCTACATGTGGACCCGCATGCGCGAGCACCTCGCCGCTTCGGGTGCCGACCCCGCGGACTGCCTCTACGTCTGCGGCGCGTTCCACGCCGCCAGCCGGGTCGCGGAGTTCGGCGTCGAGGGCACGGACGGGTTCGTGATCAGCCCGCGCAGCGCGAGCACCTGGCAGTACGGGCTGATCCCGTCGAGCCACGCGTCGATCGAGGCGCAATTCGGGCTGGCCGGGGGATCGGTTTCGATCGCGGCGACGGAATGGGCGAAGAACCTCAAGCGCACCCGGGTGAAGCAGTTCCAGCTGGAAGGGCAGGTGGGCGGGCCGAAGCGAAAGAAGGCCGCCGAGCTGCCCGAGCCCACAGCGGATCCGGTCTCCTCGGATCAGCTGACGGGATTCCTGCGGCGGCCGCCGGTTCTGGACAGGCTGGACGAGGCCGAGCTGCTGGGCTGGTCGGTCGAGATCGTGCGCGCCGCGCGCCGCAACGGGTATCTGTCCTCGACCGCCGACGCCATCGCGGTGTTCGAGACGTCGATCCTGCTGGCGGGTCTGCGCGACCGGGCGAAGCCGACGCCGTACGACTTCCAGGACGCGGCGGTCACCTGCATCGAGAAGGACGTCGTACCCGGCAGGCGCGACGTGCGCCGCCTGGTCGAGATCATGATGGGCGGCGACCGGATCGGCCAGGTCGGCTACGACGCGCTTCCGCCGCTGGCGCGCGACGTGCACGACAGGCTCGAACCGCTGAACCTCAAGCTGCAGCAACGAGGGGTGCAGCGGGCGCTGCTCGACATCGCGGCACGGCCGGAGCTGGAGGCCTGCTCCGATCTGCTGTGGATGCTGCGCTACCTGATGCCGCATGGTGCGGCGCGGCCGATCATGGGGGAGCGGCGGCTCGGCGAGCGGCCGATCCAGGAATCGTGGGATCTGGCGCTGGGCACTCACCAGCGAGCACTGATCGAACTGGGCTACGAGGGCGTCAGCATCGAACAGGTGCTGGAGCAACGGCTTCGGCGTGCCGCCTACCATCCGCAGGCCACCGCGGCGAAGGTGCTCGGAGCGGTCGAGGACGCGACGCTCTATCTGCGCAGTGCCCGGTTGGCGGGAGAGCTGGGCACACGTGCACTGGAGGTGCTGGCCACCGAACGCACGGTCGACGGCGCGCCGGAGGTGCTGCGCCGGGTGCGACGGCTGCTGGCGCACTACCGGACCAGCGAGCCGGTCTTGCCCCGGTGGATCGAAGAGTTCGTCCGGACGGGGTACGCGCACTACTGCACCCTGCTGCCGGCGGCCTTCGCCGACGAGGAGGCCGGCGTCGAGCAGGTCGCCGCCATGCTGGGCTTCCTGTTCAGCATGGAGGCGCTCGCCCTGTCGCTGGGGTGTGACCGGACCCAGCTGGAACTGGCGATCGCCGGGTCGCATCCGCAGGAGCCGTCGAAGGTGGCGCTGCTGTGGGCGGCCCAGGTCCAGCTCGGCCGGCTCTCACGCGCGGAGTTGCGCGAGCGGTGCGCCGGGCTGCTGGCGAATCCGTTGGTACTGCCCGCCTATCCGCGTTATCTCAGCGGGTTCGTCCACGCGCTGGAACCGGCGCCAGGGCTGGCCGACTTTGTCGTCGAGGCGGTATCGAACGCCTTCGCCGAGCTTCCGGACAGATTGCTGCTGCCGTGGTTGCCGACGTTGATCACCACACTGCGGTCCCGGGGCGCGGAACTCGTGCCGCTGCTCGTCCGTGAGGCCGGGCGGCTCTTTCCCGGCCGTCTCGCGGCGCTCGACGCCTGGGTTCCGCCGTGGAAGACCCCACCGGAACCCGTCGCCGTGGCGAGGAAGACCACCGGGACCGGGTTGGCGTTGCTGGCCGGGCATCCGGCGACCTGCGACGCCGCCGCGAACCTGCTGGGCTGCGACGGCGAGTGGGTCACCCCCGGCTCGGCTCCGGTCGGTGCGGCACTGGTCGGTCAGTACCCGCAGACCGCCGCGGCACTGGAGGAGGTGCTCACGGGCGTGTGACCGGAGTGGACGGTCACCGGCGCCCGCACGGGGCGCCGGTGACCACCGATCGTCAGTCGGCCACCCAGCTGCCGTGGAAGCCCAAGGGCACGGGCCTTGGCAGGTGGATGCGGGCCAGGGGCTCCGCGGTGAAGTCCTGCGCCGAGAGGATCACGAGGTCCGAAGCGTTGCGATCAGGGTTGTTCACGTAGGCGAGGGCGTAGCCGTCGTCCTCGGACTTGCCGCGGGCCGAGGGCACGAAGACGGCCTCGCTCGCGTCGGCACCCCGGCCGAATCGGTGTACCTCCGAACGTCCGGTGTTCAGGTCGTGCTTGATCAGCGCGTTGCCGAAGAAGTCGGCAGGCTTGTCGAGATAGACGTCGAACAGCTCGCCGGGCGAGGCCGAGTAGCCGTACCGGTGCCGCCGTGAGACCAGGCTTTCGTTGACCCGGGGGAACTCCTGCGGCCGGTCGTCGAGCACGCTTCGCCGGACGCGGCCACGCGCCAGGTCGATCGTCCACCGCTCCAGCACCGGCGGGCCGGACGCCGACGGTCCGCCGAAGCCCTGCTTGCCCGACACTTCGAACGGCGCCGGCATGGTGGTGAGGTCCACCACCACGGTGGAGCCCTGCTCGTAGGCGTTGAGCGTATGCGAGTAGAACACCGGATCAACACCGAACCAGCGGACCGGTCCGCCTTCGCGCTTCATGACCCCGACCCGGGCGGGATGGCCGGCATTCCACTTGTAGGGCACCACTTTGCCCGGTTGTGGATCGAAGGTGACGGGCACGTCGAAGACGACCACGTAGTTCTTGGTGAGCCCGAAGTCGTGCATCATCGGGCTGTCGGTGACCGGGATCCGGGTGGTCCGCACCACGCGGCCGGTCCGGTCGACCATCAGATGCCGCACGTGATCCCAGGTCGGGTGATAGGTCACCGCGTGCAACTCGTCGGCCTGGGCGTCGAACTTGGTGTGCGCCGTGTACGACCCCTCGAGTGAACCGCTGAAATCGAACGGCCCCAGCGTGTTCAGCTCGCCGTCGAGCTCATACGGCGGAGCGCCGGACTCCTGCAGGGTGAGGATGCGGCCGTGGTGGCTGATCACATGGGTGTTCGGCGCGAAGTCCTCCGCGGGCACCGGCCACGGGTACCGTTCGCCGAGTTTCGCCGCGACGCCGGACGAGCGCACCCAGCGGTTGCGGTACCACTCGGCCTTCCCGTCGCGCAGCCGGACGCCGTGCACCATCCCCTCACCCAGCATCCAGTGGTGCGCGCGTGGATCCTCGAGGCCGAGCACGTTCGGCCCGGTGCGCAGATACCGGCCGCGGAGGTCCCGGGGAATGCGACCGGTGACCGGCAGGTCGAACGCGGTCACCTCCTCCCGCACCGGCGTGAACGCCCCTTCGAGGAACGGGTAGTGCTCCTTCGCCGTCTCGATCGTCGGACTTTGCGCCGCCGAGGCCGCGTCAAGGCTGCCGTAGGTCGCGGCGACACCGCCGATGGCCAGCGCGGCCGCCCCGCGAAGCACGTTCCGTCTGCTCGGTTC
Source organism: Amycolatopsis sp. NPDC039088 (assembly GCF_055598845.1). Lineage (NCBI taxonomy): Bacteria > Bacillati > Actinomycetota > Actinomycetes > Pseudonocardiales > Pseudonocardiaceae > Amycolatopsis > Amycolatopsis sp. NPDC039088. The sequence goes on along the minus strand of NZ_JBVKAE010000003.1, from coordinate 327,150 downwards.
GGTCATGTGATCCCCCAAGATCGAGAGTAACTGTGTATGGCATGAACAGTGTATGGCTTTACCGGTTTTGAGTGCAACAATGCCCCGGTGAACGAGGACAAGATCGACTCGCTGCCGCCGGGCACCGCGCTGGCCTGGGGGCAGGCCCCGGCGCCCCGGCGCGGGCCGAAACCGGGATACAGCCTTGAGCAGATCGTCGACGCGGCCATCGCGCAGGCGGACGCCGAGGGCTTCGCGGCACTGTCCATGCCGTCGATCGCCAAACGCCTCGGCGTCACCGCCAACGCGCTCTATCGCTACCTGAGTTCGAAAGAGGAACTGCTCGTCCTCGTCGCCGAAGCCGCGTGGGGGCCGCCGCCTGAGCCGGTGTCCGGTGATTGGCGTGCCGCGGTCACCGCCTGGGCCCACGCGCTCCTTGACCGCTGCCGCCGTCATCCCTGGCTGATCGAACTGCCGGTGCGCAGCGCGCCGACGACGCCGAATCTGTTGGGCTGGCTGGAAAACTTCCTCGACGGGATGTCGGATTCAGGGCTGAGCACCGCTGACGTGGTCGGTTGCGCGGTGCTGGTCGACGGCTGGGTGCGCAGTACTGCCGCCCTGCTGCGCGATGTGCACGCCAGTTCACCCGAGCGGGTTCAGGCGGTGAGTGAATTCCTGCGACCGCGTCTCGAGGAACGGGGCTACTCGCGTGTCGCCGCTGTGGTCTCCGGCGAGGCTTACGGTGAAGAAGGCGTCGAGGACGACGATATCGAGTTCGGTCTCGGTCGCATCCTGGACGGCATCGAGGCGCTCGTCAGCCGCCGGTGAACAGGCCGCCGAGCCGGTAGTCGACGATCTTCGCCGCCTGTTCGGTGGTGTAGGCGTCGACCAGGATCCCGGTGAGGAGCCCGGCGGACATGGTCGCGAGGGTGTCCGCCTCCCGGTGAGGGTCGAGGTGTGCCGGAACGGCGCCCTTCGCCTGTGCCTGCCGCGGTAGTCCGGCGAGTGCTCGCACCAGATGGGGCAACAACGCCTCCTGATCCGGTGCTTGGCCACCCCGGGTGACATCGACGGCGAAGTAGGCGATCTGGACCGCGGCCAGCATGCGGCCGCGGTCGTCGGTGGGCAGGACGCCGGTCAGGTAGGCCCGCACGATCGCGCGTTCGTCGCCGGTCTTCATCGCCTGTCCGATGCTCTCGCCGGCGATCTCCCCGGTCAGCTCGACGATTCGCTGCCAGGCGAACCGCAGCATCTCCTCCTTGGTCGGGAAGTAGTACTGGACCAGATTCATCGAAATGCCAGCCTCCGCGGCCACCGCACGCAGCGTGACCGCTTGCAGGCCCTGGGCGGCGGCGATCCGGAAGAGCGCTTCCGCGATCTCGCGCCTGCGCTCTTGGTGGTCCACACGTTTCGGGTTCTTCGCCGTCTACGACGACATCCTGCGGAGATGGCCGGTTCCCGCCGAGGAGCTGGACATCGGAACCAGGTTCGGCCCGACCAGGGTCCGGCGGTGTGGCGCCGAGCGGGGCACGCCGATCGTGCTCCTGCCGGGAGGTCGGGGCACCTCGCTGTCGCGGTATCCGCATATCGCCGAACTGGCCCAGCGGCACCGGATCTACGCCGTCGACACGCTCGGCGAACCGGGCCGGTCGGTGCAGACAGCTCCTCTCGAGAACTCCGAAGACTGCGCGGACTGGCTCTCGGAGGTGCTCGACGGTGTCCTCGCCGGTTCCGGCCACGACAAGGCCTACCTCGCCGGCGTTTCGCGTGGTGGCTGGCTTTCGCTCAATCTCGCTTCCCGGAACACCGAACGCATCGCCGGTGTCGTCACCTTCGAGGCGTCCGGGTTCGGGGTGATCGGCCGGAGCTTCATCTGGTGGAGCCTGGGGGAGATCTTCCGCTGGTTCCTGCCGAAGTGGGTCCTCCGGCTGATCGCCTCGGGGGATCCGGAGGTGCGGCACAGCGTGCGCCCCCTCCTCTTCGCCGCCCTCAAATACAAGGATCAACTGCCCGAGATGCACCTGTTCGACGACGACGAGCTGGCGTCGATCGACGTGCCCACCCGGATCGTCGTCGCCGAACGCAGTGTCATCCACGACGCCGGCGAGGTAGCTACGCGGCTCGCGTCACTGAGCTCGCACATTCGTGTCGAGGTCGTGCCCAAGACCACGCACGGGCTGTCGCTCGAGAAGCCGGAACTCGTCACCGCCCGGATTCTCGAGGCGGCGCGGGAACGTCACGCCGACGCGGCGGACTGACTCGGTGCGGGGTCCGGCCACGACGGGGATCGTCCGAGCATCGCCACAATCGTGTCCAAAGTAGACGTTCCGGTCGTCTGGACGGCCGGCCCGAAAGCGGCTCCCGGCGCGACGCGGTTCTCTCCGTCGGGAATCGACTCCGTGAGCTTCAGTGCGACGTCGAGCACCTCTTTCTCGAAGCTGATGGGCAGGCCCAGGGTCTTGGCCACATCCCAGGAATGCACGACGTAGTCGATGAAGTGGAAGCCCAGGGCCTTGTCCGCGGCGAAGGTGAAGTCGGCGGCGAACTCCGGAAGGGTGAACTTGCGGTCTTCGAGGTCGTGGACGGCGAAGGCGCTCAGCACCCGATTGACCGACGCGCGGTAGTCGGCGACGGGATCTTCACCGAGCCGGATCGTGCGCCAGTGGGCGGGATCCGCGCCGTCGCCGTCGGCCGCGGCGGCGAAGCCGTGGTGCTGGGTGGCCATATGGGACAGGAGGCCGTGCAAGGTCCAGGAAGCGCACGGCGTCGTCTTGGTCAGGTCTTCGGGGGTGATGCGCTCGACGAGGTCGAGGCTCTTGCGGGTCGCGACGGCGTCGAGGAAGCGGAGCTCGTTGGTGTGCATGCGCATATCATCTACACATGCATATGAGTTCGTCAACAGGATTCGCGGACCGGGTCGGTATGGTCTGCGCATGGCGGAGGAGCGGAGGCCGGATCTCGCGGCGATGCTCGGCAGGCTGATGCGACGGCTGATGGCGGCCGAGTCGCCGGTGCTGGCCGAGCACGGGTTGACCATGTGGGGCTACGTGGTGCTCAGCGCGCTCGACGACGGACCCGTCCGCGCGCAGGCCGCGCTCGCGAAGGCGATCGGCGCCGACAAGACGCGGATCATCGGCACCCTCGACCAGCTTCAGGAGGATGGGCTGATCAACCGCGAGCCGGATCCGAACGACCGCCGGGTCCGGCTGCTGGAGATCACCGACGCGGGGCGCACCGCCCGCCGGTCGGCTCAGGCGCGGATTCAGGAGCAGGAGGAGCAGCTGCTGGAGCGATTGCCCGTTGGTGACCGCAAGGCGTTCCTCCGCGCCGCGCGTGTGCTGTCCGAGGTGTCAGGTCCCTGAGGCCGGGACTGCCCGAGTCTTCGGGGCGTGCTGGATGCCGAGGTCGCGCTCGCTCAGCTCAGTGCTTCGGTGACCATGCCCGGCGGGTAGTCCGACGGCGAACCCCGCCACCAAGCGCTGAACGCCTGGGCCAGCCGCCGGGGTACCTCGAGCTGAGCCCCGCCGCCATGGAAGTCGATCGTCACCAGCAGGGCGTCGATCTCCGCGTCGGCCCAGGGGACTCGTCGCACCAGCTTGGCGTAGTCGGCGCTCGAGGACACGAACGTGACCACTCGCGTGGCACCGGCGCGCCGGGTTTCCTCGATGATGGCGCGTTCGAGCACACCGGACGGCCAGTCGCCGAGCCGCAGCTTCCGGTCGTAGTAGGAGATCGGCTCGTCGGCCCGCAGGACGCCATAGCCACCGCTGAGAATGAGGGTCCGCCCGTTGCCGACGGCTTCGCCGAGCGCGCTGCCCACGTTCCGGTAGAAGTGACCGTTGTAGCGGAGCCACGCGGGTCGCAGGCCTCGCTCGTCGACCTTCGAGCGCGCCAGGACGTCGGCACGGGCGCGCAGCATCGGTTCGGGCCAGCCGGTGCCGGTCTCCGGAGCGTCCCCACCGCGGGTCTTGCTCTTCGAACAGCCGAGGATCGTCAGCGCGGTGCGCGGATCGATCGCGTTCAGAGCGGCGGCTGGTTCCACCGGGGAATCCTATCCGGTGAGGCGCTGACCGGACGCTGATCGGGTACGGGCATGCTGGGAGGACGACCACGGAAAGGGGGAACATGCCGCCACTCGTCGTGCACGGCCTGTGGTCCCCTCGCCGGGGGATCGTGCTGTGGGGTGAGCACGCTGACCGGCCCGCGACGACGTCGATGCGGCCGTCGAGTTCGGCCCGGCCGCATCCCTTCGCGGCGTCGGTGGCGGACCTGACCGCGCTGCATCCGGGCAAGCCGGCGTCGGCCACCTTGCTGTTGCCGTCGCGACGTGGTGGCCCCGTCGCCTCGCCCGAACTGGGTGTCCGCGGCCGTCCTCAGCAGGAACTGTCGCTGGAGCCCTGGTCGGTGCCCGCGATCCTGATCGATCCGTCCGAATTGGACGATCCGGTCGACTCGGTCCGCTACGGCACCTCTGTCCGGCACCTTCGCGCCATCGCCCGGTTCGCGGACGATCTCGTGCGCCGCGGCCGGGTGCTGCCCACCCTCGTGCGGACCGAGATCGTGGCGCGAGCGCGCTGGCGGCCGGTGGCCAGAGGCGGCGACGCGGTCGCGCTCCGGGCACTGATCGCGGCCACCCCGCCGGTCGGCCGGGCCGAACACACCGAACCGGATCCGGCGGCGCTCGTCACCGACGCGCTCCACAGCCTGGTCGACGCCGCCGTCCGTGATCGGCTGGCCGCCGCCGGCCACGCCACGGAGAGCGACGGGCGCGAAGGACCGTTCGGATCGTGGCTCCACGCGCTGAAGAGCGCCGACGACCGGATCGGCCAAGCGCCGGGACGGATGGGGATCGTCGCCGAGGGTATCGCGGCCTGGGACGCGGTCACCGACACCGACCTGACCGAGGGCACCGTCTGCATCCGGCTCGACGAGGTGCCCACCCTGTACGGCCCGGTCGACGATCCCGACGACCAGACCGGCGACGGAACCAAGTGGCAGCTGCGGTTCCTCCTGCGCTCCACAGCCGATCCGAGCCTTCTTCTCCCGGCCGAAGACGTCTGGTCGGGCAAGGCGGGCGCGCGGTTCACCGACCCCGAAGGGCTCTTCGCCGCCGAGCTGGGGCGTGCCGCGGGGGTGCTGCCGCTGCTCGCTCCAGCGGTCCAAACGGAGAAGCCGGGCATCTACGACCTCACCGTCGCCGAAACCGTCGATTTCCTGGACGGTGGCGCGGAGCGGCTGGTCGCGGCCGGTTTCGACGTCGAACTCCCGGCGAGCTGGGGCGGCAAGCGCAAGCTCGCGCTCAAACTGTCCGTCCGCGGCGCGCCCGTCGACCAGGCCGCCGTGTACCGGCTCGGCCGTCACCAGCTCGCCTCGTACCGCTGGTCGCTCGCCGTCGGGGAGGACGCGCTGACGGACGAGGAACTGGCCGGCCTCGCCGCCGCGAAGTCGTCACTGGTGCGGCTGCGCGGCCGGTGGGTGAGCGTCGATCCCGAGCTGTTGCGCGCCGGTCTCGAGTATCTGCGCCGCGACCCGGACCGCGAGAAGCCGCCGCTGCCCACCCCGGCGGAGCTGCTCGCCCTGCTCCACGGATTCGACGACACGCCCTTGCCGGTCACCGAGGTGACGACCGACGGCTGGATCGATGATTTCCTCGCCGGGCGGGTCCACCGCGTCATCGAACCGGTCGAGCCGCCGCCGAGTTTCCTGGCAACCCTGCGGCCCTACCAGGAACGAGGCGTCGCCTGGCTTTCGTTCATGGCGTCGATCGGGCTCGGTGCCTGTCTCGCCGACGACATGGGGCTCGGCAAGACCATCCAGCTTCTCGCGCTCGAAGCGATCGAGCGGACCCGCGCCGAATGCGGACCGACGCTGCTGGTCTGCCCGATGTCCTTGCTCGGGACGTGGCAGCGGGAGGCGGCCAAGTTCGCCCCCGATCTCCGGGTGACCATCCATCACGGGGCCGCGCGGGACCACAGCGCCCGGCTGGCCGCGCGCGTCGCGGCCGCCGATCTCGTCGTCACCACCTATTCGACCGCGGCCCGGGACGCCGACGAACTCGCGGGCACCCGATGGCACCGGCTGGTGCTCGACGAGGCGCAGGCGGTCAAGAACCAGAACACCGGTCCGGCGCAGGCGCTGCGGCGGATCCCGGCGGGCCACCGGGTCGCACTGACCGGCACGCCGGTGGAGAACCGGCTCGCCGATCTCTGGTCGCTTTCGGATCTGCTCAATCCCGGCGTACTCGGTGGCAGGCAAGAATTCCGCGAGCGGTTCGAGGTACCCATCGAACGCCGGGGCGACCTGGCCGCGGCCACCGAACTGCGCCGGCTCACCCGGCCTTTCCTGTTGCGCCGTCTCAAAAACGACCCCACCGTGCTCGTGGATTTGCCGGAGAAGATCGAGATCGTCCAGGAATATCGCCTCACGCGCGAGCAGGTGACGCTCTACCGCGCGACCGTGGACGAGATGATGACCAAGATCACCGACAGCGCCGGGGTCAAACGGCGCGGCAACATCCTCGCCGCGATCACCAAGCTCAAACAGATCTGCAACCATCCCGCGCATCTGCTGCACGACGGCTCGCCGCTGGAAAACCGCTCCGGAAAGGTCAACCGGCTCGAAGAACTCCTCGCGGAGATCCTGGATTCGGGCGACCGCGCGCTGTGCTTCACGCAGTACGCCGAGTTCGGACATCTGCTCGTGCCGCATCTGTCGAGCAGGCTGAACGCGAAGATCGCGTTTCTGCACGGCGGGTTGTCCCAGCAGCGCCGGGATTCGATCGTCGAACATTTCCAATCCGGCACCGGACCACCGATCCTGCTGGCGTCGCTGAAGACCGGGGGAGCGGGGCTGACCCTCACCGCCGCCACCCACGTCCTGCATCTGGACCGCTGGTGGAATCCGGCGGTCGAGGAACAGGCCACCGACCGTGCCTTCCGCATCGGTCAGCGGCGGAGCGTCCAGGTGCGGAAGTTCGTCTGCCCCGGCACCATCGAGGAACGGATCGACGCCGTCATCACCAAGAAGGAGTCGCTGGCCGGAATGGTCGTCACCGATGGCGAAGACTGGCTCACCGGCCTGTCCACCGACTCACTGCGGGAGGTCTTCGCGTTGGGACGGGAGGCGGCCGATGACTGACCGATTCCGTCGCACCCTCGACGAACTCGGCGTCCACAAAGGACTTGTACCGCCTTGTCGCGTCGACACCCTCGTCGTCGGGCCCGGCGCCGCGGTCGCCCAGGTGCGCGTGACGCGGCAGCGGTTCTACGAGGTCCGCATCGGACTTCCGACGTTCGGCAAGCAGGTGTGGACGGCGGTGACCGCTGCCGTCGTCGAGGACGAGGTGACGACGGCGGCGCTGCTCGACGGGCGGGTTCCGGACGACATCGAACGCTTCTTCCTCGCGGAGGATGTGCCGCTGTTCCCGGAAACGAGGGAGTTGTCGCTGGACTGCACGTGCCCCGGTACGAAGGTCCCGTGCGATCACCTCGTCGCGGGCCTGATCGCCTTGGTGGACGAGACCGACGGCGATCCGTTCGCGATGTTCACCCTCCGCGGGCGTGACCGGACCACCCTGCTCGAAGAGATCGGACGGCAGGCGGGCGCCAGGATCACGGCGCCGCCCACGGGCACGGAGACACCTGGCCTCGCCGAAGTCATGGACGACTTCTTCGGCTGGGGCCCGGCGGGTGACGTCACGAGGGCGGCCAAGCGGCAGCCACCGGCCGGGGCCGCGCTGGGACTGCTCGGCGAGGTATCACCGCTCGCGGCGACGGTGGACGGAACCTCGGTCACCGAACTGCTCCGGCCGCTGTACCGGGCGCTCACCGGTCAGGAGTGAAGAACCTCAGTTCGGCGTCCCCGAGATCGGCGAAGTAGGAATCGACCACAGCGTCGTCCACTTCGGACAGTGTCGCGGGGGACCAGCGCGGGGAGCGGTCCTTGTCGATGATCTGCGCGCGGATCCCCTCGGCGAACTCGGCCGAGGAGAACGCGTGGTGCGAGACGCGGTATTCCTGTGCCAGCACGGTTTCCAGATCGGGTAGCGCGGCCGCGGTGCGGAGCGCGCGCAAGGTCACCTTCACGGCGGTGGGTGACTTCGCTTCGATCTCCTTGGCGGTGGTGGCCGCCGCGTCGCCTCCGGCGTGGAGCCGGGAGAGGATCTCCTCGACCACGTTCGCCGCGTAGCAATGGTCGATCCATTCCGCGTCGGCGGCCAGTTCGCTCGGCGGCGCGGATTCGTTGATCAGCTCCAGCGCGGCGTCCGGTGTGTGTGACGCGAGCGCGTCGAGCAGGTCGGGAATCCTTTCACTGCGCAGGAAGTGGTCGGCGAGTCCACAGTGGATCGCGTCGGATCCACTGATCGACCCCGCGGTGAGGGCGATATGCGTGCCGAGCTGTCCTGGCGTACGGGACAGCAGGTACGTGCCGCCGACATCGGGGACGAAACCGATACCGACCTCGGGCATGGCGACGCGGGAGCGTTCGGTGACGATCCGGTGGCTGCCGTGCGCGGAGACGCCGACCCCGCCGCCCATGACGAGCCCGTCCATGAGTGCCAGGTACGGCTTGGGGTAGCGCGAGATCAGCGCGTTCAAGCGGTATTCGTCGGCCCAGAACCGCAGCGACGCGGAACCGCCGCCGCGGGCGTCCTCGTAGATGGCGCGGATGTCGCCGCCCGCGCAGAGCCCGCGCTCGCCGGCGCCGTCGATCAGCACGGCGTGGACCGCGGGATCGGCGCGCCATGCCTCAAGGCGCTCGGTGATGGCGCGGACCATGTCGTGGTTCAGCGAGTTGAGCGCGCGCGGCCGGTTCAGGGTGATCCGGCCGATTCCACTGTGGACGAAGAACAGGACGTCGTTCATGAAGCCTCCTGCGGACATCCTAAAGTAGGACGTCCGAGTAATCCGAGGTGGGCTGACCACCGTGAAGGCCTCCTTCCCTACCTTGAGAGTAGGGAAGGAGGCCTTCACGGAGCCGCGTGGTCCGCCTCAGTCGCGCTTGGCGAGCGTCGCGACCTCGGCGTCGGACAGTGACCGGTCGTAGAGCCGGACGTCGTCGACCGCGCCGCGCAGGAAGTCGACCTGCTGACCGCCGTACTGACCGCGGCCGATCACCGTGTGGCCGGTGCTCTGTGCGGCGGAGCAGGCGTTCTGCGAGGCGACCTTCTTGCCGTCGACGTAGAGCGACAACGTGCCCGCTTTGGCGTCGCGGACCCCGGTCAGGTGGTACCAGCGACCGACTTCCGGCTTCTCCGGCGAGAGGGCGCGGAGACCGACGAAGCTCATCGCCCACCGCTGGTCCTGCCCGGAGTACTGCAGGAAGAACGCGCTGTCGCGGCCGGTGTCCTGGCTGACGACGGTCTGGAACGCGCCGCTCGCCTCGTCCAGCTTCGCCCACGCCGAGACCGAGTAGCTGCCCGCCGTGTCGACGAGGCCGGCGCCGGTGTCGGCCTGCCCGTTACCCGCGAAGGCCAGCGCACCGCCTTGGACCCCGCCTGCCCACTGCGCGTTGGTCAGCGTGGCGTGCGCGCTGCCGACCGAGTCCGCGGCCCGGGACCCGGTGCCCTCATTGAATTTGTAGGCGTGCACGCCAGTGAGTCCAGGTGTGCCGGGTCCCGGGTCGGGTGCGCCGGAGCCGCTGCCGTCGGCGTTACGGATGATCGCCTGATTGACCGCGCGTACCTGCGCGAAGTCCATCTTCTTCACTTGCCTGTCGTAGGTGAAGAAGCCGTTGACCTCGTGTTCGACGTCGGTGATCTGCGTGTAGATCGAGCCGCTGATGCCACAGCTCTGCGCCGACGTGAGCACGTCACGCTGGTTCTGGACGTAGCGGCTGTTCAGGGTCGCCTGGTCCTTCACCATCTCGTAGGCGTGGCCTTCGCCGAACCACATGTGGTCCTTGACCTCGAGACCATAGCCGCCGTGTTCGCCGTCGATCGAGATCCGCTTGCCGTCGGGCATCGGCTTCGCGGGTCCCGGGTAGGCGTGCCAGTCGATGACGTCACCCCTGCCGGAGTCGCCGAGGGAGTCGCAGCAGTTGACCCCGCTGTGCGCGTTGACCAGCCGGGTCGGGTCCTGTGCCTTGACGCTGTCGGCGATCTTCCCGGTTTCCTTGCGCGACCACTCGGCCCAGCCCTCGTTGAACGGTACATAGCCGACGATCGAGGTCCAGTTCTTCTTCTGCTCCACCAGTTCCTTCAGTTCGGCCTTGAACTGCTGCTGGGCATCCACGGGCGGGCGGCCGCCGGTGCGCATCGACGGCATGTCCTGCCAGACGAGCAGGCCGAGCTTGTCGGCGTGGTGATACCAGCGGTCGGGTTCGGTCTTGATGTGCTTGCGGACCGTGTTGAACCCGAGGACCTTGTGCTGTTCGAGGTCGAAGCGCAGCGCCTCGTCGGTCGGCGCGGTGTAGATGCCGTCCGGCCAGTAGCCCTGGTCCAAAGTGGACTGCAGGAAGAGGATCTTGCCGTTGAGGGTGAACCGGAGTTTGCCGTCGGCGCCCTTCGTGGTGCCGAATTCCCGCATGCCGAAGTAGGACGACACCTTGTCGACGGTGCGGCGCCCGTTCTTCAGCTCGACGTCGAGGTCGTAGAGGAAGGGCGAGTCCGGCGTCCAGAGCTTCGCCTTGGGCACCGGCAGCGAGATCGTCCCGGAGGCGGACGCCTTGCTGCGGCTGACCACCTTGTGGCCGTCGCGAACCACGGCTTCGACGGTCAGGCCGGGGTTCCCGCCGGTGCCGACGGTGAGCTTGAGCGTGGAGGACTCGAGGTCGGGAACCATGCCGAGCGTGCCGACGTGCTGGGCCGCGACCGGCTCCATCCACACCGTCTGCCAGATGCCCGAGGCACCCTCGTAGAAGATGCCGCGGTCGGGGACGAGTCGCTGCTTGCCGACGGGCTGCCAGGTGGCGTCGGCGCGATCCTCGACGCCGACGATGATCTCCTGCTCTCCCTTGGGCTTCAGTGCGGAGGTGACGTCCGCGGAGAACGCGCCGTAGCCGCCCTGGTGCGAGGCCACCTCCTTGCCGTTGACGTAGACCTTCGCCTTGTAGTCGACGGCGCCGAAGTTGATCCGCAGGGTGTTGTCCTTGCCGACGTTCCAGTTCCTCGGCACCGTGAACGTGCGGCGGTACCACATGTAGTCCTCGTGCCGCTGGATGCCGGAAAGCGCCGATTCGGCGGGGTAGGGGACCAGGATCTTCTCGGCGAGCCGCTCGCCGAACGGGGGGACCTCGCCGGGAGCGGCGCCCGCGAACTCCCAGAGTCCGTTGAGGTTCTGCCAGTTCTCGCGCACCAGTTGCGGCCGGGGGTACTCGGGCAGCGCGTGGGAAGGCGACACCTGGTTGGTCCACGGCGTGGTCAGGCGCGGTTTGCCCATCTTCCAGCCGCTCTCCGCGGCCGTCGCGGAACCCGACGTCAGCGCCCACGCCGCGATGGCGGCCACCGCGACGGTCAGGGGCTTGCGGAACCGCCTGGAACTTCGGGACTTACCTCTGGGGCGATGCGGTGACAACGTTGACAACATCTGCTCGACACCCTTCTCCGGGGACGGCCACCTCGGCGGAGGTGCGCCTCCCGCTGGACCTGTGCAGGCGTGAAACGACGACCCCGCGACCGAGGGGGACCACTGTGAGGCAGGCCACGGCAAGCCGTCAGAAACTGTTTACATCGTTGATACAACGTTGTAAAGCGTCGAATGGCTCGAATCGCCCTGGGGTAAGTCGTGAGTGGCGATTCGGGTTCTAACATGCGCGACCGCTGTGACTGCTGGGGCTGCCGGTGGCGATCGCGTAGTCCGTGAGGGCCTCCTTGAGGGACCCAGAGTCCCTCAAGGAGGCCTTCACGGACCCAGGCCTGGCATCAAACCGCAGCCGGAACCACGTTGGTACCTAAAACACTCTTGGCTCTAGCCCGAATCGCCACTCGCGACCTCCCTGCCTCCTGCGTTGACACGGGAATTGACCGATCGGTAACTTACTGGCAAGTCAGCTGGAACGGAGGCGCCGATGCCTGCCGGAGAACGGTCGTGGTGGGGCTGGGGACACGTCGCCGAAGCTTTGACCACGGAGGAAGCCGACGCGCTCGTCGCCCGCACGGCCGCGGTTCTTCCCGGCCACGACTTCACCGATCACACCCCGCCCGAACCGGCGGACCTCGCTGTTCCGCCATCGCGGCTCGGTCCGCCCCCGGCGCTGGCCGCGTTGTGCAGCGACGACCCCGCCGACCGGTTGTCCCACGCCCGGGGCAAGGCCTTTCGCGACGTCGTCCGCAATCTGCTCGGACAGCTCGATCACGTCCCGGATCTGGTCGCCCGCCCACGTTCAGAGCAGGACGTCGTCGACCTGCTCGACTGGTGCTCGACGTCAGGCACGCCGCTGATTCCTTACGGTGGCGGCAGTTCCGTGGTCGGCGGTGTCGAACCGCGCTTCGACGGGCCCGCGGTCTCGATGGATCTGTCGGGGCTCGACACCGTGCTCGAAGTGGACACGGTCAGCCGCGCGGCCCGGATCCAGGCCGGGATCTTCGGGCCCGCCCTGGAAGACCGGCTTCGTCCGCTGGGGCTGACACTGCGGCATTTCCCGCAGTCGTTCGCCCATTCCACCCTCGGCGGCTGGCTCGCGACCCGCGCCGGCGGGCATTTCGCCACGCTCGCCACCCATATCGACGATCTCACCGAGTCGCTTCGCGTGGTCACTCCGGCCGGGATCAGCGAATCGCGGCGGCTGCCGGGATCGGGCGCCGGACCGTCGCCGGACCGGATGTTCCTCGGCTCCGAGGGCACGCTCGGCGTGATCACCGAAGCGTGGATGCGCTTGCAGGACAGGCCTGTTTGGCAGGTCACCGCGTCGATCACCTTCGAACGCCAGGAAGACGCGGTCGCCGCCACGCGCGCGATCGCGCAGTCCGGTCTCTACCCGTCGAATTGCCGCCTGCTCGATCCCGCCGAAGCGTTCATCAACGCGGGCGCGAGCGTGGGCGGCGGATTGCTGCTGGTCGCGTTCGAGTCCGCGGACCATCCGGTCGACGGCCTGCTGGATCGCGCGCTGGAACTGGCCATCGGTCACGGCGGGGTGGTGAAGACCAGGCGCAGCAAGGATTCCGCCCGCCAGGACAGCGCTTCGGCGTGGCGATCGTCGTTCCTGCGGATGCCGTACCAGCGTGACGCGCTCGCCCGCCGGTCGCTGATCGTCGAGACCTTCGAAACGGCGTGCACCTGGGACCGCTTCGACGAGTTCCACGACGCGATCACCTCGGCGGCACGGGCCGCGATCGACCGGGTGTGCGGCGGCGCGGGTGTCGTGACCTGCCGGTTCACCCACGTCTATCCGGATGGGGCCGCGCCCTACTACGGCATCTACGCCGCCGGGCGCTGGGGAAGCACGGTCGCGCAGTGGGACGAGATCAAGGCCGCGGTGTCCGAGGCGATCGAGGGCCACGGCGGCACGATCACCCATCACCACGCCGTCGGCCGTGACCATCGGCCCTGGTACGACCGGCAGCGCCCCGATCCGTTCGCTGCCGCGCTCACCGCGGCGAAGACCGCGCTCGACCCGGCGGGCATCCTCAATCCCGGCGTGCTGGTCCGCTGACCGGCGCCCGGACCAGCGAGGTCAGCAGCGCGGCGAACCGCGTGGCGGCCGACGACAAGGTCCGGCCAGCCATGGTCTGCACCTGCGCCTCGCGCCTGCGGAACACCGCGTTGTCGAGGAGCACGTAGGCGACGCCTTCGGTGGCCGCGTCCTGCCCGATGTCGCCCAGTCCGCCGACGAGCGCGATCCCGCCACCGCGGCGGACGAACTCGTACTGGGGACTCAGTTCGTTGCACGCCAGCACCGGCTCCGCCGTGAGGTTCTCGATCCGGGTGGCGATGTCGAACAGGTCGCGCAGGCTCTGGCCGGGAGTGGGCAACGTGAGCGGGTGGTCGCACAGTTCGGCGAGGCCGACCGAATCGCGGTCCGCCAGCGGATGATCCACCGGCACGATCGCGTAGACCGGGACGACCACGGCGCTTTCGACGCGTACGCCGTGCTGGGGGCCGGTCGCGTAGGTGACGGCGATGTCGGCCCCGCCGTCGAGGACCCGCCGGGTGGCTTCCTCGCGGTTGACGACGTCGATGTGGAACACGACGTCGTGGTCGCGGCGGTACGCGGCGATCGCCTGGGGGACGACGCGCCGCGCGAATCCCTCGGAACAGGCGACGGTGAGCGAACGGGCGTGCAGACCGCGGCCGGTGCGGAGTTCGTCGACGAGGACGGCCGATTCGGCTTCACTGCGGCGGACGTGGTCGAGCAGGCGGTTCCCGGCCTCGGTCGGCACCATGCCGCGCGGATGCCGGACGAACAGCGGAACCCCGAGCCCGGCTTCGAGTTTGGCGATCTGACGGCTGATCGCCGAGGGCGCCACGGTCAGTTCGGCCGCCGCTTCGGAGACCGAGCCGGTGCGGGCGACTTCGAGGAAGTACGTCAGCGCGATGGGAAGCAGCCGCATCGGTCTCCCTCTCGAGAGTCGGTTTGCCCTAATCAGAACGCGGACCGCCGCAAACGGCAATGGTCAGTGTAGGGAAACCGGCTTACGCTCCTCGGCAACACACGGCGAGTGAATCGGGAGAGCACGTGGCAGTCCCCGCAGAACTGGTTTCGAAAGCCCGGGAACACGTCGACTCGGGGGCCTTCTTCGCCGAGCTGGCCGAACTGGTCCGGTACCCCACTGTGAGCGACCGGCCAGCCGGACGCGTTGCCATCAAGGCATACCTTGACGACGTGCTGACCCCGGCGCTGACCGCGCTCGGCTGCTCGGTGACGACTAATCCCAACCCCGATCCGGCGGGTGGTCCCTTCCTGATCGGCACCCGGATCGAGTCCCCGGAGCTTCCGACGCTCCTGTGCTACGGGCACGCCGACGTCGTCGACGGGCACGAAGGCCAGTGGAGCGAAGGCCGGGACCCGTGGACGCTGACCGCCGACGGCGAGCGCTGGTACGGCCGCGGCTCGGCGGACAACAAGGGGCAGCACCTGATCAACCTGACGGCGTTGAGGCTCCTGCTGGCCGACCAGGGCTCCCTCGGATTCAATCTCAAATTCCTGTTCGAGACCGGCGAGGAGATCGGCTCACCCGGCCTGGACGAGTTCGTCGCGGCGCACCGCGATGCACTGCGCGCCGACGTCCTCATCGCCTCCGACGGGCCCCGGTTGGACGCGGCGACGCCGACGGTGTTCCTCGGCGCGCGCGGCAGCGTCCGGATCGCGCTCGACGTCGATCTGCGCCCCGACGCCTACCACTCGGGGAACTGGGGAGGGGTGCTGCGCAACCCCGCCACCACGCTCGCCGGGGCGATCTCGTGCCTGGTCGACGGGCACGGCCGTATCCGGGTCCCGGAACTCCTGCCGCCCGGGCTCCCCGGCAGCGTCCGCGAAGCGCTCGCCGGCCTCGAGATCGCGGGAGCACCGGGGGATCCGGTGCCCGACGAAGGCTGGGGCGATACCGAATTGACCGTGGCCGAGCGGTTGTACGGGTGGAACACCCTGGAAGTCCTCTCCCTGGGAGCCGCGGACATCGAGCGGCCCGTCAACGCCATCCCCGGCCGGGCCCGCGCGATGCTGCAGCTCCGCTATGTCGCGGGCACCGACGTCGGTGGAGTGGCGGACGCGGTCACGAAACACCTTGCCGCGCACGGGTTCTCGATGGTCGACGTCGCCACGGAAAGCAGTTTCAGCGCCAGCCGCACCCCTGTCGACGATCCCTGGGTGGGCTGGGCGAAGGGCGTGCTGGACGAGGTCTCCGACCGGCCGGTGGCGATCCTGCCCAGTTTCGGTGGCGGGCTGCCGAATCACGTGTTCACCGACCTGCTCGGCTTGCCGACCTTGTGGGTGCCGCATTCCTATCCCGGCTGCCTGCAGCACGCGCCCGATGAGCATCTCCTCGCCCCGATCGCCCGCGAAGGCGTGGTTCTGGCCATGGCGCTGTTCCACGCGCTCGGGCGGCGCGGAAAGGAGGTCTGATGCTCGACAGCGATCAGACGACGAAGCCTCGTACGCCGTCGTCCACCAAACGCGCCATCGCCGCGGCGACCATCGGCAACGCGCTCGAATGGTTCGACCTCGCCGTGTACGCGCTCATGGCGGCCTACATCGGCAAGACCTTCTTCCCCGGCGGCAACGCGGCCGTCCAGCTCGTCCAGGCGTACGCGGTCTTCGGGATCACGTTCCTCATCCGTCCGCTCGGCGGCCTGATCCTCGGCGCGTACGCCGATCGGTTCGGCCGCAAGAAGGCACTGGTCGTCACCATCTGGCTGATGGTGATCGGCACGTTCCTGCTGGCGGTGATGCCGGGTTACGCGACGATCGGCTTCCTGGCGCCAATCGGCGTGATCGTCGCCCGGCTGATCCAAGGTTTCGCCGCAGGCGGCGAATTCGGGGCGGCTACGTCCTTCCTGATCGAACAGGACGATCGCCGCAAGGGCTTCCTCGGTAGTTTCCAGTTCGCCAGCCAAGGTCTGGCGACGCTGCTGTCCGCGGGGTTCGCCGCCGGGCTGACCGCGGTACTGACCACCGACGCGATGACGTCGTGGGGCTGGCGCGTCCCGTTCGTCTTCGGGTTGCTGGTCGGCCCGGTCGGGTACTACATCCGGCGCCACGTCGACGAACCTCCTGCGGTGCGAAGGGATCCGGACGCGCCGAAGACGTCGGCCATCCGCACGCTGTTCCGGTTCGAATGGGGCGGACTGCTGATCGCCGGCGGGGTGCTGGTCGTCTCCACCTCGCTGAACTTCATCCTGCAGTCCCTGCCGACGTTCGCGATCAAGAACCTGGGCATCGACGACTCGCTGTCGTTCGTGGCGCTGATGATCACCGCGGCGATCCTGACCTTCGTGACACCGGTGGTCGGCCTGCTCACCGACCGGCTCGGCCGGATCAAGATCATGATCGGCGCCGCGGCGGCCATCGGGATCGGGGTGGTGCCGCTGTACATCTGGGTCACCGAGTCGCCATCGTTCCTGACCCTCACCGCCACGATGGCGGTTTTGGGGCTGGCGAAGGCGGTCTACTTCGGAGCGCTTCCCTCGGTGATGGCGGACGCCTTTCCGGCACACACCCGGGCGACGGGCCTTTCGTTCTCCTACAACGCGACGGTCGGCATCTTCGGCGGGTTCACCCCGACCATCGCGACCGCGATGATCGCGGCCACCGGTTCGCCGGTCTCGCCCGGCTACTACCTCTTGCTGACCGCTTCGCTCAGCATCGTCGCGCTGGTGGTGGCGAACCGGCGGCGCGGTATCCGCTGAGGGACTCGTTCACTCGACAGTCCGCAACAGGTACCGCTGCAGTTTCCCGCTCGGGTTACGCGGCAACGCCTCGATGAACCGCACGCGCCGCGGGTACTTGTACGGCGCCGCGTTCGCCTTCGCGTGCTCCTGCAACGCTCGGGCGACGTCGGGACCCGACGCGACCCCGGACCGGAGCACGACGAAAGCGGTCACGACCGAACCCCGGTCCGGGTCCGGTGTCCCGACCACCGCGCATTCCTCCACGTCGGGATGCGTGAGAAGGACTTCTTCGACCTCGGGGGCGGCGATGTTGTATCCCGACGAAATGATCATGTCGTCGCTGCGCGCGACGAACCTGAAGTAGCCGTCGGCGTCGCGGACGTAGGTGTCGCCCGTGATGTTCCAGCCGTCGCGCACGTAGTCGCGCTGGCGCGGATCCTCCAGGTAACGGCAGCCGGTGGGGCCGCGCACCGCGAGGAAGCCGGGCGTGCCGTCCGGAACGGGCGCGCCGTCGATGTCCAGGACGGCGGCCTGGTAGCCGGGCACCACCTTCCCGGTCGCGCCGGGAAGGGCGGCCTCGTCCGCGGCGGAGATGAAGACGTGCAGCATTTCGGTGCTGCCGAGACCGTCGATGAGCGGGCGTCCGACGATCTCCCGGAACTGTTCGGCGACCGGAGCGGGCAGCGACTCGCCCGCCGAGACCGCCCGGCGCACGCCGGCCAGGAGCCGTGCGTCGCCGGAGTTCAAGATCGCCCGATACGCGGTCGGGGCGGTGAAGAGGACCGTGACGCCTTTCTCGGCGACGATGGCGGCGAGTTCCGACGGCGTCGCGCGTTCGACCAGGAGTGTCGCCGCTCCCGCGCGCAAGGGGAAGAGCAGCAGCCCGCCGAGGCCGAAGGTGAAGGCCAGCGGTGGCGTGCCGCCGAAGAGGTCGTCGGAGGTCGGGCGTACGACATGCCGGGAGAAGGTGTCGGCGATCGCGAGCAGGTCGCGGTGGAAGTGCATCGTCGCCTTCGGGGATCCCGTCGTGCCGGAGGTGAAGGCGAGCAAGGCGACGTCGTCCGCCGCGGTCTGGATATCGGTGAACGTCGACGGACGCCGTTCCATCCTGGCGGCGAGGTCCGTTCCGTAGGACACGACGGGCAGTCCGGGCGGGAGTTCGTCGAGCAGGCGTTCGTCGCAGATCGCGAGCGTGGGTTCCGCGCGGCCGACGATCTTGTCGAGCTCGTTCCGCCGGAGCATCGGCATCGTCGTGACGGCCACCGCGCCCGCCTTGAGCACGGCCAGCCAGCACGCCGCGAGCCACGGTGTGTTGGTGCCCCGCAGCAGCACCCGGTTCCCCGGCACCACGCCGAAGTCGGCGACCAGGACGTGGGCGATGCCGTTGGCGCGGGCGAGAACCTCGCCGTACGTCCAGGTTTCGTTCGGCGACAGGAGGCAGGCCCTGTCCGGGCCGAAGCGTGCCACGGTCTCGTCGAGCAAAGCGGTCGCGGCGTTCAGCCGGTCTGGATAGCGCAGTTCGGGGAGGTCGAAGTGCAGCCGGGGCCACTGGTCGGCGGGAGGCAGCCGCTCACGGCAGAACGGGTCGGCGTGCGCGCTGGGGGAAAGCCTCATGGTCGCCACTCCTCGGTCCGGCCGGGCCCCCTTCCGCGAAGGTAGCATTTGTTACGACCGTCGAGAAGACGCAATGACCGGGTCCGCCGGCCCCGGAGATCTGAGCGGAGGCCGTCAGGCGACGACGTCGGTCACGGCGCGGCGCAGGGTGTCGCGGACGGTCTCGGCGTCGTCGAGGTTCCCGCCGTGAAGCGCGCCGTCGCGGAGGAGGACGAGGGTGCGGGCGGCGTGCTCGGGGTCGGCATGTCCCGCGTCGCGCGCAAGGTCGCGAAGAGCGCCGAGGAACCACTCGCGGTGGTCGTCGATGACTTGGCGGACCTGGTGTTCGGGGTCGGGGTATTCGGCGGCGGCGTTGAGGAAGGGGCAGCCGCGGAAGTCGTCGTCGAGGGTCCGGTCGCCGATGATGCCCAGCGCGGCGAGTAGCGCTTCACGCGCGGGCTTCCCGCGGGTCGCCTCGCCGACACCCTCGCGGATCCGTTCGCTCGTGGTGCTCAGGTAGGCGGCGACGAGATCGTCCTTGGTGGGGTAGTGGCGGTAGAACGTCGCCCTGGTGACGGCCGCCTCCGAGACCAGGCGCTCCACCCCGACAGCGTGAATTCCTTCGGCGTAGAACAGCCGTGACGCGGTCTCGAGCAGCCGGATCTTCGGGTGCACTCCCCGGTCGACAGTCGACATTCCCCGACCTTAGAGAAAGAACGGTCATTCCGCCAGGTCGGCTGCGTCACCTTGCGGAAGGTGTCCCCGTCGAGCATTGTTCAGGAAGAAAGACCGATCGTTCTCTCCTAGCTCTGAAGGAGCAACCATGAGCGTCCAGAAGCCCACCATCGTCCTGGTCCACGGCGCTTTCGCCGACTCGTCCAGCTGGAACGGCGTGGTCCCGAAGCTGCGTGAGCAGGGCTATCGGGTGCTGGCGGCGCCGAACCCGCTGCGCGGGATCGAGTCCGACGCGGAGTACGTCTCCGATTTCGTCAACGGGGTGTCCGGTCCGGTGGTGCTGGCCGGGCATTCCTACGGCGGCGTGGTGATCAGCCGTGCGGCGGCCACCGCGGCGAACGTGAAGGCGCTCGTCTACATCGCCGCCTTCCAGCCGGAGGCGGGGGAGAGCGTGTTCGAACTTTCCGGCCGCTTCGAGGGAAGCAAGCTCGGCCCGGACACCACGAACGTCCTCGCGTCCCAGGGTGAGCTGTCGATCAAGCCCGAGAACTTCTCGGACGTGTTCGCGGCCGACGTCCCCGCCGAGACCGCCGACGTCATGGCGGTCACCCAGCGTCCGGTCACCGAGCGGGCGCTGGCCACGCCGTTCGACGGCGAGCCGGCATGGAAGACCGTGCCGTCCTGGGCGCTGATCGCCGAGCAGGACCACGCGATTCCCGCCGCCGCGCAGGAGTTCATGAGCGAGCGTGCCGGTTCGGAGGTCACCCGGGTCGACGCCTCGCACGCCGTTTCGGTTTCGCGCCCGGACGTGGTCGCCGAGGTCATCCTCGCGGCGGCCGCCAAGGTCGCCTGACCTTGGTCGCTTGACAGGTGAATCCTCCCCCGGAGAGACTGCAAAAGCGTTTTTGCAGTCTCTCCGGGGAGAAGCACGTGAAGGTCTTGGTGCTCGATTCGAGCCCGCGTCGTGAAGGCAATTCCTGGGCTCTCGCCCAAGCGCTGGCCAAAGGCGCGGAGGAGGCTGGACACGCGATCGACTTCGTCCGCCTCGACGACTTCGTCGAAGCGCCGCTGGGGGATTGCCGCAGCTGCCGTCTGAGCGATCGTTCGTGCGGCATCGCGGACGGCTACGAGCGGCTGTTGTTCGACCACGTTCTCCCGGCGGACGCGATCGTGTACGCGACGCCGCTGCACTGGTACGGCATGACCGGGCGGCTGAAGTCCTTCTTCGACCGGCTTTTCTGTTACACCTCAGGCAGTTCGCCGCATACCGCGCGGGTCGTGCCGGGGCTGATGAACAAACGCGCCGCGGTGCTGATCTCCTGCGAGGAAAGCTATCGCGGCGCGACGCTCGGCCTCGAAGCCCAGTTCCAGGAACTCACCCGGTACCTGCGTCAGGACCTCGCCGGGATCGTGGTCGGCGTCGGCAACAGCCGGGGCGAAGTGGAACGCGATCCCGCCCGGCCCCTGGAGGCGGCCGCGGATCTCGGACGTAGGCTGGGCGACGCCCATGTCACCGACTATCGGCTGGACACCGACCGGCCGAACCGCGTCTGGGGACCGCCCGTGGAGGCCTGAGTGTCACCGACCATCCGTGACGTCGCCGCCGCCGCGGGGGTCTCGATCACGACCGTGTCCCATGTGCTCAGCGGACAGGGACGGATCTCCGAGGACACGCGGCAGCGGGTCGCGCGGGCGGCGGCCGACCTGGGCTACCAGGCCAGTGTCCACGCTCGGCAACTGGTCACGCGGCGCAGCCGCACCCTGGCGATCCAGCTCGCGAACTCGGTGGACGCGAGCAGCGCCTGCGCACTCGTGCCCAACTCCGACTACTTCCTCGAAGTGCTCAACGGGGCGGCCGAAGCCGCGTCGAAACGGTCGTACGGCCTGCTGCTGACCCCGCTGGACGCCGACCTCGACCGGCTGAACGCCTTCGCCCTCGACGGCGCGATCCTCGTGGACCCACGCGGCGACGAGCCGTTCTTCGCCAGTGGCTGGTGCCGTGACCGGCCGCTGGTGACCATCGGGCGCCCGCTGGCCGCGCCGTGCCCCGTGCCGGTCGTCGTCGACAACGACCTCGTCGCGGCGGCCCGGCTGATGCTGGATCACTTGGCGCACAACGGATACGAGCGACCGGCGATGATCACCACCGACACCGGCCGCTCCTACGCCGCGGATCTCGTCGCGGGCTACACCGGCTGGGCGCGGGACCGGGGACTGGAGCCGGTGGTCGTCGAGATCGACGAACCACCGACCACCGAAGGCACGGCGGAAGCGTTGGGCAGACTGCTCGGACGGCCGGTGCGACCGGACGCAGTCTTCACTACGTCGGAGAACCTCGCCCTCGGCGTCCTCCACGAGGCCCGCCGCCGACAGCTCGCGGTGCCCGCCGAACTCGGGATCTGCAGCGCGGTCGACAGTGGGTCGCTTCGCCTCACTTCACCGCAGGTGACCGGCATGTTCGTGCACCCGCGTGAGGCGGGCGGCCGCGCGGCCGCGGCGCTGATGGACCTCGTCGAGGGCCCCGCCCCGGACGGCGAGCCGCGCCGGATCGAGGTGCCGGTGCGGTTGAACGCACGGGAGTCCACCGAGCGGCGCGCCTCACCGGTTCACCAGGTGACGGGTAGTTCCCGCACCGTGTAGAAGACCGCGTTCTCGTCGAACGGCAATTCCTCCCAGGGGGTGGCCGCCTTCAAGGTGGGGATACGCCGGAAGAGCGTGCCGTAGACGGCCTGGAGTTCCACCCTGGCCAGTGGGGCGCCGAGGCATACGTGCCTGCCGTGGCCGAAGGCGACATGGTGGCGGGCCTTGCGCCGGACGTCGACGGTGTCCGGATCCGGGAAAGCGGCCGGGTCCCGGTTGGCTGTGTTCTTCACCGCGATGATGCCCTCGCCCGCCCGGATGAGCCTGCCGCCGATCTCCAGGTCCTCCCGCGCGACGCGGCGCGCTTCGGTGTGGGTGATGGACAAGTAGCGCAGAAGCTCCTCCACGGCGCCGGCCGTCCGCGCGGGGTCGCCGTCACGGACCAGGTCGAGCTGATCCGGATTCGCCAGAAGCGCCGCCGTGCCCAGCGCGATCATGCCCGCGGTGGTGTCGTGCCCGGCGACCAGCAGGAGCTGGCCCAGTATGGCGATCTCACGCGGGGTCATCGCGCCGGTCCGGAACTGCTCGATGGTCAGCGTGCTGAGCAGATCCTCGGCGGGTTCCGCGTTCTTACGGAGGACCAGCTCTTCCAGATAGGCGTTCAGCTCCTCACTGGCGGCCAGCGCCCGTTCGGGATCGGGCTCGTCCATGACCAGGGTGCGGGCCACCTCCTGGAAGAAACCGCGGTCGGTGTAGGGCACGCCGAGCAGTTCACAGATCACCAGTGAAGGGACCGGCATCGCGAACGCCGCCACCAGATCCACCGGTTGGGGACCGGCGAGCATTCCGTCGATGAGGTCGTCGACGATGCGCTGGATCCGGGGCCGCAGAGCCGCCATCTTCTCGATCGTGAATTCCGGGGTCAGCAGGCGCCGCTGAACGGTGTGTTCCGGCGCGTCCATCTGCATCAACGTCTTCATCCCGGTGTCGCGTGCCTTGCTCACCGCGTTGGTGTGCGGGAAGTCCGGGTGGGTGGCGTCGACGCTGACCCGTGGATCGGCCAGGATCGTGCGCACGTCTTCGTATCGGGTGATCAGCCACGGCGTGCCGCCATCCCACAGCTTCACCCGGGACACCGGATCCTCCGCGGCCCGTCGCAGCAGTTCCGGTGCCGGGTCGAAAGGGCGGCCCGCGGCGCGCGCCATCGGGAACCGCCGCGTGCTCGCCTGGTCGTCGTCCACACGTTTCTCCTTGCTGTCGAATGCTTCGCGCTCGCAGCATGCCGGTGCGGAGGACCCCGGTAATCGGACAAATAAGACGTGAGTTATGTCACATTTTTTCGGTCGTGTCGTCGTCAGGAACTCCGGCACACCGCGACCGGCGTCTCCCCGCCCTCGCCGTCGATGGTCGCGATGAAGCCGAAGGTGGTCGTGCCGCCCGCGGGCAGGACCGCGTTCCAGTCCACTTCGGACACTCGCACGCGGTCGCCTTCCTGTGTCAAAGAACCGTTCCACAGATTGGCGATGCGGGTTCCGGGAGACAGGGTCCAGCTGACTTCCCAGCCGGTGAGCCTGGTGTCCTTGGGGTTCCGCACGGACACCCGGATCTCCGAACCGCCTGGCCAGCGATTGGTCACCTCGTAGCGCGCTTCGCACACCGGGTTCTCCGCGGTGGTGCTCTGTTCGGCCACGGGCGGCGGCGCCACGGGAGCGTCGGGAGGACCGCCGTCGAACAGCAGGAGCCCGGCCAGGACAGCACCGGCCACCGCCACACCACCGCCGATGGCGAGCGGCAGCTTCGAACGGCCGGTCGGCGCGGGAAGTCGTTTCGTGCCGGACAGGACCGCCGGACGGCCGTCCGCGACCGCGTTGAGCAGGCGCTCGGCCTCGGCCATGTCCGGCCGCTCGCCGGGATCGCGCCGGAGCAGCCGCAGCAGGACGTCCGTGAGCGGGCCGGTGGTCCGCGGCGCGGTGATCTCGCCGCGGGCGACGCGTTTGAGGAGCGCGATCTGGTTGCCGTCGGTGCCGAACGGCGGCGCGCCCTCCAGCGCGGTGTAGAGCGTGGAACCGAGGGAGAACACATCGGAGGGATAACCGGGTTCCTCGCCGTCGGCGACCTCGGGGGAGAGGAACGCCGGGGTGCCGACGACGAGCCCGCCACCGGTCATGGTCCCTTCGCCCGCGGCGTGGGAAAGCCCGAAGTCGGCGATCTTCGCCCGGCCGTCTTCGGTGATCAGGATGTTGTTGGGCGTGACGTCGCGGTGCAGGATCCCGTCCGCGTGGGCGGCGGCCAGCGCCGAGGCGACCTGCGCGCCGAGTTCCGCCACCCGGCCCGCCGGGAGCGGGCCGTCGTCCGCGAGCAGGTCCGTCAGCGGCCGCGACGGCAGGAACTCCATGACCAGGAACGGGTTTCCGTCCTGCTCGGCGACGTCGTACACGGTGACAGCGTGCGGATGCTTGAGCCGGGCGGCGACCCTGGCTTCCCGCATCGCGCGCACGATCGACCGGAACGGGGCGTCGTCCGGCACGGTGCCCGGCAGCAGCTGCTTGACCGCGACCGTCCGGCCGAGCCGTTCGTCCCGCGCCTGCCACACCACGCCCATCGCGCCCCGGCCGACCTTGCGCTCCAACCGGTAACGGCCGGCGACGAGCTCGCCTTCACGTGTCACGCCGCCCCCTGATCTCTTGAGAGCACACGGATCCGATAGCGCTCCGGTTCACACGGGGACAACTGTATCGGCTAAGGCCGGTGAACCTCCTCGACCGGCGCACCGGCCGTGGCCAGCCACGCCTCGGCGAGCAGCCGGTGACCGAGCGGGCTCGGGTGGACGCCGTCCGGCGCGAGGGTCGCCGCGCCGTGCTCTTCCGCCGCCCGCGGCATGAACAGGTCCGCGCGCACCGGCCGCGCGCCGAACTCGGCGGCGACCTCCAACGCGACCTCGATCCGAGGCGCCAGATCCTCCAGCCACTCGTGCTGCTCCGGTTCGACCGGCAGCAGGAACGGTGTGATGACGTACAACTCCGCCGGGAGATTCCGCCGCGCACTATCCAGCAGACGGCGGTAGGCGGCGCGGAACTTGTCGATCGGGCTCGGCAGGCCGCGGTCGAAGGTCCGCCACGTGTCGTTGATCCCGATCTTCACGGTCAGCACCGTCGGCCGCTCCGCGAGGACGTCGGTGGTCCAGCGGGCTTCCAGGTCGTAGACGCGGTTTCCGTTGAGGCCCTTGTTGAGCACCACCGGCCCGTCGCTCAAGCGGTCCGCGATCTGCCGGACGTAGCCCTTGCCGAGCGACGCCGGATCGGTGCGGTCGCGGCTGGAGTCGGTGATCGAGTCGCCGGCGAACAGCAGCCGGTCGGTTCCGGTGAACCTCACGCGCCCACCTCGATCAGCTTGCGGAGGGAGTCGGCCTCACCGGGGATCAGGGCCGGATCGTTGTCCGGAACGAACTCCAGCAACGCGTCGAACGGGCGTCCGGTCTTCGCGAGCAGCGCGAACGCCCGCGTCCACAACTCCGTCCTCGCGGTCAGCGGGTGCCGTTCGTTGCTGGGCCACCACGAGAAGACGTGCACCGCGCGAACCCGGTCGAGGACCAGCTCCAGTCCCGCGAGAGCGGGTTCGTCCGGCAGGTCCTGCGGCGGTTGCCAGTAGGTGCCGAGATTGTCGCGGCCGACCTCTTCCAACAGCTGGACGGTCGATTCGGCGGTGTCGGTCAGCGTCCCGCCGTGGAACTCCAGCGCGACTTCGAGACCGTGCCGCTCCGCGACGTCGGCGGCCTCGCGGAGACCGGCGACGACCTGCTCCCGCTCGTCGGGGTCGACGTCGGCCGAGCCCGCTTTGCCCGCCCACACCCGGATCCTGGTGGCACCGAGCCGGACCGCGGTCGCGGCGATGTCACCGAACTTCCCGGTTTCCATCGGGGTGGCGCGGAAGTAGGAACCATAGGAGCCGCAGGTCAGTCCGTGCCGTGCCATGGCTTCGAGCGCGCGGTCGGCCGCCCAGTCGTCACCTGGGCGCACGTGGACGTCGGCGCCCCACTCGATCACCCGCAGCCCCGCTTCCGCGGTACGACGGGCGACCTCGTCGGCGTCCAGCCGCCGCAGCGTCACCGAACACAGTCCCGGGCGGATCATCGTTCCTCCAACAGTCGAGTACTTTCCCGCAGCACGACCTCGCCGGTGACCGGCCGGACGCGAGGGCTGTCCGCGCGGTCGGCGAGGACGAAGTCGAGTGCCTGTTCGCCCATCGTCTCGATCGGGACGCGCACGGTGGACAGCGAAGGCCTGATGTCGCGCAAGGTGATGATGTCGTCGAACCCCGCGACCGCGATGGGCGACGGCACCTCCAGCCCGTGGTCGCGGCAGGCGGCCATCGCGCCGACGGCCATCACGTCGTTGACCGCGAAGACACAGCCGTGCCGGAAACCGCTTTCCAGTGCCCGCACCATCGCCGCGTACCCGCCGTCCCGGGTGAACTCCGCGTGCAGGACTTGGTGCGCGGGCAGGGAGGCGCCGTGGTGGGCGAGCCCGTCGCGGAAGCCCAGCACGCGATCGCGGGAGGTCAGCAGTCCCGGCGGTCCGGCGAGCACCCGGAAGTCGCGGTGCCCGAGTCCGGCGAGCCGCTCACCGAGTGCCGCCGCACCCGGCCGGTTCTCCAGCATGACGGTGTCGAACGGCAGTTTCCGCTGCCCGATCACCACGACCCGGCCGTCGGCTGCCTCGAAAGCCTTGAGTTCCTTGGTCAGGTTCCGTTGCAGGGCACTGTCCTCGTTCCGCGAACCGGCCAGGATGACCGCGCGTGCCCGTTGCCCGCGCAACGTCGTGACGTATTCGAGTTCCTTCTCCGGCCGGTTTTCCGTACTCGCGATGGTGACCGTCAGCCCGTGCCGGGCGGCCACGCGCATCACGCCGGAGGCGATCGAGGAGAAGTACGGGTCGACGATGTCGTGTACCAGCAGTCCCACGACGTCGCCTCGGCCGCGGGCCATCGCCTGCGCGGGCACGTTCGCGGTGTACCGCAGCCGTTCCGCCGCCCGCAGCACCGATTCCCGCAGACCCCCACTGACCTGTCTGGTGCCACCGTTGAGCGCCCTCGACGCCGTCGCGAGCGACACTCCCGCCTCACGGGCGACATCGGCCAAGGTGACCGAACCCGCGGCGCGCTGCGGCATGGTTCCTCCTCGGTGGTGCGGTGGGCTCACGCCGGCGAGGACGGACGCCGGCGTGAGCCCGGCTCTGATGTTGACCGCCTGGCTACGGAGCGCCGGGTCCGACGTCCGCGGTGGTGAGCGGCCGGTTGGCGATCGCGGCCGTCGAGTACTCGTCGGCGCCGACGTCGCGCAGGCTGCCGCGGGCTTGGCCGTCGAGGTCCAAGGTGGTCGGCGCGGTGGTCAGCGTGGCCGCGTCGATCGCGGGGCTGCCCGCGGCGAGCCGCGAGATCCCGTCGGTGCCCTGCACGAGCTTCGGGTCGACCCGGCGGAAGGTGCCTGCCGGGATGTTGCCGTCCGCGCCCGAACCCCACAGGATGTTGCCCGACCAGGTGAAGTTGCCCGTGGTGCTCATCGCGACCAGATCGCCGTTGCCGCCGACGAAGAGGTTGTCCGAGATCGTGCAGTCACGCGGTTCGATCGTCCGCTTGGTCTCGCCGGCGAGCGTGCCGCTGTTGTTCAGCAGGGTGTTGTGCGCGATGAGCACGCGGTCCGCCGCGTCGTTGCCGCGCCGTGATTCCTTGGATTCACCCGGGAAGTGGTCCCGGACGGAGCCGCTGCCCACGACCAGTGCGCTGCCGGACAGTCCGGCGACGTAGTTGTTGACGATCTTGTGGTCGTTGCCGTAGATCCGGATGCCTTCCTTGCCGCCGAGGATGAAGTTGGAGTCGACGACGGTCTTGTTCCCGTGGCGCAGCACGATGCCGCCGTTGCTGTTCCGGATGGTGTTGTTGCGGATGAAGTTGCCCGACGACTTGATCGAGATCGCCTCCGGGTCGCCGTTCGCCCGTTCGAAGAGGTTGAACTCGACCTTGGCGCCGGCGGTGCTGAGCGCACGCGGGCTGAGGCCGAGCCGGATCGGCTCGCCGCCGTTGTCGCCGGGGAAGGTGTGGTCGGAGAAGTAGTTCCGGAAGACTTCGACGTCCACGGCCATCTTGTCCTCGTCCGCACCCTCGATGCAGAGCATGACGCCGAGTGTCGTCTTGTGGTGGAAGTGGTTGCGGTCGATCTTGCTGTTGTCGGCGCGGACCATCACCCAGTCCAGGCCGGTGATGTCGGCGAACTGGAGATCGTTGCGGGTCAGCCGGATCCGCGAGCAGTTCGTCGGGATCTCCAGCGTGGTGCTCTGGCGGAACTTGAACCCGCTGATCGTGACACCGGTGGAGTCGTCGAAGACGAAGCTCTGCTCACCGTTGAGCGTCACGCCGCCGCGGGACTGGGCGACGATGGTGATCGGCTGGTCCTTGGTGCCGCGCCTGCCCTTGATGCTGATCGGCGACCCCGTCGGCACGGTGTAGGTGCCGTTGTTCACCGTGATGACGGCACCGGGGCCCGCCTGATTGATCGCGTTCTGCAGTTCGGTCAGCGAACTGACGTTCAGGGCGCACAGCCCCTTCGGCTTGGCCGACGCTGTCCCGGACGTGACCCAGGGGACGGTGATCAGCGCGGCGCCGAGGGTGGCGCCGCTGAGGAACCTTCTGCGATCCATGATGCCTCCGTGCTCAATCGGTGGGGAGGGTTTCGGCGGCGGGGCTCTCGGTATTCAGGAACAGCTCGATCACCGGGACCGGGGTGCCCGGTTTCCGGATCGGGAGTTTGAGGGTGAGCGTGCCTTCCGGCTGCCCGCCCATCTGGGTGTTCTGCGCGGTCTGCCCGGGGTCGGTGTGCACCTGCCGGATTTCCGAGGCGTCGTCGAGCAGCTGGGCGTAGCGCACTCGCCCGGCCATCCCGGGCAGGTGGACATGGTTCATCGGCCAGCTGAAGAGATGCAGGTAGAGCCGGTCCCCGCGCTGGGTGTAGCGGCAGTCCGCGGGCGCGGTGAACTCCGACGGGCCACAGCCGCGGATGGAGCGTTCGTGCCGGTCCATCCAGCGGCTGATCCCGGCGAGCACTTCGAGCGCTCGCGGGTCGATCTCACCCCGGCCGTTCGGTCCGACGTTGAGCAGCAGGTTGCCGTCCTTGGACACGCCGTCGACCAGCATCCGGATGAGCAGCTCGGGGCTCTTGTAGTCGAGGTTGTCGCGGTCGTAACCCCAGCTGCCGTTCAGCGTCTGGCACGCCTCCCACACCACGGGCACGCCGTCCCGGGTCATCGGACCGGACGGCTGGTACTGCTCCGGCGTGATGAAGTCGCCGGGAATGCCGGTGCGGTCGTTGACCAGGATGCCGGGCTGCAGTTCACGGACCAGCGCGAGCAGGCCGGGGGAGTCCCAGTCGTCCGGTCCCTTACCGCCCCACCATTCCTTGCGGCCCCGGTACGAGAAATCGAAGAACAGGTAGTCGATCGTGCCGAAGCGGGTGAGCAGCTCGCGGACCTGGCCGTGCAGATAGAGCTGGTACTCGGCGATGTCGGCGTACTGGTGCGCCGCGATGTACTCGGCGTCGTCGCGGCGGGGATGGGTGCCGTCGACGGGGAACGCCGGGTGGTGCCAGTCGATCAGCGAGTGGTAGAAGCCGACCTTCAAGCCTTCTTCGCGGCACGCGTCGACGAACGGGCCGAGCAGATCCTTGCCGTAGGGGGTGTTCGTGACCTTGAAGTCGGTGAGATCGCTGTCCCACAGGCAGAAACCGTCGTGGTGCTTGGTGGTCAGCACGACGTAGGTCATGCCCGCGGCCTTCGCGGCCCGCGCCCAGGACCGCGGGTCGTACTTGTCCGGCTCGAAGTGGTCGAAGTAGACGCGGTACTGCTCGTCGGTCAGTTTTTCGCGGTTCTGCACCCATTCGTGCCGGGCGGCCAGCGAATACAGTCCCCAGTGGACGAACATCCCGAACCGGTCGTGGGTGAACCAGGCGGTGGAACTCACTTCAGGATCGCTCCTTGCTTGTCTCGGTCAGCCCTTGAGCGCGCCCGAGGCGAGCCCGCGGACGAACGAACGCTGGAAGAAGAGGAACGCGGCGACCGAGGGGAGCAGCGCCAGCAGCGACGCGGCCATGATCACGCCCGGCGTGACGTTCGTGTCGATCCGCAGTGTCCGCAGGGCCAGCGGCAGGGTGTAGGTCGACGCGTCGGTCGACACCAGCAGCGGCAGCAGATACTGGTCCCAGATCATGGTGAAGCCGAAGACGCCGATCACCCCGAGCGCGGGTTTGCACATCGGCAGGATGATCTGCGCGAAGATCCGCAGATCTCCGGCGCCGTCGATCCGCGCGGCCTCTTCGAGTTCACGCGGGACGTCCTTCATGAACTCGGTCATCACCAGGATCGAGAAGGCCCACGCGCCCAGCGGCACGATCATCCCGGCGAGGCTGCCGATCAGGTTGAAGTGCACCACCGGAAGATCCGACAGGATCAGCGACAGCGGGATCGCGAGGATCTCCTCCGGCAGCATCAGCGTCGCCAGGATCGCGACCAGCACAAAGGTCATGAACCGGAACTTCTTGCGCGCCAACGCGTATCCGGCCAGCACCGAGACGATGACCTGCAGCAGCAGGCCGAAGCCGACCACCAGGAACGAGTTGAGCAGGTACTTCCCGACGCCGAGGTCGAAGGCGATGCCGAAGTTGCCCAGGGTGGGGCTCGACGGGACGACGCTCAGCGCCGTCGGATCGGAGACGTCGTTGAACGCGCTGACCAGCAGGGCCAGCAGCGGTCCGGCGAAGACCAGGAGCAGCAGGGCGTACAGGACGAACTTCAGGATCCGTCCGCCCGGCGACTTGACGGCGTCGAGGCCGAGTGCCGAATCGTTGGCCGCGGTCATGCGTCTCGCCTCCGTCGGAGCACCTGGACGAACAGGGTCAGCACGAGCGTCGCGAGGAACAGCAGGACCGCTCCCGCCGCGCCGACGCCCAGCCGGTTCTGTTCCAGGCCGAGTTTGTAGATCAGGGTCATCGCGACCTCCGTCGAGCCGTTCGGCCCGCCGTTGGTCAGCAGGAACACCTCGGTGAACACGCGCAGACCGCGGATCGCCGCGAGGACGAACAGGATCGAGAACACCGACCGCAGGCCCGGCAAGGTCACGTGGAGGATCTTGCGCCAGCGGGAGGCACCGTCCACAGTGGCCGCTTCGTAGAGCCCTCGGTCGATTCCGGCCAGTCCGGCGAGGAAGATCATCATGTCGTACGGCGCGCCGCGCCAGATGCCGGTGATGATGACCGAGACCATCGAGCTGTCGGGATCGTTGATGAAGCCCGACGGTCCCAATCCGACCAGGCCGAGGATCGAGTTCAGCATCCCGTCCTCGGTCGGGTGGTACATGATCCGCCAGAGTTCGGCGACCACCGCGATCGGGACGACCACCGGCAGGAACGCCGCCGAGCGGAGGAACTTCAGCCGCTTGCTCTGGCCCTCCATCAGCAGCGCGAGCGCGAGGCCGATGACCATCGACCCGACCGTCTGCCCGACCGCGATGATCACGGTGTGCCAGATGGCGGAGTGGAACGCCTCGTCACCGAGGACGGTGCCGTAGTTCTGCCCGCCGACCCACTGGTTGCCCAGATACGGCTGGACGTCCTGGAAGGACATCGTCACCGCGGTGATCATCGGGATGAACTTGAAGTACACGAACAGGATCAGGGCGGGGGCCAGGAACAGCCACGGCGTCCACCACTTCCCGTCGCGGTCGCTGCGCCCGCGGGCCTTCGGCGCGGGCGTCCGCCGGGTGGCGGTACGGTCCGCGCCGACGGCCGCCGGCTTGGCGTGATCTACCGTCATGACGCGCTGATCCCCTGTTGCTGCAAGGTCGCGGTGAGCTTGGTGTCGAGTTTGGCCAGTTCCGCCTTGGTGTCGAGCTTGCAGTCGGCGACGAGCGCGCTGACCGTGTCGGCGGTGTCCTGGCGGACCGGCGTCCAGTTCGGGATGGACGGCGCGTAGTGGCCGGACTTGGCGTAGATCTCGGCGTAGGTCTTCCAGCGCGGGTCCGGGCGGACCTGGGTGATGTCGACGTTCTTGTTCACCGGGAGCTGGACGATGAAGGCGGTGTCGCCCTCCATGCCGATCTTCTGGCCGTCGGCCGAGATCGCGAAGTCACCGAAGGCGTCCTGCCCGGCCTGATTCGGCGAACCGGCCATCATGTAGATCGACAGTCCCTCGGCGAGCACGTCCGCGTTCTTGGCGCCCTTCGGCATCGGGACGACCTCGTACTTGTCCTTGCCGAGCGCCTTGTCGAACCGCGGCAGCAGGTACGGGCCGACGACGTACATCCCGGCCTTGCCCGCTTCGAAGGTCTCGTTGGTCGCCGGGGTCGGCATGGTGACCGAACCGGGCTGGATCACGTTGTCCTTGCAGCCGAGGTCGCGGAACCACTGCACCGCGGCCAGCGATTCGGGGGTGCTCATCGACGGTTTGTACTTGCCGCCGCCCGCCTCGGTGATGAAGTCGCCGCCGGCGGCCCACAGGAAGTTGGAGAAGTACCAGGAGGCGTAGCCGCGTTTGGTCGACAGCGTCGCGTTCAGGCCCGCGGTGTCGTTCTTGCCGTTGCCGTCGGGGTCGCCGGTGGTGAAGGCCTTGGCGAGGTCGACCAGCTCGGGCCAGCTCTGCGGGACGCTCTTGCCGAGCTTCTCCCGCCAGTCCTTGCGGATCAGCAGCGCCGAAGCCTGCGCGCTGTAGGGCAGGCCGTACAGCTTGCCGTCCGGGGTCTGGTTGGACTTCAACGCCTGCTCGGTCAGCTCGGCGGCGTGCTTGATCTTGCCCTGCTCGATCTCACGTACGAGACCCTGGCTCTTCAGGGTGCCGACCTGCGTGACGTCGTTCATCACGATGTCCGGCAGGTCGCGCTGGGCGGCGCGCTGGGCCAGCTTCGTCTCGAAGTCGTCGAAGATCGCGGTGACCTGCACCTTGAACCCGGTGGCCTTCTCGAACGCTTCCGCGAGCCGCTTCGTGGCCTGCTCACCGGCGCCGCCGGGGGTTGTCCGGGTCCACAGTTCCAGTGGGGCCTTGGTGTCCTGCGCGACGTTCGTGCCTGCGGGGCCTGCCGAGCAGCCCGAAAGAATCAGCGCTGAGACAGTGAGTCCCACGCCGATCCACCGCGATTTCCGCATCGCTTCTCCTGTTCACTGTGGACCACGCCGTCTACTCCGCAGGGACGGTAAGCGCTTTCCCGGCTCGGGGTCAATGGTCCGATGATTACGAATTTCAATCGGCCGACTTTGCCTCGGGGTGGGGCTCACCGCCCTTGGGGTGGGTTAAGCATCCGATGTATGGTGCCCTCGGAGGTAGGGATGACGGAGCTGCGACACCGGCCGACGGCGATCCTCGTGATGGAGGAACGTCGTCGTGACGACGTTTACCCCGAGGCCGTACGCGACGAGATCGGGGCGCTGGTGGACCTGCGTGAGCCGCTCACCCGCGAGCGGCTGGCGGAGCGTCCGGAGGCCCTCGACGGGGTCGAGATCCTGCTCTCGGGCTGGGGGGCGCCGGTCCTCGATGCCACCCTGCTGGGGGCGGCACCGGACCTGCGCGCGGTGCTCGTCGCCGCCGGATCGGTCCGCCCGCTGACCACACCCGAGTTCTGGGCGCGCGAGATCCCGATCGTGTCCGCGGCGGCCGCGAACGCCGTCCCGGTCGCCGAGTTCACCCTGGCCCAGATCCTTTTGGGACTGAAGCAGGTGCACCGGATCTCCCGCGAGATCCGGGAGCGGCGGGCCTACCCGGCCGACCCGAGGGTCGCCGGGGCCTACCGCTCCAAGGTCGGACTGCTCGGCCTCGGCGAGATCGGTGCTCTCGTCGCGTCTCACCTGGGCAGCTTCGACGTCGAGGTGCTGGCGAGCGACCCCGTCGTCGACGCCGCGGCCGCCGCGGAACTCGGCGTGCGGCTGGTGGACCTCGACGAACTGTTCGGCACCTGTGCCGTGGTCAGCCTGCACGCGCCGCTGCTGCCGGAGACCGAGGGGCTGGTGAACGGGAAGCTCGTGGCCGGAATGGGCAGCGGTGCGACCCTGATCAACACCGCCCGCGGCGCCGTGGTCGACGAGCCGTCGGTCGTCCCGGTGCTGGGCGAGCGGCCGGACCTCACGGCGATCCTCGACGTCACCTGGCCCGAACCGCCCGCCCCGGACTCACCGCTGTACACGCTGCCGAACGTGGTCCTCACCCCGCATCTGGCCGGGGCGCTGGGTGCCGAGCGCGCGCGGATGGGGGAACTCGTCGCGCGGGAACTGCGGCGGTTCGTCCTCGGGCAGCCGCTCCAGCACGCCGTCGCGCCGGAACGGGCCCACTTGCGGGCGTGAGGTCGTATAACGCCCTATACCGCGTGCCGGCTGGTGGCCAGCACTGCCGCGAGCCCCTCTAGAAGATCT
Organism: Amycolatopsis sp. NPDC039088; assembly: GCF_055598845.1. Classification (NCBI taxonomy): domain Bacteria; kingdom Bacillati; phylum Actinomycetota; class Actinomycetes; order Pseudonocardiales; family Pseudonocardiaceae; genus Amycolatopsis; species Amycolatopsis sp. NPDC039088. The sequence goes on along the minus strand of NZ_JBVKAE010000003.1, from coordinate 292,623 downwards.
TTGAGGAAGTATCCGGGCATCTCCAGTGACGGGAAATGGCCCCCGGCTTCGGGTGCCCTCCAGCGGACGATCTGCCGGTACCGCTGCTGCGCCCACGGGCGCGGATACTTCTCGATGTCGCGGGGATAGGTGGTGATCGCCGCCGGGACGTCGACCCGGAGTTCGGGATCGAGCGAGTTGTGGCTTTCGTAGTAGATGCGAGCCGACGACGCGCCGGTCCGGGTCAGCCAGTACAGGGTGACGTCGTCGAGGACACGGTCTCGGGAGATCGTCTCGAACGGGCTGTCTTCGGTGTCGGACCACTCGGCGAACTTGTCGAGAATCCAGGCGAGAAGCCCGACCGGTGAGTCGACGAGCGAGTAGCCGATGGTCTGCGGCCGGGTCGCCTGTTGTTTCGCGTACGCCGCGCGGTGGTGCCAGAAATCGTGGGTTTCCTCGGTCCACTCGCGTTCGGCCGCCGTCAGCCCGTCCGTGGTCAGCCCGGGTGGTCCCGCCGCGAACGTCGTGTGGATGCCGAGGACGTGGTCCGGGAACCGGCCGCCGAGAACCGTGGTGACAACGCCTCCCCAGTCGCCACCGTGGGCGGTGAACCTGTTATAGCCGAGCCTGCCCATCAGTTCCACCCACGCGGCCGCGATCTTTTCGGTACCCCAGCCGGTGGTGGACGGCTTGTCGCTGTAGCCGAAGCCCGGTAGCGAGGGGATCACGACGTGGAACGCCGGCGCGTCCGCGTTCTTCGGGTCCGCCAGCTCGTCCACCACATCGACGAACTCGGCGATGCTGCCCGGCCAGCCGTGCGTCAAGACCAGGGGAACCGCATCCGCGCGCGCGGACCGGCGGTGGAGGAAGTGGATTCCCACACCGTCGATGGTCGTGCGGAACTGGCCGATCCGGTCGAGGCGCTTCTCGAAGGACCGCCAGTCGTACCCGGTGCGCCAGTAATCCACGACATCGACGAGGTCGGCGAGAGGAACACCCTGGCCCCATCGGCGATCGACCGTCTCGGCCTCCGGTAGCCGTGCCGCGGCCAGGCGCGCACGCAAATCTTCGAGGTCGGCGTCAGGTGCGTGGGCTTCGAAGGGGTGTACGTCGCTGGACATGAGACCTCCTGTCATCGAAGAACCGGCTAAGACGGTTCTAGCAGGCCCTCGCGTCGAGACACAACCGGCTAAGGTGGTTCCATGCCTGCTGGGTTCCCTGACTTCCGCCTCGGCAATGTGCTGGCGACCAGCTTCACCGCGACCCTGACGGAGCGTCGTGGTGAGGCGGTGGAACGCATTCCCACGCCGCACCGACTCGTCGACTGGCTGGCGGTGAACGGTCTCGCCGTGGACTCGTGCACCACTGCCCAGCTCGAACTCGCTCGGGAACTGAGGGAGTCGATTCACGCCGCGGCGACCGCGGCCGCGCTCCAGGACGTGCTCCCCGCTTCCGCTGTCCAAGTCATCAACGACCGCAGCACCCAGGGCCGGGCCGCGGCCGTTCTGACGCCCGAAGGCAAGCGGCGATGGCACCTTGGCCCGGCTTCCCGCGTGGAAGACGCCCTCAGCGTGATCGCCGCCGACGCGGTCAGCATCATCTCCGGCGAACGCGACGGAAAGCTGGCCTTGTGCGCGTCGCCGACCTGCCAGGCCGCCTTCTTCGACACCAGCCAAAGCCGCTCCCGTAAATGGTGCGACATGAACACGTGCGGGAACCGGCAGAAGAAGGCACGGTTCAACGCGAATCAGCGGAAGAGAGCTCTCTGAGCGCATCGGTGGGCTCGGGGTCGTGCGGTTTCGACGGCGTTGTGTTTTGTGGCGTGCTCGGCTTCGGGACTTGGGCGCTTAGGCCGTTGCCACGAAACGGCGACGTGGTGGTGCGAAGCCGGTCTGGCGAGGTGACCGCCGAGCCGTTGCCGTTGAACGACGATGGACTCGGGGAGGAGTGGTGGCTTTTCGTGCATTGCCGCTTTGGGGGCGTTGCCGGGGTACGGCAACGGGTTCGGGTGGTGGCGTTAACGCTGCCTTTGCGGCGTGACCGGCCGCTCTGTTGCCGCGAAACGGCGACAAGCCGGGACGGTAGCGGTACCGGCGTCGGGACTTGGCCATTTCGGATCATCGCCGCGTGACGGCGGCGGTTGTAGGGCAGTGAGACCGGCTTCGCCTTAGCCGTTGCCGCGAAACGGCAACCGATCCGGGCGGCGGCGACGGCGTGAGCCGGCGCAACCCGCCGGCGCAAGCCTTCCTACTCAATCACCAGTTCCGCACAACCGGTGTATACCCCGCCGGCTTGTCCCCGACCTTCACCCCAGGACTGATCACCCAGTTCTGGTACTCAGGCGTGAACATCCGGTACACCGACTCCGGCGGCACGGCGCTGGCCTCGTCGAGGATCGTCCGCAGCTCCGGCGGCAGTTCGAAGTCGAGCGCGGCCATGCTCGTGCGCAGCTGGGCCGCGCTGCTCGCCCCGGCGATCGCGGACGCGATGCCCGGCTGGGTGGCGACCCAGTTGATCGCGACCTGCGCCATCGTGACACCGAGGTTGGCCGCGACCTCCTCCAGTGGCTTGAGCAGTGCCCAATCGCGCTCCGTCCATGCCTTCCCGGCGTTGCCCGGATCGCTCAGCCTGCCCTCGCCGGCGGGGGTCTCGGTGGTCTGGCGGTACTTGCCGGTGAGGAAGCCGCCTGCCAAGGGGCTCCACGCGGTGATGCCGAGTCCGAGGTGCTGTCCCATCGGGAGGTGTTCGGTCTCGATCGTCCGCTCCACGAGCGAGTAGGGCAGCTGGAGGTTGACCGCCGGGGTCAGTGCGTGCGCGTCCGCGAAGGACTGTGCCCGCGCGGCGTACCAGGCGGGCACGTCCGAAAGTCCGGCGTAGCGGATCTTTCCCGCGCGTACCAGGTCGTCGAACGTGCGCATCACCTCTTCCGGCGGGGTGATGCGGTCCCAGGTGTGGAGCAGGAACAGGTCGACGTGGTCGGTGCCCAGCCGTCGCAGCGACGCCTCAAGTGCCCTGATCAGATGCTTGCGTCCGTTGCCGCCCGCGTTCGGATCGCCGGGGTCGACGCTGTTGGTGTACTTGGTGGTGAGCACGACCTGGTCGCGCACCTTCGCTTCGGCGATGAGGCGGCCGAGGATCGTCTCGCTTTCGCCGGCGGTGTAGAAGTCGGCGGTGTCGATGAAGTTCCCGCCCGCGTCGAGGTATTCGCGGAAGATCGGACGGACCTCGTCCTCGGTTTTCCCGTAGGCGGCGTGGAAACCGCCGGTGCCGAAGTTCATCGTGCCGAGGGCGATCCTGCTGACGCGCAGGCCGGACCGGCCGAGCGAATAGTACTGATCCAGTGGCATGGCGGTGACTCCAGGGTTTCAGTGGTGTCCACTGTGGACAGGGACGACGAAGCTGACGGTCTTCTCGTCGAGGATCTTGTGCGTCGGGTCGGCGAGGCCGATCCACACCTTGTGCGGTCCCGCCGGCAGCGACTGGATGATGAGCGGCTCTCCGCTGCCGTCCGCCCAGTGCCACTGCGCGTCGTCGACCGTCACGTGGATGTGGCCGATCCGGGGCGAGACATCGAGCGCGGCCGGGCCGTAGACCGGGACGATCCGGAGGTTCTCCGCCCGGTACCGCAGGACGACGAGGCCCATCGCGAGCTGGTCGGGCAGCGGCTGGTCCACGACCAGCGAGGGCGGCGGCTGCGACGGCAACGGCACGACGGGGGCGGGTGACCAGTCGGCGGCGGCGACGGCGGCAGGGGGAGCGGGTGCCGTCGGCGGTGGCGAGGCGGCACTGCAGGCGGTGGTGGCGAGGAGGAGGGCGGCGGCGAGGGCGAGCTTCCCAAGAACGGGCATGCGGTCACGTTAGGACGGCCATGGGGGCCTCGGCGCCCGTCGGGCGACGTCATCGGTGTACGTCACCGTGACACTTTCCGGTGATCACCAGGTAGCGGCCCCCCAGGCGGGGAATACCGAGGACATCAGATTGGGGGCGGAGAAAAGGAGAGAGCAATGATGACTCGGATCGCCGCCTTGGCGGCCAGCGCGACGCTCATGATTTCGGCGGGTGCCGTCGCCGCCTCGCCCGCCTCCGCGGACCCGGTGCCCGGCAACCCGAACCAGTTCTACGCCTACTGCGCGGTCGATCTTCTCGGCACGCCTCTCAGCTGTACGGAGACGAGCGTCGAACACGCCTCGCATATCTGCCAGTACGTGGTGACCGGTCTCGGCATCCTCGGGCTGGACTGCATCCAGCGCTGATCACAGGTCGTCCTCGCCGATGATCGTGCGGAGTTTGTGCAGGGCTCGGTGCTGGGCGACCCGGACCAGCCCGGGGCTCATCCGCAGGACGGCACCCGTTTCAGGAGCCGACATGCCGACGGTGACGCGCAGCCGGATGATCTCCCGCTGAATACCGGGCAGGGTGCTCATCAGGCGGGTCAACCGGTCGTGCCCGTCGGCGGCGAGCGCCTGCCGTTCAGGTTCGTTTGGCTCGGGCGTCGCGCGATCGGGCAAGTCGGCGGTGGGTTCGGATCTGTCCCGGGCCCGCCACCGGAAGGCAGCGGCGACCTTCCGGGAGGCGATCCCAAGAACGGTGGTGAGAAAAGAGCGGCCGGTGGCTTTGGCGGTGGGAAGCGCGGTGAGCACGGCGAGACAGGTCTCCTGCGCGACGTCCTCCGCGGCGATGACCCGCGTGTCGATCCCGTCCATCCGGCTCCGGCAGTAGCTCGCGACGACCGGTTGGACGATCTCCATCAGTTCCTCGGTCGCGGTGGGATCACCGTCGCGGGCGCGGGGAACGAGGGATTCGAGATCCTCCGTCAGCGCACCGTCGTCCGGAAAAGGAGCCGCCCCCGGCGAGGCGCGTTCGCCGGGGGCGGTCCAGGTCAGGCGAGTTCCCAAAGCGCGGGCACGTTCGGCGGTTCCCAGCCGGGCATGGAGGTGTGCGGCTGGATCACGCGGTAGTTGCTGCCGCCGTAGGTGGCGGTCGCACCGGAGCCGTAGTAGGTGTACGGCGCCCAGGTGCCGCCCGGCGGGTTCGAGGTTGTCGGGCCGGTCGGGGTGGTGGTCGGCGTCGTGGTGGTGCTGGACGGCGGGGTGCCGGTGACCATCAGGCGCAGGTTGTAGACGCTCAGGATCTCCGTGACCGGCTGGAAGTAGATGGTGCCGCCGGAGGTGCAGTCGCCGGAGCCGCCGGAGGTGACGCCCTGCGCCTGGTCGCCGGTGATCCACGAACCGCCGGAGTCGCCGGGCTCGGCGCAGACGTTGGTCCTGGTCAGGCCGGTGATGGTGCCTTCGGGGTAGGTGACCGAGGTGTTCTTCTGCAGGATCGTGCCGCAGTGCCAGCCCGTGGTGGAGCCGGAACGGCAGACCGAAGAGTTCACCGCGGCCTCAGTCGAACCAGCGACCGGCACGGTGCCCGGGTAGCGGTTGACCAGCGCACGCGGGGTGTTGCCGGCGTCGGCACGGACCCAGGCGTAATCGTTGCCGGGGAAGCTGGAGCCCGCGACGGACCCGCTCGGGTTCGAGGTGCGCGTGCCCGTGGTGCCGCAGTGCCCGGCGGTCACGAAGCCGCCCTCGACCGGGAAGCCGATGGAACAGCGGCCCGAACCGAAGGTGTAGGCGTTACCGCCGATGATGTCGATCAGCGCTCGCGGTTTCTCGGTGCTGGCCTCGACGCGGACCAGGCCGGCCTGCACGCCGGACTCGACCGCCCACGACTTCGCGGCGGCCTCACCGCCGGCGTTGGCCAGTACGACGATCGAGTTGGTGACGACGTCGGTGTACCAGCCGGGCACGGTCTTCGGTGCCTTGGTGGACTTGGCGTCCAACGCCAGCTTGGCGGCATCGAGCTGGGCGGCGCTCCGGGCGACGGTCTTCGGGGTCGCACCGGCGGCGCGCACCAGGTCGGCCTGCGCCGCGTCGGTGACGGCCACGGTCAGCGAAGTCCCGGTGGTGTCCAGCCACGATCCGGCGTACGACGTGCCGAGCTGTTTCTTCAGCGTGTTGTCGGTGACCGCGGCACGCTGCTCGCTCGCGAGCCGGAGCTTGGCCTGTTCGGGGCTGATCTTCAGGTCTCGCGACATCGCCGCGAGCATTTCCGACTGGGCCTGGTCTGCGGCCGTTGCCGGTTGCCCGGCACTCGCGCTCGGGGTGAGGGCGATGGCCGTGACCAAGCCCGCGCCGGTGATGGCCGCGGCTGTGGTGGCGAGGATCTTTCTGTTCATGTCGACGCTTTCCTCGAAACGGGCGGGGGGAGAGGAGACGGAACGTTCCCGACCGTACGAGGCGCATCACGGAACTGGTACATACCATTTGGGTCATATCCACGGGCTTGAGCGCCGGGTGATATGGCACCCGGGCGGACGGTTCCGCTCGGCGAATCCGTTGCCGTGCAAGAGGTTCCAGTGCCTGAAGACCAGAGTGGACGCCGACGCCGCCGTCGGCTCGTGGTGCCGTCCTTGTCGTCAATACCGTACTTTTGAGGGGTAAGGCAAAGGGAACGCCGGAACTTCTCACGGAGTGAGGATCGCAAGTGCAGCTTTTCGGGCGTGAAGCCGAACTGAAGGGCCTCGGCGAGCTCGTCGACGGTCCTGCCGCGGGCTGCGGCGGTGTCCTCATCCAGGGCGAACCGGGGGTCGGCAAGTCCGCCGTCGTGGCGGAAGCGGTCGCCGCGGCGACGGTCGGCGGTTTGCGGGTACTGCGCACGACCGGCGTCGAGGCCGAACGGAACTTCGCCTACGCCGGTCTGCACCAGCTGCTCTTCCCGGTTCGAGCGGCTGCGGACACCTTGCCCGCGCCGCAGCGTTCCGCGCTCTGGGCGGCGCTGGGCCTCGCCGAGGCGGCGGAGCCCAACGCGTACCTCGTCGGGCTCGCCACACTGACGCTGCTTTCGGAGGAGGCGGCGGCCAAGCCGCTGCTGATCGTCGCCGAGGACGTCCACTGGCTGGACCGGGAGAGCGCCGACGTCCTCACGTTCGTGGCCAGGCGGATCGAGTCGGAGCCGATCGTCCTGATCGCGACCCTGCGGGACGGGGAGCCGTCGCCACTGCGCGACGCGGGACTGCCCTCGATGGACCTGGAGCGCCTTCCCGACGCGGTCGCGGCCGAACTGCTCGACTCCGTGGCCCCCAGGCTCACGACTCCCGTCCGGACCCGGCTGCTCGCCGAGGCCGCCGGGAATCCGCTGGCACTGACCGAGCTGCCGTCGGCCATGACCGAGGCGGCCGATCCCGTGCTGCCGCTGACCGAACGACTCGAGCGGACGTTCGGTGACCGGTTCGTCGCCCTGCCGGAACCTGTGCGCACGACCCTGCTGGTCGCGGCGCTCAACGAGACCGGGTCGATCACCGAGACGCTGGCGGCGGCCGGTGCGCTGTTGGGCGAAACCGTCGAGCCGGAAGCGCTGGCGCCCGCCGCGGAGGCCCGGCTGATCGACCTTGAGCCACGGACGGTGTCGTTCCGGCACCCGTTGATGCGTTCGGCCATCCCGGCGTCGGCGTCGGCCGAGGAACGGCGGCACGCCCACCTCGCTCTCGCCGAGGTCCTGCGCGAGGAGCCGGATCGCCGGGCGTGGCATCGGGCCGCCGCGGCGATCGGCGCCGACGAAGCCGTGGCCGGTGACCTGGAGCACGCCGCCGACCGCGCCCGGCACCGTGGCGGACCGGCGGCCGCGGTCGCGGCGCTGGAGCAGGCCGCCCGGTTGAGCGCCGATCCCGGACGGCGGGCGGAGCGGTTGCTGCGGGCGGCCGAACTGGCCGTCGAATCCGGCGGGCGCGAGAAGGCGGAACGGCTCGTCGAGGACGCCCGTTCCGGCGAGCTCACGCCAAGGCAGCGAGCGACCGCGAGCTGGTTGCTCAGCGGGTTCGAGGACGGCGTGCGCGAAGACCTGTCCCGGGTCGCCGAACTGGCGCGGCTGGCCGAGTCGGTGGCGAAGGACGGGATGCCGGATCCGGCGATGCGCATCCTGTGGGGTGCCGCCATGCGCTGCTTCTGGACCGAACCCGGCCCGGAGGCGCGGCGGACGCTGCTGGCCGTCGCGGACCGGCTCCCGGTCGAGAACTCGGACCCGCGCCTCGTCGCCGTCACCGCCTACGTCGCGCCGTTCGAACGGGCCGAAGCCGTACTCGGTGACCTGCACGGACTCGCCGCCACCGGCGGAACCGATCCCGAGGTCGACCGCTTTCTCGGCAGTGCGTCACTCCAGGTCGGCGCGGTCGATCTGGCCGCCCGGTTCTCGGCGGCCGCGGCCCCGGGGCTTCGTGCGCAAGGAAGGCTCGGCCTGCTGCCGAGGGCGTTGGCGGTCCAGGCGTGGAGCCAGGTCCGGCTCGGCGACCTCGCCGCGGCGGTCCCGGTCGCGGCGGAAGCGGCCAAATTCGCCAAGGAGACCGGTCAGCCGTTCATGTACGGCCTCGCCACCGCGGTCCAGGCCGAGATCGCCGCGTTGCGGGGCGAGCACAAACAGGCCAAGGCGCTGGCCGACGAGGCCGAACGGATCGGGCTCGCCGCCGGTGCCCGGCCGGTACTGGCGACCGTCCAGCTCGCCCGGGGTATCGCGGCGTCGAGTGAGGGCCGCTTCGACGACGCTTTCGACGACCTGCGGCGGCTGTTCGATCCCGCAGATCCCGCCTTCCAGTTGGCTCTGCGCGTCTACTTCGTCGCGGAACTGGCCGAGGCCGCGCTCCGGGCGGGGCAGGTCGAGGCCCTGCGGGAGATCGTCGCGGAAATGGAACAGCTGGCCTTGTCGACGGCGGCACCGGCCCTGCACATCGGCTTGCGGTACGCCCGCGCCGTCCTCGATCCCGGCGAGGACCTGTTCGAGACCGCGTTGCGGGCGGAGCTGGACGGCTGGCCCGCCGAACGCGGCCGGCTGCGGCTGGCCTACGGCGAATGGTTGCGGCGTCAGCGGCGTGTCGTGGATTCGCGAGCGCATCTGCGTGCCGCGCGGGAGACCTTCGACGCGCTCGGCATGACGGCGTGGGCCGAACGCGCGCGCCGTGAACTGCGGAGCGCGGGGGAGTCGAGCCCCAACCGCGGCCCGGACGCGCGGGAGAAGCTGACCCCGCACGAGCTGAGCATCGTGCAACTGGCCGCGGAGGGCCTGACCAACCGGGAGATCGGGCAGCGGCTCTATCTCTCGCACCGGACGGTCGGCACGCATCTGCACCGGATCTTCCCGAAGCTGGGCGTGACTTCGCGGGCGGAACTCAAGAAATTCTCGTGACTGGTGATGACGGTTATCGAGGAGTGAGCCAAGCGTGTCGTGTCTCGGGCGAGGCGGTGGGCTGGGTGACGTGGCACCGCACTGGCCTTGCCGAAGTACGTGAAGGAGGCCTTCACGTACTTGACGACCGGTCGCCGAGGTCACAGCCGTCCCACCGTCACCAGAGACCACATCTGACGCTAGCGAAAGCCTCCTTCACTACCGTCAGAGTAGGCAAGGAGGCCTTCACTACCAGAAGAACGCGTGCACGTGAGCGACACCGGCCCCATGCCACGACACGTTTGCCTTTCCCCTCAAGAGAACGACCCAAATCACTCACGACGTCTCACGAGGCCGCGGTCAGGTGCGCAACCACACCGCCGTATCCGTCGGCAGTTCACCGTCGACCGGGCCACTGGTCAGGAGTACATCGCGATGCGGCGGAAGTGGGACCGGCGTGTCCGAGAAGTTCAGCACGAAGGTGAACTCCGGCTCCCGCGTGAACGCGAGCACGCCGTCGCCGAGCGACAGCCATTCCAGGCCACCGGGCCCGAGCGCGGGAAGCTCCTCCCGCATCCGAAGCCCGGCGCGGTACAGGCGGAGCATCGACGCCGGATCGGCCGCCTGCGCTTCCGCCGTTCTGGAGCGCCATTCCGCGGGCTGCGGCAGCCACGTCCCGGCGGTGCCGAAGCCGAACGGCGGCGCGTCGCCAGACCAGGGGAGCGGGACCCGGCAGCCGTCACGGCCGGGGTCGGCGCCGTTCGTCCTGGCATACACCGGATCCTGCCGGAGCTCGTCCGGGAGGTCCTCGATCTCCCACAAACCGAGCTCCTCCCCTTGGTAGACATACAGACCACCGGGCAGCGCCAAGGTCAGCAGCGCCGCCGCCCGCGCCCGCCGGGTCCCGAGTCCGAGGTCGACCGGAGTGCCGTGCAGCCGGTCGGCGAACGCGAAGCCGGTGTCACCCTCGCGTCCGTACCGGGTCACGTGCCGGGTGACGTCGTGGTTCGACAGCACCCAGGCCGCGGGCGCGTCGACCTCCTCGTGTGCCAGCAGCGTCCGCTCGATGACGTCCCGGAACCTCGTGGAATCCCAGGGGCACACCAGGAAGTCGAAGTTGAACGCGGCGTGCAGTTCGTCGCGCCGGAGATACCGCGCGGCACGCGACATGTCCGGCAGCCACATCTCGCCGACGAGAACCCGGTCACCCGGATAGCTGTCGGCGATCTTGCGCCACGACCGGTAGATCTCGTGCAGTCCCTCCTGATCGGAGAACGGCGTCTCGTCACCAGGGTCGACGTCGGGCAGCCGCGGGTCCTTCACCAGCCCGTCGGCGACGTCGATGCGGAAACCGTCGACGCCGCGGTCGAACCAGAACCGCAGGACATCCTCGAAATCCGCGCGGATGTCCTGGTTGTCCCAGTTGAAATCCGGCTGGCGCGAGCTGTAGAGGTGCAGGTACCACTCGCCGTCGGGGACCCGCGTCCACGCGGAGCCGCCGAAGCGCGACTTCCAGTTGTTCGGCGGTTCGGAACCGTCCGGGCCGCGGCCCGGACGGAACCAGAACCGTTGCCGCTCGGGCGATCCGGGTGCCGCCGCGAGCGCTTCCTTGAACCAGCGGTGCTCGTCGGAGCAATGGTTCGGCACGATGTCGATGATCACCCGGATCCCCTTGGCGTGTGCCGCGGCGATCAGGTCTTCGGCCTCGGCCAGGGTGCCGAAGAGCGGGTCGATCTCCCGGAAGTCGGCGACGTCGTAGCCGCCGTCGTCCATCGGCGACGGATACCACGGGGTGAACCAGATCGCGTCGATCCCCAGTTCGGCCAGGTAGTCCAGCCGCGCGCGGACGCCGGCGAGATCGCCGACGCCGTCGCCGTTCCCGTCGGCGAAACTGCGGATGTAGACCTGGTAGATCGCCGCGCTCCGCCACCATCCGGCGGCGGACTGCCCCAATGCGGTCACGGAAGTGTCCTCCTCAGTAGTTCGTGGAAACCCCGGATGCGGCGAAAATCAGCCTTTGACGCTGCCGGCGGTGAGCCCGGCGAGAATGTGCCGTTGGAAGGCCAGGAACAGCGCCACCATCGGCACACTGGCCAGCACCATGCCCGCGACCAGCACGTTCAGCGGCATGTCGATGGCCACCCGCTGCAACATCACCGACAGCGTCTGCTTCTCGGTGTCCGGGAACACCAGCAGCGGCCAGATGAAGTCCTTCCACGCGGCCACCACCGCGAGGATCGAGACCACGGCGAGAATCGGCCGCGAGATCGGCAGGATGATGCGCCACAGCGTGCGCACCGGTCCGGCGCCGTCGAGCCGCGCGGCTTCGAGCAGCTCGTCCGGGATCTGGTCGAAGAACCGTTTCAGCAGATAGATGTTGAAGGCGTTGGCGGCGGCGGGCAGCCAGATCGCCGCGGGCGAGTTGATCAGGTTGAGGTGCAGCAGCGGGAGATCGGTGATCGTCACGTACGTCGGCACCAGCAACGCCGCCGCGGGCAGCATCAGCGTCGCGAGCATGAGGCCCAGCACGACATTGCCGAACTTCGGGCGCAGCTTCGACAACGCGAAGGCCGCCGGGACGTCGATGGCCAGCTGGGCCAGCCAGGCGCCTCCGGCGACGATGATCGTGTTGAGGAAGTACTTGCCGAGGCTGAGCTGGTTCCAGGCGTCGGCGAAGGTCTCCGGATGCCATTCGTCCGGGATGAACGTCGCCGGGGTCTGCGCCAGTTCCTGCGGTGATTTCAGCGCACCGGTGACCGCCCAGTACAGCGGGAACAGGAACGCGAGAACGAACAGCAGCAGCGTGCAGGTGAAGACGACGGCGTAGCCGATCTTGCCACTGGGACTGCGGAGCGTGCTGGGGGAGACGAGCGTCCTCATGACTGATCCGCCTTCCGGGTCAGGCGCACGTACAGCGCGGAGAACACCCCGAGCGCGACGAACAGCAACAGGCTCAACGCGCTGGCCGAGCCGAAGTCGTTGTAGACGAAGGCGTAGCGGTACAGCAGCAAGAGCACGGTCACCGTCGAATCGTCCGGTCCGCCGCCGGTCATCACGTACGGCTCGGTGAACACCTGCATGGTCGCGACGACCTGCAGCAGCAGGAGCACCAGCAGCACGAACCGGGTCTGCGGCAAGGTGACGTGGAGCAGGCGTTTCCACAGCCCGGCACCGTCGAGTTCCGCGGCCTCGTAGAGCTCGCCGGGGATCGTGCCGAGCGCGGCGAGGTAGATCAGCGTGGTGCTGCCCATGTTCGCCCACGTGGACACGAAGACCAGCGACAGCATCGAGGTGTCGCCGGAGTCGAGCCATTGCCCGCCGGGCAGGCCGACGGCGCCGAGCGCGGAGTTGAACAGACCGGCACCCGGGTCGTAGAACCATTTCCACATCAGCGCGGTGACCACCGGCGGGAGCATCACCGGCAGGTAGACCGCCAGCCGGAAGAACGCCTTGGCGTGCCGCAGTTCGTTGAGCAGCACCGCGGTCAGGAACGGCACGAGGAACCCGAACACCAAGGCGAGCCCGGTGAACAGCAGGGTGTTGCGCCAGGCCACGCCGAACAACGGGTCTTCGAACAGGCGGGTGAAATTGTCGAAGCCGACCCACGTGGCCGGATTGACGAAATCGACCTGCTGGAAGCTCAGCAGTACCCCGCGCACGATGGGGTACCACGAGAACAGCGCGAAAACCAGGAGCGCGGCGCAGAGCAGGCCGTATGCGGTGAGGTTTTCCTTGAGCTTGCGGCGCAACCGGATCCGGCGGCGTTCGGCCGCGGACGCGACCGGGCGACTGGCCCGCGACGAGGACGCCGCGGGCCAGTCGAGAACGCTACTTGACCTGTGCGAGGACACTGTTGACCTTCGACTCGGCCGACGACAGCTGCTGATCGATGTTCGCGTTCCGATCGGTGAGCACCGCCTGCATCACGCTGTCGAGAATGGCGTAGACCTGCTGCGCGTTCGGTGGTTCGATGCTGCCCTTGATCCGCGAACCGGCGTCCACATAGGACTGGTAGTTCTCGGCGGGTACGTTGGCGTGCTTGGCCTTGATCGCGAGCTGCTGGTCACGCACGGCGCCTTGCCAGACGTCCGGGGTCGGCTCGGCAGGCAGCCCGACCGGCTGCTTGCCGTCGACGTACTGCTGGACGTGCTTCTCGAACCGCTCCGGGTTGAGGTACTTCCAACGAACCCATTCCAGGCCGGCCTTGATCTTCTCCGGCGAGGCCTTGGGATTGATCATGTAGCCCTCGCCGCCGAGCAGTGTGCCCTGCCCGCCCGGCATCCCGGCGACGCCGTAGTCCTCGTACTTGCCGTTGAACTGCTTCACCAGCACCGGGACGTTGTCGGGGGCGGCCATGTACATGCCGAGTCGGCCGGCGCCCATCATGCGCTGGACGTCCTGGGCTTCGAGCAACTGCTTGCTCCCCATGGTGTCGTCGTCCCAGCGCATGGCGCGCAGCTGGTTCAGCGCGGCCTTGGCCTTGTCGTTGTCGAAGGCGGCGACCCATTTGTCGCCGTCCTTGCGGGCGACCTCGCTGCCCATGGAGTAGAGCCAGCCGGTCAGGTGCCAGCCACCCTGGTTGTTCTTGCTGTAGTCGGCGTATCCGACGGTGCCGTTGCCCAGCGCGGCGATCTTCTTCGCGGCTTCGCGGACCTCGTCCCAGGTCTGCGGCGGTTTGTTCGGGTCGAGCCCGGCCTTCTGGAACAGCGGGCGGCTGTAGAGCAGGCCCATGCTGTAGTTCATCGTCGGCAGGCCGTAGAGCTTGCCGCTGGAGTCGCGGAAGTTGGCCAGCAGCTCCGGCTTGATGTCGTTGATGTTCTTCAGGTCCTTCGCCGCTTCGGTGATGTCGGCGGCCTGACGGCGCGCGATGATCTGCGCCGGATCGGTGAAGTAGACGTAGTAGACGTCTTCGAGCTGACCGCCGGCGAGTTTGGCGGAGAAGGTCTTCGGGTCCATGAAGCCTTCGTGCGGCTCGATGTCGATGTCGGGGTGGCTCTCCTCGAACTCCTTGACGTCGGCGTCGAACACGCCGCGTTCGAACGGCTGGCTGGTCGGTGGCTGACCGGTGACGGAGATCTTGACCTTGCCCCCGGTTCCGGTGCTTTCACCGGAACCGGAACCGCAGGCGGCCGCCCCCACGGCGAGCCCGCCCGCAAGGAGCAGGCAGAACATCCGGCGGCGCACTGTCGGGGACCAAGTGCTGCTCATCTCAAGCCTCATCTCGCCGATCGCGACGGCTGTCACGTGATTGCGGTCACTCTAAAGTGAAGACCAGATTGACGCAATAAGTGGATGAGAACGTGCAACTTACCGACAATGACCGACCCCTGAACGCGAACCAGGCACCTTCTCGGGTGAGAAGGTGCCTGATCTGGGGCCGCTACAGCGAGACTGGGCACCGTGTCGCGGTGACCCGGCGGGAGCTGGCTCACGCAAGGAGCGTCACTCGGCTCTCGACTGTCCATAAGGGACACTTTCCGAGAAAACGTGCCCGGTTTGGGTGACTTGCGCGGTTTCGCGCCGCGGTCTGATGTCCCCAATGCGGCATTGGGGGCGCTGAGCGTCTCCAATGCCGCATTGGGGACATGTCCGGTTCCCGATTCCCCGCGACACCGAATCAGTCCCCAGGGCACGCCACCTTGGGGTTACCCCTCATCATCACTCACGGCCCCACGCAGAAACGTACATAGCGGCATCAATCAGACCCTCAATTGCCCTGGGCGATGTCCCTTGTGGACACTGAAGCCCGGCCGGCGACCAGAACCAGACATTCCCTTACCTCGACTCTGCCGCGACCCTGAGGTGCCTGGTTCGCGGGGAACCGGGGTTACCGGCGGGCGGTGGAGCCCCGGACGACGAGTTCGGGTGCGA
Organism: Amycolatopsis sp. NPDC039088; assembly: GCF_055598845.1. Classification (NCBI taxonomy): domain Bacteria; kingdom Bacillati; phylum Actinomycetota; class Actinomycetes; order Pseudonocardiales; family Pseudonocardiaceae; genus Amycolatopsis; species Amycolatopsis sp. NPDC039088. The sequence goes on along the minus strand of NZ_JBVKAE010000003.1, from coordinate 277,578 downwards.
ACAGCAGTTCCTCGGCGGCGACTTCTCCGCCGTTTATGCGCTTGACCAGCAGTTCGACCACGGCGCGGCCCATTGCCTCGATCGGCTGGCGGGTCGTGGTCAGCGGCGGATCGGTGCAGTTCATCAGCGCGGAATCGTCGTAGCCGACCACCGAGACGTCTTCGGGTACCGACAGGCCCTGTCGCCGGGCCGCGCGGATCGCCCCCAGAGCCAGCAGGTCGCTCGCGCACAGCACGGCGGTGGCGCCACGCGGGTATAGCCGAGCCGCGGCCGCGTGGCCGCCTTCGATGGAGAACATGCCGTGCTCGACGAGTTCGTCCAGGACCGGAAGGCCGAGTTTCCCGGCGTAGGAACGGAACGCCTCGAGTTTGCGCTGTGACGGCACATGGTCGGTGGGGCCGAGGACCAGGCCGATCTTCTCGTGCCCGAGTGAGCTCAGATGCCCGACGACCTGCTCGACGGCGACCGCGTCGTCGCACGAGATCTGCGGCAGCCCGAGGTGTTCGACAGCGGCGTTGATCAGCACCGTCGGCAGGCGGCGTTCGGCGAGATGGTGGTAGTGGGAGTGCACCGCGTCGGCCTGGGCGTACAGCCCGCCGGCGAACACCACGCCGGAAACCTGTTGCTGCAGCAGCAGGTCCACGTACTCCGCTTCGGACACCCCGCCCGCGGTGCGGGTGCACAGCACCGGGGTGAAACCCTGCTGGGCGAGGGCGTTGCCCATGATCTCGGCCAGCGCGGGGAAGATGGGGTTCTGGAGTTCGGGAAGGACGAGCCCGACCAGCCGGGCGCGGTCGCCGCGCAACTGGGTCGGGCGTTCGTAGCCCATCACGTCCAGCGCGGTGAGGACGGCGGCCCTGGTGCTCGCGGAAACCCCGGACCGGCCGTTGAGCACCCGGCTGACCGTGGCTTCGCTGACCCCGACCTTACGGGCTACTTCGGCAAGTCGACGCGTCATGCGTGAAACTTTACCGCAAGCGAGCGCAAAAACTAGACACTCTCGATCGGTGCGGTGCTGGGTTCTTTCCAGACACGGAAGTCGCGCGACGACGGGACGAGCGCGGCGGCCGCCGGGGCGGCGAAACAGATGACGGCGCACGCCGCCAGTACCGGCCCCGCGCCGAACTCGCTGATCGCGGGCGCGATGAACGCCAGCCCGGCGGGCGCCAGGCCGTAGGAGAACAGGAAGTCCAAAGAGGACACGCGGGCGAGCTTCCCCGGTTCGACCTCCCGCTGGGTCGCGGTGAACCACGGGACGTTGAACAGCTCGATGCCCAGCCCGGCCACGGCGTACGCGGCGATGACGAAGGCCGGGTGCACCGGGAACAGCAGGCTCAGCGGCGCGAAGCCGTAGCAGCCGAGTCCGATCAGCGCGGCCCAGCCTTGGCGTCGCGGCCGCCAGCGCGCGATGACGACGGCGCCCGCGAGCGCGCCGAGCGTGTACGCGGTCAGTCCGCCCGCCAGGACGGCTTCGCTGTCGTAGCGGTCGCGGCTGACCAAGGGCAGTACGACGCCGGTGGCGGAGTAGCCGGTGGCGATCACGGCGGTCAGCGCGCCGAGCCCGGCCAGGAACCACGGGTGACGGCGAGCTTCGCGGAGTCCGTCGGCGAAATCGCCGAAGAAGCGGGTCTTGGTGACGGCCGGTGCCGGTGTGAAGGTGCCTCGGGGCGGGATCAGTGCCACGCCCAACCACAGCACACCGGTGCCGATGACGAGGACCGGCGTCGAGGCGATGACGGCGAGCAGTGCGGTGAGGCCGGGTGCGACCAGGGTGGTGACCCGCACGGCCAGTGTCATCGCCGCGTTGGCCTGCTGACGCCGGTCCTCGGCGATCACTTCGGCGGTCAGCGCCTGGAACGCCGGGCGGCACGCGCCCTGGCCGATCCCGACGATGGCGGCCGCGACGGCCATCAGCGGGACGGACCGGCCCATGCCGATGGTGATCAGGGGAGTGGCGAGACCCGCGAGGAGGCCCGCCCACAGCACGACCTGACGGCGGGAGTGCCGGTCGGCGAGGACGCCGGCCACCGGCACGGCCACGAGGAATCCCACGGTACGGGCGGCCAGCACGATGCCGAGGTCGACGGCGGAAAGCGAGCGTTCGAGCACCGCCAGCCCGAGGATGAACGGCAGTGCCCAGGTCGCCAGCCCGGACGCGGTGTTGCCGGTCCAGAGCCGGGCGAACGACAGGGTGCGGAGCATGCCGGAAGAATGCCCTGGCGTCTTCGGTACGCGACAGCGGGGCGGGTCACGCTCTACTCTGCCTTCCGTGCGCATGCCGACCCCGACCCGAGGCCCGGCGCGGCGCCTCCGGGGCGGGGCCGTGGGGGTGCTGACCGGCACTCTCGCGACCGGTGCCCACCTGAGCGCCAACGGGCGCGTCCCCGACCTGGGTGTGGTCGTGCTGCTCGTGGCTCTGCTGAGCTGGGTGGCGTACGCGTTCGCGGGGCGGCGGCGCGGTCCGCTCGCCATCCTCTGCCTGGTGGCCGGCGGGCAACTGGCGATGCACGCCTCCCTCACCTTCCTGGCCTGGGAATCGCACTCCCGGCATACCGAAACCGCGGACAGCGGTCTTCTGATGGCGGCCGGGCACGCCGTGGCGACCCTCGTGGTGGTCACGGTGCTGGCCGGTGCCGAGCGCGCGCTGTTCGCGCTCCTGGCGTTGATCGCTTCGGTCCTTCCGCGCCGCTTGGCGCCGCGGCCCGCGACAGCGCCGCTGCGGCTCCACGTCCCGGTCGCGGTGAAGTACCCCGCGACCGAGGCGCTCCTGCGAGACGTGCTTTCGCGGCGCGGCCCGCCGGTGTCGTTCGCCTGATCCCCGAAACCCTGCCGAGACCCGTGTCCCGGCAGGGCTCAGCACGCGCGCCGTGACCACTCCGGCGCGTGGTGCGGGCGCACGCCACCCCACCGACGCCTCAGGAGTTCCCCCATGGCAACACAGACCGAACCGACCACCAGTCCACCGCGCGTCTCCGCCTGGCGCGGGCTGTTCCTCCGGCTCCACTTCTACGCCGGCGTCCTCGTCGGACCGTTCGTGCTCATCGCCGCGCTCACCGGCGTCCTGTACGCAGCGACTCCCCAGATGGAGTCCTGGATCTACGCCGACCAGCTGCGGGCACCCGTCGGGCTGAACCAGGCCTCGCTCGCCGAACAGGTCAAGGCGGCGCAGGCGGCCCACCCCGGTGGTGACCTGGTCGCCGTCCGTCCCGCGCCCGAGCCGGGCGACACGACCCGGGTGCTGTTCGCCGAGGAGGGGCTCGGCGAGTCCGAACGGCGGGCGGTCTTCGTCGACCCCGCCACCGCTCAAGTACGCGGCGACCTCGTCGCGTACGGCACGAGTGGCGCCCTGCCGTTCCGGACCGTCCTCGACCAGCTGCACCGCAACCTGCTGCTCGGCGAACCGGGACGGCTCTACAGCGAACTCGCGGCGTCCTGGCTGTGGGTGATCGCCTTGGGCGGTCTCGTGCTGTGGGTGAGCCGTCGCCGCGCCCGCCGGAACGAGAAGGCGGAGAAGGCCGCGAAGGCCGAGTCCGCCCGGGGGAAGTCGGTACGCAGGCACGGGACGATCGGTCTGTGGGTGCTGCTGGGCGCGGTGTTCCTGTCCGCGACGGGGCTGACGTGGTCGGCGTACGCGGGTGAGAACGTCTCGGCCCTGCGCGAATCCCTCGGGTGGGCCACCCCCGCCTTGAAGGTGACGGGCGCCGACGAGCATGCCGGGCACGCGGGTCACGGCGACGCGCCGGCCGCGCCGTCACCCGCCCGTCCCGAAAGCGTGGACGCGGTGCTGGCCTCGGCCCGGGCCGCCGGGATCGACGCGGCCTCGGTGGAGATCGGGCTGCCCACCAAACCCGGATCTCCTTGGCAGGTGGCGGAAATCGAGCGCAGCTGGCCGACACAGGTCGACGCCGTCGCGGTCGACGGGAGCACCGGGCAGGTCCTGGGCGAGGTCCGGTTCGACGACTACCCGCTGATGGCGAAGTTCGCCCGCTGGGGGATCGACGCGCATATGGGCGTCCTGTTCGGCTGGCCCAACCAGATCGCGCTGCTCCTGCTCGGCGCCGGTCTGGTCACGCTGGTCGTGCTCGGCTACCGGATGTGGTGGCAGCGCAGGCCGACCCGCGCCACCGGCCTGGCGTTCGGGCGTCCCATCCCACGCGGGCAGTGGCGCAAGGCGCCGCCCGCCCTCGTGGTCGGACTCGTCGTGCTCGCCGCGGCGATCGGCTGGTTCGTGCCGCTGTTCGGGATCAGCCTGCTGGCGTTCCTGGTGCTGGATCTGCTGCTGGGCCTGCGATCCCGTGCCAAACCGGAGTTCGCCGACGTCACCGTGTGATCCCGGCCCCGGTGAGGCCGACGCTCGCCGCCCACAACCGGGCGGCGAGCTCGGTGTCGGCCAGCCTCCCTCGAACCGGTTCCCGCCGGGGCTCACCACGCAGGCCGAACACGCGGGGACCGAACATCTCGCCGCCGCGCACGTCCGGGTCGAGTACGGCGCGGACGGCGGGCCAAGCACCGGCCTCCTTGCCCTGTAGGAGAAGCCCGGCGGGGAACTTCCGGCCGTCCGGCGCCGGGTGCACCGGCCTCGGCGGGGTCAGGGAGTCGAGCGCGCCGCCCGGATGGTCGACGACGCTCAGCACCGTGCTCCCGGTCGCGCGCAGCCGCCGGTCGAGTTCGAAGGCGAACAGCATCTGCGCCTGCTTGGAGCGCGCGTAGGTGCGCTTGGGCTGGTAGTCCCGTTCGCTCTGGAGATCGTCCAGGTCTAATTCCGCGGACTTGCCCACGAAGCTGCCCGTCGTGACGACGCGACCGGCCCGCGCCGCTTCGAGCAAGGGCATCAGCCGATGCACCAGCACGAAATGGCCGAGATGGTTGGTCGCGAACGTCAGCTCGTGGCCCTCGGCCGTCTCGCGCCTCGGCTGGTTCTCCAACAGCACGCCCGCGTTGCAGACGACGGCGTCGAGCCGATCGAGGTCGAGAGTGTCCACAGCGGACTTGATGGACGCGAGATCGGAAAGATCGAGCCGCAGGTGCCCGAGCTTCGCGTCCGGGACGCGAGACCGGATCGACGCCATCGCGGCGTCGGCCTTGGCGGCGTCCCGGCTGCCGAGGAGCACGGTGGCGCCGGTCCCGGCCAGTTGTTCGGCGACGAAGTAGCCGATACCCGCGTTGCCGCCGGTGACCAGGAAGGTCTTGCCTTCGGCGCGAGGCGGGCGGTGGACGTCCCAGTGCTGCATGATGGCTCCCGGTTCAAAGTCGAAGTCACTTCGAATATACACACGTTCCGGTTTCGGAGTGGCTTCGATATCGGGTATCATGATCGTATGGGACGGACCGAGCCGGGCAGACGTGAGCGCAAGAAGGCGGCGACCCGCCAGGCCCTGTCGGGGGCGGCGCGTGAGCTGTTCCTGGAGCGGGGCTTCGACAACGTCACCGTCGCGGAGATCGCGGACGCCGCGGACACGGCGGTGTCCACGCTGTTCGCGCACTTTCCCGGTGGCAAGGAAGCGCTGATCCTCGGCCACGGGCAAGAACGCGAGGAGGCTCTGTCCGCCGCGGTGCGAAACCGCGCGGAGGGCGTCTCGATCCTGCAGGCGCTGCGGGACTTCCTCGCGACTCGCGGTCCCTTCGATCCGGCTCCCGATCCGCTGTCGCGCCGGGTCGCGGAGCTCGTGATCGCCACCCCGGCACTGCGCGCTTACGCCAGGACACTTTGGACGGGCTGCGAGGACGCGCTCGCGAAAGTCATCGCCGAGCAGACCGGCGAGGACGACTTCTCCGTGCGGCTGCTGGCCCGCTATGTCCTGGAGATCCCGGATCTGGCGGGTACGGAATCCGACCCCGCCGCCGCGCTGGACGCCGCTTTCGCCTTTCTGCGCCGAGGCTGGCCGGGGTTCTGAGCGGCTAGCCTGGAGAAATGAAGGGTCTGCTGCTGCGGTTGTCCGCGGTCGACGCCGACGCGGAAGCCGCGGTCCGGGTCATCGCCTATTTCGACGAACTCGTGGCGCGGCAGGCCCACCTCACCGATCTCGTGCGGGCCGGCGCGGCACTCGCGGACTGTGTGGCCGGGCTGAGCCGGGAAGGCCTGTCTTCACCGCTGCGGTTCGCGCCGGACGGCGAGCCCGCGCCCGGCGAGGTGACCGAGTCCGCGGCGGCCGATCTCGGTGAACCGCCGGGGAAGGTCTGGCTGGAACGAGCCGGGGCGCCGGGCCCGCTCGACGACCTCGTGCTGGAGCGGTTCGCCATGGCGGCCCGCGTCCTCGGCCGTGCCGAACCCGGTGGGACGACCCCGCATCTGGCGGATCCCGCGCTGGTGGAGTTGCTGCTGGGGGAGCGGGCCGGTGAGGAGGACCGCTCCCGAGCGCTGCGACTGCTCGGCCTGGTCCCCGACCGGCCGGTACGCGTGCTGGCCGTCGGAACCGAGGACGATCGCGATCCCGGCGCGGCGGCGGTCGGCCTTCTGGCGCGAGGTGGTTCGCTGCCGCGGCTGCACGTGGCGACGGTCGGGGAGGTGGCCGCGGTACTGCTGCAACCGCGCGAAGATTCGGTCGTCGGCTCGCTGCGGTCCGCGCTCGCGGATCGGGCGCGGGAACGCGACACCGCCGGTGGCGTGCGGGTCGGCGTCGGCGACGCCGTGCCGGGACTCGAAGCGCGCCGCTCCTGGCTGCAGGCACGGCTCGCGGAACGGTTCGCCGTTTCCACGATGGAGCCGGTCGTGGTGCACGGCGAGCTGGGTTCGCTCACCCTGCTCGCCGAAGTGCCGGTGGCGCGGTTGCGGGCACAGGACGACGTCCTGGCGCTGGACGCGCTCGCCGCGACGCCGACCGGGGCCGCCGACGTCGCGGCACTGGAAGCGTTCTGCCGCACCGGATCGCTGCGGCAGGCCGCGGTCGCGCTGCACCGGCACCACAGTTCGGTGGCGGCGCGGCTCGCCCACGTCGAGGACGCGCTGGGCTGGCGGCTGGACGAACCGGGCGACCGCTTCCGCGCGCGTCTCGCCCTGCTCGCCCGCCGCCTCGCGCAGCGCGGCTAGCCGCTAGACCTCGAGAGCGCGGCCGAGCACGGCGATCGCTTCGGCCACCTCGCGTTTGCTCACGGCGGCGTACTCCACGACCGCCGAACCGTGGAAGGTGCCGGGGAACAGGTGGAGCTCGGTGGTGACCCCGGAGGCGAGAAGGGCCTGGGCGTAGGCGATTCCTTCATCGCGCAGCGGATCGAACTCCATCACCGAGACGTACGCGGGCGGCAGGCCGCTCAGGTCGACCGCCCGGGCGGGTGCCGCGTAAACGGGTACGTCCGGGCCGCCGCGCACACCTTCGCCGAGGTAGGCATCCCAGCTGAATTCCGCCTTGGGCCGGTTCCACAGTGGAGTGTCGACGAACGCCCGCATGCTCGGCGTCTCCAGCCGGTCGTCGATCTCCGGAACGCCGAGGTACTGGAACTTGATCGCCGGGCCGCCCCGGTCGCGGGCCAGGAGCGCGAGCGCCGCGCACAGTCCGCCGCCGGCGCTGACGCCGTGGATCGCGATCCGATCGGGGTCGGCGCCGAGCTCGGTCGCGTTCTTCGCGACCCAGGTGAGCGCCGCGTAGCAGTCTTCGAGTGCCGCCGGGTACGGCGCTTCGGGTGCGAGCCGGTAGTCGACCGACACCACGACGACACCGAGTTCGCGGGCGAAGCGGACGTTGCTCGCGTGGTCGATCTCGAGGTCACCGACGATGAACCCGCCGCCGTGGACGTCGAAGATCAGGGCCGGTGCGGTGATCCGGTCCGGCGTGTAGATCCGCACCTTGACCTCCGGTGCGCCGTCCGGGCCGGGCACGAATTCCTCCCGGTGGGTGACCCCGGTTTCGTCCACTTCGCTCAGCCGCTCCGCGATGGTGGCGTTCAGCTGTTCGCGGGTGGCGGGCAGGTCGGTGAGGTCCACAGTGGGCAACAGCGGGACGGCCGGGGCGATCTCCGGGTCGTACGCGTAGGTCATCGGTCGCACTCCTGACGTGACGTGGCGGGGTACCACGATTGTGGCCAGCGTGCCCCGCCGTTTTCATCCGCCACGCGTCGCGGAAGCGGGTTCTTTCACCCGCCGAACGTGCGCGGCGCCGAGATCCTCCGTCGGGACGTCGTGGGTCTCGCGCGCGGTGAGCGCGGCCGTCGCGCTGAGCAGGCAGACCGCGGCGGTGAAGACGGCGACGCCGAGCCAGTCGTCCTTCCCGGAGCCGATCGCGGCCACCACGCTCGGGGCGAATCCGGCGATGGCGAACCCGATCTGGGTGCCGATCGCCATCCCCGAAAGGCGGACCTTGGCGTCGAACATCTCGCCGTAGAACGACGGCCACACCCCGTTGACGGCACTGTAGGCCACCCCGAACAGCAGGATGCCGAAAGCGAAGATCACCGGGAACGAACCACCCGAAATCGACCACAGATACGGGAAGATGAGGACCGCGCAGGCGAGACAACCGGCGATGAACACCGGTTTGCGGCCGATCCGGTCGGAAAGCCCGGCCAGCAGAGGGATCGCCAGCAACGCGACGACGTTGGCCAGCACGCCGACCCACAGGATCGGCCCGCGGGCCAGCCCGACCGTGTTGACCGCGTAGCTCAGCGCGTAGACGGTGAAGATCGTGCTGACCGAGGCGATCGTGGCCGCCGCGATGACGCGGAGCACGTCCTTCCAGTGTGTCCGGAACAGCACGGCGACCGGCAATTTGGCGACCTCGGCCCGGTTCTGTTCGAACACCGGGGTTTCGTCGATCTTGCGGCGGATCACGAAGCCGACGACCACGACGGCGGCACTGCACCAGAACGGGATCCGCCAGCCCCAGGTGAGCAACTGGTCCTGGGGCAGCGCGGCGATCGGCAGGAAGACTGCGGTGGCGAGGATCTGGCCCGCCTGCGTACCGCTCAGGGTGAAGCTCGTGTAATAACCACGCCGGTGCGGTGGCGCGTGTTCCATCGACATCGAGTTGGCGCCCGCCTGCTCGCCCGCGGCCGAAAGTCCTTGCAGCAGACGGAGAACCACGAGCAGGATCGGCGCGAGCACGCCGACGGAGGCGTACGTCGGCAGGCAACCGACGAGGAACGTCGTGGCGCCCATCAGCAACAGCGTGAAGACCAGGACCTTCTTGCGGCCGAGGCGGTCGCCGACGTGCCCGAGCACGAACGCGCCGACCGGGCGGGCGAGGTACCCGACGCCGAAGGTCGCCAGCGCGAGCAGTGTTCCGGTGGCGGGGGAGGAGGCCGGGAAGAAGACCTTGTTGAACACCAGCGCGGCCGCTGTGCCGTAGATGAAGAAGTCGTAGTACTCCAGCGCACTGCCGATCCAGGCGGCCAACGCTGCCTTGCGGGGCATGCCTTGCGTGACAAGAGAAGGAGGGGCCACGTCGACGCTCCAAGGTACGATCCAGCAATGTACGATCTAGTTAGTTAATGCAGCCTGCGAGACGCCGCCCCGGTTGTCAAGAGCCGATGTTTCAGGCGGTCAGGTACTCGATCACCAGGTCGCCCAGCATCAGGCGGTAGTGGGCGCGGCGTTTCGGATCGAGCATGTCGCGGCCGAAGATCGCGGAGAAGGTGTGCCGGTTCGCGAGGCGGAACACGCAGAACGAGCTGATCACCATGTGCACGTCGAGCGCGTCGACGTCGTCGCGGAACCGGCCTGCTTCACGGCCGCGGTCGAGGATGCGGGTGAGTACGTCAAGGGCGGGATTCGCCATGCCCGACAGGGCTTCCGAGCGAGCGATGTGCTCACCGTGGTGGATGTTCTCGATGCTCACGAGCCGGATGAAATCCGGGTTGGCCTCGTGATGGTCGAAGGTGAGCTCGGCCAGCTGGCGGATCGCGTCCTCGGGTTCGAGGTGCTCGACGTCCAGGTCCTGTTCGAGGGCGCGGATGGTGGCGTACGCCCGTTCGAGCGCGGCGACGTAAAGCTGCTCCTTGCCGCCGAAGTAGTAGTAGATCATCCGCTTCGTGGTGCTCGTGCGGGCGGCGATCTCGTCCACTCTCGCGCCGGCGTAACCCTTGTCGGCGAACTCCCTGGTGGCCACCGCGAGGATCTCGGCGCGGGTGCGTTCCTTGTCGCGCTGACGCTCGACCTCGGACGACGGTGCGGCCACCTGACTCCCTCCGAACCGCTGGTGGAGGCCTCACTCTAGCGCAGCCCTTCTCGTGCCGACCGGTTCGAGCTACAGTGAACTCACTAGTTCGTACATTACTTTCGGAGGGTCTTGGTGACCAGCTACCTCATCGGCCTGGTCGGTACCGGCATCGGGCCGTCGCTGAGCCCGGCGCTGCACGAGCGGGAAGCCGACGAACTCGGGCTGCGCTATCTCTACCGGCGGCTCGACCTCGACGTGCTGGGAACGCCGATCGGCGAGGTGCTGGACGCCGTGCGGACCGCGGGTTTCGACGGGCTCAACATCACGCATCCCGTGAAGCAGCGGGTGTTGCCGTATCTCGACGAAATCGCGCCCGACGCCGCCGCGCTCGGCGCGGTGAACACCGTGGTGTTCCGCGAAGGGCTGGCGACCGGGCACAACACCGACTCGACCGGCTTCGCCCGCAATCTCACCCAAGGCCTGCCCGACGCCGACCTCGACACGGTCGTCCTGCTGGGCGCGGGTGGGGCCGGAGCCGCCGTCGCCCACGCGCTGCTTTCCCTCGGGACCGGACGGCTGATCGTCCACGACGTCGACCCCGGTCGAGCGGGCACCCTCGTGGCCGGACTGCGGAGGCGGTTCGGCGAGGTCCGGGCCCGTGCCGGTTCGCTGGACGACCTCCGGACGGCCGACGGACTCGTCCACGCCACGCCGACCGGGATGGCCGCGTATCCGGGGTCGCCCGTTCCCCCCGAGTCGCTGCGGCCGGGGATGTGGGTGGCCGACATCGTGTACCGCCCGCTGGAGACCGCGCTGCTGAAACAAGCGCGCGAGCGTGGCTGCCGGACCCTGCACGGCGGCGGGATGGTGGTCTTTCAAGCGGCCGATTCGTTCCGTTTGTTCACCGGCGCGGAGCCGGACGCCGACCGGATGCTCCGGCATTTCGAAGCGCTGGAAGGGGTGACCGCGCATGCCCGGTGACACCGCCATCGCGACCGTTTGCCTGTCCGGGACGCTCGAGGACAAACTGACGGCGGCCGCCGCGGCCGGGTTCGACGGCGTCGAGATCTTCGAGAACGATCTGATCGCCTCACGGCGGTCACCGTCGGAGATCCGGCGGCTCTGCGCCGATCTCGGTCTCACGATCGACCTCTACCAGCCGTTCCGCGATTTTGAGGCCGTACCGCCGGACGTGCTCCAAGCGAATCTCCGCCGGGCGCGACGGAAGTTCGACCTGATGGCCGAACTCGGGGCGGACACCGTCCTGGTCTGCTCGTCGGTCTCGCCCGACGCCGTCGATGACGACGACCTCGCCGCTTCGCAACTGCATGAGCTGGCGGCGGCGGCCGGGGAACGCGGAATCCGGGTCGCCTACGAAGCCCTCGCCTGGGGCCGGTTCGTGAACACCTACGAGCACGCGTGGCGCATCGTCCGGCGAGCCGATCATCCGGCTCTGGGTGTCTGCCTCGACAGTTTCCACATCCTGTCGCGGCGCAGTGATCCCCGCGCGATCCGGACGATCCCGGGGGAGAAGATCTTCTTCCTGCAGCTGGCCGACGCGCCACTTCTGGACATGGACGTGCTGCACTGGAGCAGGCATCACCGGCTCTTCCCCGGTCAGGGTGCGTTCGACCTGACCGCGTTCACCGGTCACGTGCTGGCCGCGGGGTATCGGGGGCCGCTGTCGCTGGAGGTCTTCAACGACGTCTTCCGCCAGGCGGACCCGCGTCCCGCCGCCGTCGACGCCATGCGATCGCTGGTGGCGTTACGTGAATCCGTTGACGCACTGGAGGTTCCTCCCGCACCGCGGCTCGACGGCCACGCTTTCGCGGAACTCTCCGTGCCCGCCGATTCGGGGGAGGTGCTCGCGGCGCTCGGTTTCGTCCACACCGGAACGCATCGCTCGAAGCCGGTCCAGCTGTGGCAGCAGGGTTCCGCGAGGGTGCTGGTGAACGGGACCACTGTGGACGGCGCGATCAGCGCTCTCGGGCTGACGAGCACCGATCCCGCCGCCTCGGCGCGGCGCGCGGAGACGCTGCTCGCGCCCGTTCTGCCACGGGAGCAAGGACCGGACGAGGCGGATCTGTCCGCCGTCGCCGCGCCGGACGGGACCGAGATTTTCTTCTGCGGCAACGACGACTGGCTTCACGACTTCGTTCTTTCGCGGGCGACTTCGGGGGGGAAGGGGATCACCGGCATCGACCACGTCGCCTTGACGCAGCCCTTCGACCACTTCGACGAGGCGACGCTGTTCTACCGTTCGGTGCTGGGTTTGCGGCCCGAACCCGGCTCGGAGTTCGCGGCGCCGTTCGGACTGGTGCGCAGCCGAGCAGTCGGCGATCAGAACGTCCGCCTGACATTGGACAGTGCTCTGGTGCGGCGAGGAGAGTGGGCGCCGGGAGTGCCTTCGCCGCAGCACATCGCCTTCGCGTGCGAAGACGCCTTCGCCGCCGCGCGTGCCATGCGCGAGGCGGGTGCGCCGCTGCTTTCGATTCCCGGGAACTACTACGACGATCTCGATGCGCGGTTCGAGCTGCCGTTCGCCTCGGAACTGCGGGAGAACTCGGTGCTGTACGACCGTGACGAGCACGGTGAGTACCTGCACTTCTTCACGGAACTCCTCGGGACCCGGGTGTTTTTCGAGGTGGTGCAACGGATCGGCGGGTATCGGGGGTATGGAGTGGTGTACACGCCGGTGTACATGACGGCGCATCGGGAACGACGGCTGAGCCTGGCCCGGTGAGCTAGGAGCCGTGCTCGCCGGGTTTCCGTTTTTGTCGGTGGGCCTTCACGACCGGCCGCCGAGATCACAGCCGCCCCACCGTCACCAGGGATCACATCCGACGGTAGCGAAAGCCTCCTTCACTACCGTCAGAGTAGGCAAGGAGGCCTTCGCTACCAGAAGAACGCGTACACAGGAGCGACACCGCCACTAGCCGCTGCCGAACACGCTCAGAAGCCGATGGGCAGTCCCGCATAGTTCTCCGCCAGCCCCGCCCGGCCGGCCTCGCTCCGTGCGAGCCACCGCAACTGCGAAAGCTGCAACTGCCGGTCGAACGGGTCCCCCGACTGGTGCAGCATCGTCGTCATCCACCATGAGAAGTGCGTACACCGCCAAACCCGGCGCAGCGCGGTATCGGAGTAGGCGTCGGCGAGCGCGGAATCCCGGTCCCGCACCAAAGCGGCAAGTGCGGGGGCGAGGAGGGCGACGTCGGCGACGGCGAGGTTGAGGCCCTTGGCGCCGGTCGGCGGCACGATGTGGGCGGCGTCCCCGGCGAGGAAGAGCCTGCCGTGGCGCATCGGTTGCTGCACGAAGCTGCGCATGGGCAGCACGCTCTTGTCGGTGATCGGCCCGGACGTGAGCGTCCAGCCATGCTGGCCGTGGCCGAGCCGGGTCGCGAGCGCGTCCCAGATCCGGTCGTCGGACCAGGTGCCGATGTCGGTGCCGTTGGGCACCTGCAGGTACAGCCGGCTGACGGTGGCCGAGCGCATCGAATGCATGGCGAAACCGTCGGGATGCCAGGCGTAGATGAGCTCATCGGTCGAGGGGGCGACGTCGGCGAGGACGCCGAGCCACGAGTAGGGGTAGGTGCGTTCCCAGGTCTGCTTCGCGGCGTCGGGGATCGCGGCGCGGCAGGGACCGAAGGAGCCGTCGCAGCCGACGACGACGTCGGCGTCCAGCTTCTGCGCAGTTCCGTCCGGGTCGGTGAAGGTGACGTAAGGGCTATCGGTCTCGATGTCGTGTACGGCGGTATCGCTGATCTCGTAGTGGATCCGCTGTCCGGCCGCCGCCCGCGCCTTGCCGAGATCCTTGGTCACCTCGGTCTGCCCGTACACCGTCACGCTGCGCCCGACCAGGTCCACGAAGTCGAGGTGGTGCCGCTCTTCCGGCCATTGCAGGTAGATGCCGCGATGCTCGTCGCCTTCGCGGTCGAGCCGTTCGGCGAGCCCGACCTCGCGGAGAAGATCCACTGTGGACTGTTCGAGGATGCCGGCCCGGATCCGCGCCTCGACGTACTCGCGCGAGCGGGTCTCCACGATCACCGATTCGACTCCCGCCAGGTCGAGCAGATGCGACAGGAGAAGTCCGGCGGGGCCGGCGCCGACGATGGCGACTGGGGTGCGCATGACAGGAGTTTGGGCGTGCCGCGGGCGAACTTCTAGTGTTCGCTTCCACTCAGTGAAAGCCGGAGGCTCCGCCCGATGCCGGCTGCCGCCACCTGGAGCGCGGCGATCAGCCGCGCCCGGCCACGGCTCAGATCCGGGACGACCAGGCCGAGCGCCGCGACGACCTCGCCCGTCGCGGAGGGCCGGATCGGGACGGCGACCGAACAGGCGCCTTGGCTCATCTCCTCGACGGTTTGGGCGTAGCCCTCGCGACGGACGCGCCGCAACTGTTCGCGCAATCGGCCGGGCTGCGTGATGGTGTACGGCGTGACGCGGGTCAGTGATTCGAGCACCTGACGCTGGACATCTTCCGGAGCCCAGGCCAGCAATACTTTCCCGACACCGGTGGCGTGCAGCGGCAAGCGCCCGCCGATCCGGCTGACCACCGGGACGGACGCGTTCCCGGAAAGCCGGTCGAGGTAGAGCACCTGGCCGCCGTCGCGTTCGGCGAGGTGCACGGTGGCGCCCGTCGCGCCGTAGAGATCCTGCAGGAACGGGGCGGCGACCTGCCGCAGTTCGAAGTGGACGGGGGCGAGCAGACCGAGATCCCAGATCCGCCTGCCGACGGCGTAGCGGTCTTCGCGTCGCTCCAGCGCGCCCAGTCCCACGAGCTCGCGGGCGAGGCGGTGTGCCGTGGGCAGCGGCAGGGCGGCGCGCCTCGCGAGTTCGGTCAGTGACAGCTCGCGATGGTCGACGTCGAACGCGCCGAGCAGGGCGAACACCCGCGACGTGACGCTCGCTCCCGGCGAGGAAAGGTTCCCGGACACCTCATCATCTTCTCACTGAGTGGAATCACGGCATCAGGATCAGCCCGGCCCAGAGCCCGGCGACGGCGAGCACGATGGACGCCGGAACGGTGAGCAGTCCGAGCCGGGTGAACTCGCCCAGCTGGGGCCGGGCGTCGTGCCGGTGCAGGATCCGCCGCCACAGCAACGTGGCCAGCGAGCCGACGTAGGTGAGGTTCGGCCCGAGGTTGACCCCGATCAGCACGGCCAGCACCACCGGTGTCCCGCCCGCCGCGGCGAGCGGGAGCAGCACGAGCACGGCGGGCAGGTTGTTGATCAGGTTGGCGAGTACGGCCGCCACCGCGGCGGCGCCGAGCAGGGCGGGAAACGTGCCGGAAGTCGGCACCACGTGGCCGAGCGCCTCGGCCAGTCCGTTGTCGACGACGGCGCGGACCACGATCGCCAACGCGAGCACGAAGGCCAGGAACGGGATGTTCGCCGATCGCACGATCGCCGCCGGCGAGGTCCGCCGCTGCGCGAAAGCACGGCAGGCCAGCACGGCGGCACCGGCGAACGCGGCCCACGCGGGACTCACGTCCAGCAACGACGTGACCACGAACCCGGCCAGCGTCAGGCCGAGGACGACCAGGACGAACACCGGGACCTTGCGAGCCGGGACGGCGTTCCCGCCACGAGGCCGCGCCGCCAGGTCGGCGGCGAAGAACCGGCGGAACACGAGGTATTCCGTGAGCACCGCCGCGAGCCAGGGCAAGGTCATCAGCGCGGTGAACCGGAGGAACGAGATCCCGGTCGCCGCGACGGCGAGCAGATTGGTCAAATTGGACACCGGCAGCAGCAACGAAGCCGAGTTGGCCAGATGCGTGCAGGCGTAGGCGTGTGGTTTGGCCCGCGCGCCCATCCGCGCGGCCGTGGCGAACACGACCGGCGTCAGCAGTACGACGGTGGCGTCCAGGCTGAGCACCACGGTGACCGCCGCGGCGACGGCGAACACCGCGGTCAGCAACCGGCGCGGCTGCCCCCGGCCGAACCGGGCCATCACCGTCCCGGCCGCCTGGAACAGTCCTTCGTCGTCACACAGCTTGGCCAGCACGAGCACCGCGGCGAGGAACCCGACGACGGGCGCCAGCCTGGCCACCTCGTCGACGGCGTCGGGGAACGAGATCACTCCGGCCAGCAGGACGATCCCCGCGGCGGGGACGGCGGCCACGGCCTCGGGCAGGCCACGAGGCCGTATCACCGCGAAGGCCAGGACGACCAGCAAGAGCACAATGGACACGATCTCGCCGGTGATGCCGGTCAGGGCGAACCTCCTCCACGTGAAGCGCTACCCCGGCAATCTAGCCTGGGTAGGCTGGACGTCCGGACGGCGCAAGGAAAAGGGGCTTGGTGCGCGAGACGAACTGGGCGGGGAATCAGACCTTCACCGCGGAACGGATCCTTCGCCCTCGGACCGTCGAACAGGTCCAGGAAGCGGTCGCCGCGGCGACCGCGGTCAAGGCACTGGGCAGCAGGCATTGCTTCAACGACATCGCGGACTCCCCGGGCGGCGTCCAGCTCGATCTGGCCGGGCTCGACCCGGTGACCGAACTCGACAGTGCCGCGGCGACCATCACGGTTCCGGCGGCGGCGCGCTACGGAGACATCGCCGAGCGGGTGCACGCGTCCGGTTTCGCGCTGGCCAATCTCGCGTCACTGCCGCACTGCACGGTGGCCGGCACCGTCGCGACGGCGACGCACGGTTCGGGGTGGCGGAACCAGAGCCTCGCGTCGGCCGTGTCCGGTTTGGAGCTGGTGACCGCGGACGGCGAGGTGAAGACGTACTCCCACCACGACGGTGTGGTCGTCGGTCTCGGCGCGCTGGGCGTGGTCACCCGGCTGACCCTCGACCTGGTGCCGGCCTTCGACCTGCGGCAGGACGTCTTCGACGGTTTGCCGTGGGAATCCGCGTATGAGCACTTCGAGGAGATCCAGGCCGCGGGCTACAGCGTCAGTTTGTTCACGAACTGGGCCCGCGACACGATCGACCAGGTCTGGGTCAAGGGACCGGGGCAGCCGGGCGCGGACTTCTTCGGCGCGAAGGCCGCGGACGGGCCGCGGCATCCGGCACACGCCGCCGGGATCCCGGCGGACAACTGCACGCGGCAGCTCGGGGTGCCGGGGCCGTGGCACGAACGGCTCCCGCATTTCCGCCTGGACTTCACACCCAGTGTCGGCAACGAACTGCAGACCGAGTACTTCGTCCCCATTCGGCACGCCGTCGCCGCCATGGAGGCCATGCGCGGCCTCGGACACCGGCTCGCGCCCCTGCTGCTCACCTCCGAGATCCGCACGGTCGCGGCGGACGAGCTGTGGCTCAGCCCCTTCCACGGCGGCGACCGGCTGGCGTTGCACTTCACCTGGCAGCCGGAACAGGACGCGGTCCGCGCGCTGCTTCCCGTCATGGAGGAGCGCTTGGCGCCCTTCGGTGTCCGGCCGCACTGGGGAAAGCTCTTCGACCAGGCAGCGGACTACCCGCGGCTGGCCGATTTCCGGAAGCTGGCCGACGAACTGGACCCGGACGGCAAGTTCCGGAACCCGTTCGTACGAAGGAACGTCTTCGGCGAGCGCTAATCCGATTGCGACCAAGCGGCGACGGGCAGTGAAAGGTACACGCCGACGTCGTCGATGCCGGTCGCGGATTCGATGCTCGTGCGCAGCAGGTCCACCCGCTCTTGCCGGTTGTCGGCCCGGCTCGGGAACCACTTGGACCGGACCTCGACCAGGAGATCCAGCCCGAAGCGGTCGAACGGGCCTGGCCGACGGAAGCGCAGCTCGACATCGCCGGGTTGGAGATCGCCGTCGTAGGGCTCTTCAGGGCACTCCACCGCGACGGAAACGAGATGCGGCAGAACCGAGCCCAGCTCACGCAACTTGGCTTCGGGAAGATGAGGCGCGTAGGTGATTTCGACGAGTGGCACAAGGTCGAGTTTAGCCCGGTCGGGCTGATATCCTGACGGAAGTTGCTTGCTCGCGCGGGAAGATCCCCGGCCGCTGCACTGGAGCCGCCCGTTTCTCCCGAGGAGCCTTCATGTCTCTTCCCCTCGCCCGTCGTATGGACGGCGTCACCAGTTCCCCCGTGCGCGATCTGCTCGCGCTCACCGCCCGCCCCGGCGTGATCTCCTTCGCCGGTGGCGTTCCCGCCCCCGAACTGTTCGATGTGGACGGCCTCCGCGCCGCCTTCGACCGGACACTCGCCGACGAGTCCGCCCGCCGCGCCCTGCAGTACTCGCCCACGGAAGGAAACCCGCGCCTGCGCGAACTGCTCGCCGGGCGGCTGGCCGGACGCGGGCTCCCGACCACTGTGGACGATCTGCTGGTCACCACCGGTTCGCAGCAGGGCCTGCAGTTGCTGAGCACCGCGTTGCTCGACCCCGGCGCCGTGGTGCTGGTGGAAGAGCCGGTGTACCTGTCGGCCCTGCAGTGCTTCCAGCTCGCCGAGGCCCGGATCGTGCCCGTTCCCGGTGACGAGGAGGGGATCGACCCGGCGGCACTGGACGAGATCGCGGCCAGGGAACGGCCTTCGCTGCTGTACCTCGTCCCGACCTTCTCCAATCCGTCCGGCCGCACGGTCACCCCCGGACGCCGTCGCGCGCTCGCGGAAGTGATCGCTCGTCACGGGTTCTGGCTTGTCGAGGACGATCCGTACCACGAACTCCGTTACCGCGGTGAACGCGAAGAACCGATGTCGGCGCGGCCGGAACTCGCCGGACGTTCGATCTACCTCGGCAGCTTCTCGAAGGTGATCGCGCCCGGTATGCGGCTGGGCTGGCTCCGGGCACCGCGGGAACTCCTGCGCCGGGTCGCGATCCTGAAGCAGGCGAGCGATCTGCACACCTCCACCATCGACCAGGCGGCCGCGGCCGAATACCTGGCGGCCGCGGATCTCGACGCGCACGTGCGGCGGCTGTGCGAGACCTATCGCGTTCGCCGGGACGCCATGCTGGCCGAACTGCCCGCGATCACCCCGCCGGGGACCACGTGGACCGACCCCGACGGCGGGATGTTCCTGTGGGTCACCTTGCCCGACGGCAGGGACGCCGACCTGCTGCTTCCGGAGGCGCTGCGGTACGACGTCGCCTTCGTGCCCGGCTCGGCGTTCCAGGTGGGGGAGCCGGATCGGTCGGCGTTGCGGCTCTCGTTCGCCGCGCACGCGCCCGAGACGATCGCGGAAGGTCTGCGGAGGCTGGCCAAGGCGCTCGCGCGCTAATCGCTCTGCGGATCCCAGCTCAGCAGCCGGACCTTGCTCACGGTCTGGACGTGCCGTCGCATCGCGTTCGCGGCCGCCTTCGGGTCGTTGTTCCGGATGGCGTCCGCGATCTTGTGGTGCTGGTTGAGCGATCGCGACGGCCTGCCGGGCTGGCGCAGTGACTCGGTGCGGCTTTCCGCGATCTGCGCGTCGATCGAGCGCATGAATTCGGCGAGGAGGCTGTTGTTCGCGGCGGCGGTGATCGCTTCGTGGAACCGGCGATCGCCTTCGGCGCCGTGCCCGCCGCCCTCGATCTCGGTCGCCATGTACGCCAGCGCCGCGTCGATCGCGGCGAGATCGGCGTCGGATCGGCGCAGCGCGGCCAGTTCCGCGAGCTTGGTCTCCATCGCTTCGCGGGCTTCGAGCACTTCCGGCAGACGGCGGCGGCGGGCCACGAGTTCGTCGACCGGTTCGACGTCGAGATGATCGTTGCGCAGGTAAGTGCCCCCGCCGTGGCGGGATTCGAGCAGTCCCTGCACCTCGAGCACGACGATCGCCTGCTTGATCGACGCGCGGCTGACCCCGAGCCGTTCGGCGAGGTCACGTTCGCTGGGGAGCTTGTCGCCCGCGTGCATGCCGGATTCCTCGACGTGCGCCTTGATCCGTTCGACGACCTGCTCGTAGAGCTTCGCCCGGTTCAACCGGCTCAGCGCCTCCGGCACGAATCCCCCTTCGGTCGGACTGCGGAAGTGGCTCAGCCAATTTACCACTCGCGCCTTGACAGGTGGCCGCCGTCACAGGGAAAGTGGCTCAGCCACTAGTCCACTCGGCCATTCGCCAGGGGGCTCCCGCCGTCAAGGAGGACGGTCATGTCCGCCCAGCTGATCTCGATCCTCGTCCTCGCGGTGATCTTCGCCGTCGCCACGACCCGCTCGGTCAACATGGGGGCGCTCGCCTTCGCCGGCGCGTTCCTCGTCGGCACGCTCGCCGGCGGCCTGGACACTGACGGCATCTTCGCCGGTTTCCCCGGTGACATCTTCGTGGTGCTGGTGGGGGTCACGTATCTGTTCGCCATCGCCAGGGCCAACGGCACCACCGACTGGCTGGTGGCCGCGGCCGTCCGGCTCGTCGGCGGCCGGATCGCGCTCATCCCGTGGGTGATGTTCGTGGTCACCGGCGCGCTGACCGCGATCGGCGCGGTGAGCCCGGCGGCCTGCGCGATCGTCGCGCCGATCGCGCTCGGTTTCGCCGCCCGCTACAAGATCAGCCCGCTGCTCATGGGGGCGATGGTGGTCCACGGCGCGCAGGGCGGTGGATTCTCGCCGATCAGCGTCTACGGCTCGATCGTCAACGGGATCGTGGAACGCAACCACCTCACGGGCAGCCCCGTGGTGCTGTTCCTGGCGAGTCTCTTCATGAACCTCGCCATCGCCGGAGTCCTCTTCGTCGTCCTCGGCGGGACCAAACTGCGGCGTCGTCAGGCCGTGACGGCCGGAGCGGCTTCCGGCACCGAGGAGGCCGACGAGGAACCGCTGCCGCACGAGCAGCGCATTCCCTTGGACGGCCCCAAGATCGTGACGCTGATCGGGCTGGTCGCGCTCGTGGTCGGCACCTTGGTCTTCGACCTCGACCCGGGCTTGACCGCCATCACCGTCGCCGTCCTGCTGAGCGTCGCATGGCCCAAGACCAGCCGGTCCGCCGTCTCCGAGATCACCTGGCCGACCGTGCTGCTGATCTGCGGTGTGCTGACGTATGTGGCCGTGCTGAAGGAGATCGGCACCATCGACTACGTGGGCAACGCGGTCACCACCGTCGGGATCCCGCTGCTCGCCGCGCTTTTGCTCTGCTACATCGGCGGCGTGGTCTCGGCGTTCGCGTCGTCGGTCGGGCTGATGGGCGCGCTCATCCCGCTCGCCGTGCCGTTCCTGGCGCAGGGCACGATCGGGCCGGTCGGCATGATCGCCGCCCTCGCGGTCTCAGCGACGATGGTGGACGTCAGTCCCTTCTCCACCAACGGTGCGCTCGTCCTCGCCAACGCGAAGGACATCGACCGCGACAAGTTCTTCAAACAGCTGCTGGTGTACGGGGCGCTCGTGGTGGCCGTCGTGCCGCTGATCGCCTGGCTCGTGTTCGTCGTGCCCAACTGGGGCTGAGGAGGAGACTCATGCTGTTCGCCGGGAAGAAGGACCGCGTCGCCCTGCGGTTCGGCGCCGAATCCCTGACCTACGGCGAACTCGCGTCCGTCGCGGGATCGCTGGCCATCGGGTTGGCCGGCCGCACGCGGGTGGCGGTGTGGGCGACACCGACCCTCCGGACGTGTGTCGCGATCGTCGCGGCGCTGACCGCCGGAGTCCCGGTGGTGCCGATCAACCCGAAGGCCGGATCGCGCGAACTGGCGCATATCGTCGCCGACAGCGCGCCGGATCTGGTGCTGGCCGAGCCGGACACGGTGCTGCCCGCGGAACTCGGGGCGCTGTCACGGCTCGACGTCGACCTGGATGCCTCGGGTACGCCGTGGCAAGGAGCCGAGCCCGACCCGGAGACCCCGGCGTTCGTCATCTACACCTCCGGGACCACCGGCCCGCCGAAGGGCGTCCTGCTCCCGCGACGGGCGGTGGCCTCGAATCTCGACGCGCTCGCGGAGATCTGGGACTGGACCGACGCCGACGTCCTCGTGCACGCCCTCCCGCTTTTCCACGTGCACGGCCTGATCCTGGGCGTGGTCGGCCCGCTGCGGCGGGGAGGTTCGCTGCACCACCTCGGGCGCTTCAGCAGTGAAGCCGCGGCGCAGGAACTCGCCGGTGACGGCACGATGCTCTTCGGCGTCCCGACGATGTACCACCGGCTGGCGGCCGACTGTGAAGCCGATCCCGCGCTGGCCACCGGAGTGGGTGCGGCGCGGCTGCTGGTGTCGGGTTCCGCGGCCCTGCCCGCGACCGATCACGAGCGGATCGCCGCGGCGACCGGACAGCGCGTGGTCGAGCGCTACGGCATGACCGAGACGCTGATGAACTGCGGTGTCCGCGCCTCGGGGGAGCGGCGGCCCGGCGCGGTCGGCCCGCCGGTGCCCGGTGTCGAACTGCGGCTGGTCGACGACTCCGGAGTTCCGTTCGACGCCGTCGACGGTGAGACGGTGGGGGAGATCGAGGTCCGCGGCCCGAATTTGTTCCTCGGCTACCTGAACCGGCAGGACGCCACGGAAGCCGCGTTGCACGACGGTTGGTTCCGCACCGGTGACATGGCGGTGCGTGACGCGGACGGCTACGTGCGGATCGTCGGCCGCCGCGCCACCGACCTGATCAAGAGCGGTGGCTACAAGATCGGCGCGGGCGAGATCGAGAACGCGCTCCTGGACCATCCCGGGGTCGCCGAGGCGGCCGTCACCGGCGAGCCGGACGAGGATCTCGGCGAGCGTATCGTCGCCTGGATCGTCCCGGCCGGGGTGAAGCCGACGGCCGACGAACTCGCCGACCACGTGGCCGGTCTGCTGTCCCCGCACAAGCGACCGCGGGTGGTCCATTACCTGGAAGCGTTGCCCCGCAACGAGATGGGCAAGGTTCTCAAGCGGGCGCTCCATGGCTGACCCGCTGGGCTGGAAAGGGTACGGCGCCGCTCTGGCCCGTGCGAGAGAACGCACGGGCACGGACGAGGCGGTCGTCTGCGAACGCGCGAAGTTCGGCGGCCACGAGGTCATGGTGATCCGCTTCGAGTTCGGCTTCCTCGGTGGCTCGGTCGGCACCGGGACCGGCGCGCTGATCGAGCAGGCGCTCGATCAGGCTCGCGAGCTCCGCTTGCCCGTCGTGTCACTGCTGTCCACGGGTGGCACGCGGATGCAGGAGGGCGTTCCCGCCCTGCGGCAGCTTCAGCGCATCGCGCGAGACCTGGTGCTGGTGCGTGAAGAAGGCCTGCCGCATATCGCCGTCGTGCGGCATCCCACCACCGGCGGGGTGTGGGCGTCCCTCGGCGCCGATGCCGACGTCGTGCTCGCCGTGCCCGGTGCCCAGGTCGGGTTCGCCGGTCGCCGCGTGCGGGAAGAACGCCACGCCGACGATCCCGCCTACACGGCGGAAAACCAGTACGAGGCCGGATATCTCGACGAACTGGTGACCGAGGACGCGCTCGCCGACCGGCTGGAGGTCTGGCTCGATCTCCTGACCGGCGGTTCCCGGAACCGTCCGGCCGAGCTGCCCCGGGCGCTCGGCTCCCTCGAAGCCGCGCGGGACGGCTGGCACGCCGTCCAACGCGCACGCTCGGCGGAGCGGCCTCGTGCGGCCGCCTACCTCGATGACCATTTCGACGCCCGCGTCACCCTGCGAGGCGGCGCCGACGATGGTGTCCTTTGTGGAATCGGCGGCCGGGGCGGACGGTCGATCGCGTTCGCGGCGCAGACCGGGACCGCGACCACGCCCGACGGCTTCCGGACCGCGACCCGGTTGATCCGGCTCGCCGACCGGCTGGGCCTGCCGGTGCTGACCCTCGTCGACACCCCGGGCGCGGCCGCCGATCCGGCCGCGGAGAAGGCCGGGATCGGACACGCCATCGCCGAACTGTTCGGCACGGTCGCGGCGGCGAGGACGCCGATCACGACACTGGTGATCGGCGAAGGCGGGTCGGGTGGCGCGCTCGCCTTCTGCTCGGCGGACCGGATCTGGCTCACCCCGGACGCCTGCTTCTCCGTCATCGCACCGGAACTGGCGGCGGGAATCCTCAAACGGGACGCCGAGGAGATCCCCGCGCTCGCCGGCGAGCTGAAGCCACGTCCCGAAGATCTGCTCGCCCTCGGTGTCATCGACGGCATCGCGGGATCGGAACCGGTCACCTTCGCGAGATAAGGGGTTCGACATGGTCAAACGGATATCCGCCGCGGTGGTCGCCGCGGTCGCGCTCGCTCTCCTGGCCACACCGCCCGCTCAAGCCGGCGACGCCACCCGCTACGTCGCCATGGGCAGTTCTTTCGCGGCTGGACCGGGAATCCCGCCGCAACAGCCCGGAACACCGGCCGCCTGCGGACGTTCGACCAAGAACTACGCGAGCCTCGTCGCCGAGAAACACGGACTGGCCCTCACCGACGTGACCTGCAGCGGTGCCACCACCGCGAACATCCTCACCACCGGACAGGCCGGGCAGCCACCGCAGATCGAGGCGGTCACCCCGGGCACCCGGCTCGTGACGGTCACCATCGGCGGCAACGACGTCGGCTACGTCGGCAGCCTCTTCACCTACGGCTGCCAGAACACCGGCGGCGCGAACTGCGGTCAGGTCGACCAGAACGCCATGCGCACGGCACTCACCACGGTGCACGAGAAGATCGGCGCCGTCATCGCGGCCGTCCACCGGCGCGCGCCGCGGGCCAGGGTGCTGATCGTCGACTATCTGACGATCGTGCCGCGCACGCCGCCCGCCTGTGACGGCGTGCCGCTCACCTCGGAGCAACTGGCCTTCGAACGCGAAGTCGCGGACCGGTTGGCGGCCGCGACCCGGCGAGCGGCCCGCACCGAGCGGGCGACCCTGATCCCGGCCGCCGCGGTGAGCGCGCACCACGACGCCTGTGCCGCCGTTCCGTGGATGGAGCGGTACGCGACCGCGCCGGGACGCGTTCCCTACCACCCGAACGAAGCCGGGATGGCGGCCGTCGCCGATCTGGTCACGGCGCGGATCCACTAGCCCGAGCGCGGAAGGTGCGCCGGTAGCTGTCCGGCGGCACCCCGACGGTCTGGTTGAAATGCCGACGCAAGGTCGCGGCGGTGCCCATGCCGGTGGCTTCCGCGATCAGGTCGACGCTCTCGTCGGTCCGCTCCAGTAGTTCCTGCGCGCGGCGGATGCGCTGGGTCAGCAGCCAGCGCAGCGGCGTCGTCCCGGTCGCCGAGCGGAAGTGCCGCGCCAGGTTGCGCGAACTCATGTTGGCGCGGCGGGCGAGATCTTCGACGGTCAGCGGCCGGTCCAGCCGTTCGGTCACCCAGGGGAGCAGGTCGCCGAGCGGGTGCCCGTCCTGCGCGGGCACCGGCGCGGTGACGAACTGGGCCTGCCCGCCCGCACGATGCGGTGGGACGACCAGGCGGCGGGCGATGGTGTTCGCGATCGCCGAACCGTGGTCGGAGCGGACCAGGTGCAGGCACAGGTCCATCGCCGCGGCCTTGCCCGCCGAGGTGAGCACGCTGCCGTTGTCGACGTAGAGGACGTCCGGATCGACCTCCACGAGGGGGTGGCGGGCGGCGAGGACGTCGGTGTGCGCCCAATGCGTCGTCGCGCGGCGGCCGTCGAGAAGACCCGCGGCGGCCAGCACGAACGCGCCCGTGCAGAGGGACGCCACCCGCGCGCCGGCTTCGTGGGCGGCGCGTACCGCGTCGACGAGATCGGCGGGCGGGTCGACGTCGATGTCGGCCCAGCCGGGGACGATGACGGTATCGGCGCGCGCGAGCCGGTCGAGCCCGTGGTCCGGTTCGAGGAGGAACCGGCCGACCTTGACCGCGGCCGAACCGCAGACGGTGAGTTCGTACCAGGGGCCGGTGAATCCCGGCAGGCCCGTGCCGAAGACCTCGTTGGCGATGGACAGCTCGAACTGCAGCATCCCGTCGGTGGCGGCGAGGGCGATCGTGCTCATGTCCGAAAGTGTACGCATGATGGCGTTCCGGACACTGTCGACGAGCGGTCTCCGCCGACAGGATGGTCCACAGTGGATCAGTCGAGGGCAGGAGAACTCATGGGTACGGGATACGACGTCGCGGTGTTCGGGGCTTACGGGCACACCGGGCGGTTCGTGGTGGCGGAGTTGCGCGAGCGGGGAATCGGCGTGCTGGCCGTGGGCCGGGACGAAGCCAAACTGCGTGCCCTGCCTTGGCCCGGCCTCGAGATCAGGCAGGCCTCGGTCGATGACCCGGCCTCTCTCGATCGCGCACTCGAAGGCGCGGACGCGGTGATCAACGCCGCCGGTCCGTTCGCCGATACCGCCGCTCCGGTGATCGAAGCGGCACTGCGGGCGGGCGTGCCGTATCTGGACGTGGCCGCGGAACTCGAAGCCAACATCGACACCTTCGCGGATTTCGGCGACCGCGCCGAGGGAGCGACGGTGGTCCCGGCGATGGCGTTCTTCGGCGGCCTCGGCGACCTGATGGTCACGGCGGCGATGGGCGACTGGACGTCGGCCGACGAGGCGCATATCGCCTACGGGCTGAGCAGCTGGCACCCGACCGAAGGGACCCGTGCGGCGGGCAAGGTGTCGCGGGAGCGGCGCGGCGGGCAGCGGATCCGGTTCTCGGGTGGCCGGATCGAGCACCGCGACGACGCGCTGCCAGAGCTGGACTGGGACTTCCCGGCGCCGCTCGGGACCCGTGCCGTGTTCGGCGAGTTCACGATGGCCGACGTCGTCACCGTCCCGAGTCACCTCGACATTCCCGAAGTGACCACCTACATGACGGTGAACGCGGCCCGCGAGGTGGTGACCCCCGAGACGCCGTCACTCGCCACGGACGGCCCGTCCTCACAGACCTTCGTGGTCGACGTCGTCGTGCGGTCCGGTGCCGCGGAACGGCGGATCGTCGCACAGGGGCAGGACATCTACGCGATCACGGCGCCGCTGGTGGTGGAGGCCGTCCAGCGGGTGCTCGACGGCCGGACCAAAGCGACCGGCGTCGTCTCGGCCGGAGAGGTCTTCGACGCGGCCGATTTCCTGGCGGCGCTGGCCCCGCGGATCACCTTCACTACATGAGGACCGCGGCGAGGGCCGCGTAGGCGCCACCGCCCACGAAGAGCCCGACGAGGGTTCCGACCGAGACTTCGGCCGTGGTGTGGTCCTTGAGTTCGACGCGGGACCAGCAGACCCAGCCCACGCCGAGTAACAGAAGGGCGAACCAGGGGTTGTACACCTGTACGAGGATGGCGACGGCTCCGGCGGCGACGGCCGCGTGCATGCTCACTTTGAACTTGAGCCCGAAGGTGATGGCCACCGCGACGATCAAGGAGACGAGTTCGGCGGCCGCGAGCGCGATCAGTTCGCGGGGCCCGTCGCCGATGATGAGGATGGCGAAGCCGACGGCGAGGAAACCGATACAGGCGGCGAAGGGGATCACGCGTCCGGCCCGGTCGGTGACGTGGTGGCTGTCCCACTGTCCCTTCCTGGCGCCGCGGACGATGACCGCCATGGGCAGGATCGAGCCGAAGACGCCGGTGATCAGCCCCCACAGCAGGGTTTCGCCGACGTGATGCGAGGTGACTCGCCAGGCGACGGCGAGCGGGAGCAGGAGTACCCAGACCCAGGGGGCGAGCACCTCGGTGGCGAGGCGGGCTGATCGCCGCCGGGTGCTCGCGGCGGTGGTTTCAGCGGGCACGGGCGACATGGGGTGGCTGCTCCTTCGTGGGTGGTCCGGCTAATCGCGGGCAGGCGAGTGTGTCATCCGCCAGCCGGGATGCGGCAAGCGCACAGGGGGAACCGGCCCGGGCCGGTACTCGAAATGCCACCACTCATTGTCGTAGATCCGGTAGAGCGCGAAGCGGGCACCGTGGTCCTCCCGCCACTGCGCGCCCTCGCGCAGCCGGATGTCCAGCGCGGTACCCCGGACATGTGCCGAATCCTTCGCCGGCAGAACCTGCTTCGGGATCGCCCGTTCCGACGCGATCTCGGAGAGGAACAGGTGATGCTGCTCGGCGGCGTCGCGGTGCCCCGAGGTGAGGCCGATCAACGTGCGGTGCCGCCAGAACGCCTCGGTCCTGGCGGCGGTGAACGCGGCCGGTGTCCCGCCGGTGAGCCCGGCGAGGTTCTCGGCGGGGAAGCGCAACGACAGCGCCCATCCGCAGGCGAGACGGCGGGCGCGGCCGGGGGAGCGCGACCACGCCGGGATCAGCAGCAGTACCGCGAGGACGCGGGTGATCGCCGCGAGAACGAATTCCTTCATGCCGTCCACGGTCGCCGCCGCTTGTCCGGCGGGGAACCGGTGCGGGTGCCGCGCCCGCTCGCCGAAGACGCCGGCCCGGGACACGCGATCGAGCTGCTCGCCGCCGGGCCGGACGACAACGAACGGGGACGGGGTTACACCACCGAGGTCCCGCCCGGCACCGCGGTTCTCGGCCAGGCCGTGGGTCCGGACGCGGTCACGGTGACTCTCTCGATCGGAGTCGCCGGACTGTCGGCTCGCGCCGTCGACCAGATCGTGTGCACCGCCAGGGATTCGCTCGGCGGCAACGAGCGGATCACTCTGCGCGGCGGGGGAAGCGCCCGTGGTCCGCTGTCCTGCTAGGAAAGCGCGGCTCAGACCGCGAGTGGTCTGAATCACCGGTGCCGGTCCCTCGCTTTGTCCGGATCATCCGGCTAGCTTAGGCAAGGCTAAGCAAACAGACGTGGGGTGGTTGTGGCGTGGAAGGGATCGAGGGCAAGGTCGCGTTCGTCACCGGAGGCGCGCGCGGGATCGGGGCGGCCGTCGTGGACGGGCTCGCCGGGGCGGGCGCGATCGTGGCGGCGGTGGACCTGGCGGAAGGACCGTCCCGGGATGGGGTGACCTCGTACGTCGCGGACGTCGGGGATCCGACGGCTGTCGCGCGCGTGGTCGGCGAAATCGAACGCGAACTCGGGCCGATCGGGATCGGGGCTTCGGTCGCGGGTGTGCTGAAACCGGGTTCGGTGTGCGAGACCAGTGACGAGGACTGGGCGGCGACCTTCGCGGTCAACTCCACCGGCGTGTTCACCGTGCTCCGCGAGATCTCCCGTCGCATGGTGCCCCGACGGAGCGGTGTGCTGGTGACGGTGGGGTCGAACGCCGCGGGTGTTCCGAGGACCGGGATGGCCGCCTATGCCGCCTCGAAGGCCGCGGCGACGATGCTGACCCGCTGCCTCGGGCTTGAACTCGCCGGCTCGGGCATCCGGTGCAACATCGTCTCGCCCGGTTCGACCGACACCGACATGCAACGTCTACTGTGGACGGACGAGAACGGCGCGGATCGCGTCATAGCGGGAAATGCCGGGCAATACCGTGTCGGCATACCGCTGGGTCGGATAGCCGATCCCGCCGATATCGCCGACGCTGTCCTGTTTCTGGCCTCCGATCGCGCGCGGCACATCACGATGCAGAACCTCTACGTCGACGGCGGCGCCACGCTCCGCGCGTGATCTCGATGACGCAACGAAGACTTTTCGGGTCCGTATGATTAGGTTAGGCTAACCGAAGAAGTGTGTCCCGGGGGTTGCTTTCCGCGTCGGCTCAAGGCACTGACGCACCTCAAGTGGGCCGACCTGGTCAGTGGTATTCGCGAAAGGGAATTCAGTCGTGTCCTCACCCGCACCGGCTCGGCCGAGGCCGGTCCACCAGGCGGCCGATCTGCTGGCGGCGTACCTGCCCGGATCGTTCTACTACTCGTCCGCTCGAGGATCGTTGCTCGCCGACGGGGTGTATTCCCCGGTCCATGCGGCGCCGGGCAGGCGTGCCCGTGTCGCCGCCGAAGTCCTCGACGCCGCCCTCGTGGCGGGAGTGGCCGAGCCCGTGGTGGCCGGGGCGATCGGGTTCCGGCCCGACGCCCCGAGCAGCCTGGTGGTCCCCGCCGTGGTGCGCCGGGCCGGACCACCGAGGAAGAGCGGCCCGGTCGCACCGCTCGGTGGGAACTGGTCGGTGTCGCCGCGCCCCGCGCCGGAGGTCTACACCACTGCCGTCGCCAAGGCGCTGGACGAGATCCGCGACGGTGACCTGCGCAAGATCGTGCTGGCCCGCTGTCTCGACGTCACCGGCGGAGACCCCGTCGCGGTACCTCGCCTGCTGGCCCGCCTCGTGCACGCCGACCCGGCGGCACACGCGTTCGCCGTCGACGTCAGCGCGCCAGGGGATCCCGCGCCGCGCACGCTGATCGGCGCGAGCCCGGAACTGCTGATCTCGCGCCGCGGCCGGATCGTCACGGCAAACCCGCTGGCCGGTTCGCGTCCGCGAGTGGCAGACGACGCCGAGAACGCCCGCCGGATCAGCGAGCTTCTGGGGTCCGAAAAGGACCGTGCCGAACACGCTCACGTCACCGCTCAGGTGGCGGAAGTGCTGGGCCGGTTCTGCGTCGACCTCGACGTGCCCGCCGAACCCGAAGTGATCGGCACGCCAACGATGTGGCACCTCTCCACTCGGATCAGCGGACGGCTCGCCGACCCGGGCGACGCCGGTTCGTCCGCGCTCGGGCTCGCGGAAGCACTGCATCCGACCCCCGCCGTCTGCGGCGTTCCCACCGGGCTCGCCCGCGACACCATCGCCACGCTCGAACCTGAAGACCGCGGCTACTACGCGGGATTGGTCGGCTGGACCGATCCGGACGGGGACGGCGAATGGGTGGTCACCATCCGCTGCGCCGAGGTCCGCGACCGGACCGTGCGGCTGTTCGCCGGCGCCGGGGTGGTGGCCGGTTCCGATCCGGAAGCGGAACTCGCCGAGACCGGCGCGAAGTTCGGCACCATGCTGCGCGCGCTGGGGCTGGAGGGCGTGGCGTGAGCCCGGATCACGTGCCATGGCCGCCCGAAACCGCCGCGCGGTACCGGGTTTCGGGATACTGGCGCGGCCAGACTTTCGGCAAGCTGCTGACCAGCCTCGCCGAGGCCTACGCCGAACGTCCCGCCGTGATCGGCGAGTCCGCGCGCTGGAGCTTCACGGAACTCGACGAGCGGGCGCACCGGCTCGCCGCCGGGTTCGCCGGAGCCGGAATCGAGGCGGGCGACCGCGTCGTCGTCCAACTGCCGAACGTGCCGGAGTTCGCGTCCGTCGTGTTCGGACTGTGGCGCGCCGGTGCGCTGCCGGTGTTCGCCCTGCCCGCGCACCGGATCAGCGAACTGCGGCACTTCGCCGAACAGAGCGAGGCCGTGGCGATCCTGACCGTCGGCGAGCACGAACGGTTCGACCACGCGGCCATGGCGCACGCGGTCGCGGCCGAAGTCCCGTCGGTACGGGAGGTCTTCGTCGTCGGCACGGAGGAATTCGCCGCACTCGAAGCGACCACTCCGCGAGCCCTGCCGGATCCGGATCCCGCCGGTGTCGCGTTCCTCCAGCTGTCCGGCGGCAGCACCGGGCTGCCCAAGCTGATCCCGCGCACGCACGACGACTACCTCTACAGCGTCCGGGAAAGCGCGCGGATCTGCGGCTTGCGCCCGGAAAGCGTGTACCTCGCCGCGTTGCCGGTCGCGCACAACTTCCCGCTCAGTTCGCCGGGTTTGCTCGGCGCGCTGCACGCGGGCGCGGCCACGGTGTTCGCGCCGCGTCCGGACGCCGACACCGCGTTCCGGCTGATTGAGGCCGAAGGCGTGACGATCACCGGACTCGTGCCGCCGCTGGCCGCCGCGTGGACGCAAGCCGCCACGAGGACCACCCGCGATCTGTCCTCTTTGGACGTAGTGCTGGTCGGTGGTGCCAAATGCGCCCGTGAGTTGGCGGAGAAGATCGGGCCCGCGCTGGGCTGCCGTCTGCAACAGGTGTTCGGCATGGCCGAGGGACTGGTCTGCTACACCCGGCTCGACGATCCGGACGAGTACGTCCTCGCCACGCAAGGTCGGCCGATCTCGCCGGACGACGAGATCCGCGTCGTGAACCCGGACGACCCACTGTCCACTTCGGACGACATCGTCGCGCCCGGTGAGATCGGCGCACTGCTCACCCGCGGCCCGTACACGATCCGCGGCTACTTCCGCGCCACCGAGCACAACGAGACCGCGTTCACCGAAGACGGCTTCTACCGCACGGGAGATCTGGTGCGCCAGCATCCGTCCGGGCATCTGGAAGTGGTCGGCCGGGCCAAGGAACAGATCAACCGCGGCGGCGAAAAGGTGGCCGCGGAAGAGGTCGAGAACCATTTGATGGCCCACCCCGGTGTGCTCGACGCCGCCGTCGTCGCGGTGCCGGACCCGTACCTGGGCGAGCGCACCTGCGCCTACGTCGTCGCGGTGCCCGATCCGGGAGGCGCCGAACCCGGCGCGGCCGAGCTGCGCCGGTTCGTGCGTGAGCGTGGGGTGGCGGCGTTCAAGGTGCCCGATCTGGTCCAGGTGGTGCCGGAGTTCCCGGTGACCGGCGTCGGAAAGACCAGCAAACGCGAGCTGCGGGCGGCACTGGCCGCCCTGGCGAAGGAGAAGTGAACGTGTCACTGCCCAAGATCCCGCCGTACCCCCTGCCGACGGAGGCCGAGTTGCCCGCCGGACGGGTCGGCTGGAAACCCGACCCCGCCCGCGCCGCGCTGCTGGTGCACGACGCGCAGCGGTACTTCCTCGCGCCGTACGAGGGATCCCCGATCCCGGAGATGATCGCGAACATCGCCGCGCTCGCCGACGCCGCCCGCGTGGCGGGGGTGCCGGTGTTCTACACCGCGCAGCCCGGCCACCAGGCCGCCGAGGACCGCGGTCTGCTCACCGAATTCTGGGGCGACGGCATCGGCGCGGTCATCGACGACGACCCCTCGGCCGCGGACGTGGTGCCCGGACTCGCACCGAAACCGGGCGACACCGTCCTGACGAAGTGGCGCTACAGCGCGTTCCAGCGCAGCACGTTCACCGAACAGCTCGCCGAAGCCGGCCGGGACCAGCTGCTGATCACCGGCGTCTACGCGCATATCGGCTGCCAGGCCACCGCCGTCGAGGCGTTCATGCGCGACATCCAGCCGTTCCTGGTCGGCGACGCCGTCGCGGACTTCTCCCGCGAACGGCACGACCAGGCCTGCGAGTACGTCGCCCAGCGCTGCGGCGCACTCACCACCACGGCCGCCGCGCTCGCCGCGCTGGCCCCGATCCACGCCGGAGCCCGGTAATGAGCCTCACCACAGCGAAGATCCACGCCGACGTCGCCGAACTGCTCGGCTGCGACCCGGCCGAGCTGACGCCGGAAACCGAGCTGACCGACCTCGGCCTCGACTCGATGCGGATCATGGGCCTGGTCGAACAGTGGCGCTCCGAAGGCGCGGACACCCTCGAGTTCGCCGACCTCGCCGAACAGCCGACGCTGGGTCACTGGACGAAGATCCTCACCGGGAACACCGCGTGAGCCGCGCCGACCACCGCCACCGCCACCTCGAACGCATCGCCGAGGTGCGCGCGGGTGAACACGCGGAGAAGGTCCCGTACCCCATCCGCGTCCGGCGGGCCGAAGTCGTGCGGACCACGATGATCGGCTCCGGGCTGCTGCGCGTCACCCTCGGCGGCCCGGGAACGGCGGGGTTCGAGGCGCATTCACCCGACGAACACGTCAAAGTGCTGTTCCCGGAGGTCGACCCGGAGCCGCGGTTGCCGGAACAGGACGGCGACATGTTGCGCTGGCCGAAGCCGTCGCCGACGTCGCGGGAGTACACGGTCCGCCGGTACGACCCCGTTTCCGGGGAACTCGATCTCGACGTGGCACTGCACGACGGCGGGCTCGGCTCCGGCTGGGCCAAGGCCGTCTCGCCGGGCACGCCGGTGCACGTCGCCGGACCGCCGGGTGGGCTGATCGTGCCGCACACCTACGACCGCTACCTGCTCGCCGGTGATCTCACCGCATTACCCGCGATCGCGCGCTGGCTCCAAGAACTGCCCCGCACCGCTGCGGGCTGGGCGTTCATCGAGGTCGCCGACGCGAGCGAAGAGATCGAGCTGTCCGCGCCCGAAGACGTCGAAGTGCACTGGCTGCACCGAGACGGTGCCGCGCCGGGCGACTCCGAGCTGCTCGCGCGTGCCGTCCGCACGATCGAAGTCCCGGCAGGGCAACGGCTTTACGCCTGGGTCGCCGGGGAAGCCGGGCAGATCAAGCCCTTGCGCCGCTGGCTCAAGAACGACCTCGGTCTCGGCAAGGACGACCACGACGTGACCGGCTACTGGAAACGCGGAGTCGCGGACTTCGACGACGACCACGACCACTGATCCCCACTCAGCGAAGAACGAGGAAATCCATGCGCACCACCAGAACTCGCCGTCTCACCGGGGCGATGGCGTTCGCTCTCACCGTCGTCACCGCGGCGACCGCCTGCGGTTCCGGCGACACCGTGCAGGCGGGGGACGGCGGCCAGACCCGGGTGTTCGCCGCCGACAACGGGCAGATCACCATCCCGGTCTCACCGAAGCGGGTCATCGCCACCGGCTACGCGGTGCCCGCCCTGCTCGAAGCGGGCGCTCCGCTGGTCGGGGTGTCCAGCTGGAAGCGCGGCATCCCGCTGTTCAACGAGCAGGAGCGCAAGAAGTACGACGAGCTGGCGAAGGTCGCGGGCGAGTCGGCGTCGGAGACGAACTACGAGGCGATCGCGCAGGCCGATCCGGACCTCATCGTCATCGGCGTACCGAAGCCGGTGCTCGCCGACATCGACATCAAGCGCCTCGAAGCGATCGCCCCGGTCGTGGCCATCGGCCCGTCCGTGCCGTCGATGTGGCGTGAGCTGTCCCGTAAGCAGGCCGACGCCGCCGGCGCGACCGCCGGGTTCGACGCCATCAAGACCGCGTACGAGACCAAGGCCAAGGGGTTGGCCGAGAAGTACAAGGCTGTGCTGCCGCAACTGAAGCTGGGCCATGTCGGTGCGTACGGCGAGGTCGCCAAGGGCAACTTCCAGCGCGAGTTCAACGGTTCCTGGGGCACCAACATCGCGCAGGACGTCGGCGCCACCTACTACGGCCAGGTCAAAGTCAAGGGCGGCGGCTCCAAGGACGTCAGCGAGTACCCGTCGATCGAAGAGCTGTCCAGCGCGTTCGCCGAGGCCGACGCGATCACCTACTCGGTCAGTGCCGACGGTGCCGTCCCCGCGCCGGTCAGGTACGTCCTCGACTCGCCGCTGTGGAAGGAACTCCCCGCGGTGAAGGCGGGCAAGGTCTATCCGTTCCGCTACACCGAGGCCGCCACCTACCGCGCCGCGACGTCCACTTTGGACGCTGTCGACCAGGCGTTCGCGCCGCTGCTCAAGCAGTGACCACCACCGGGCGGTCCGCGCTGCTGGGCGCCGCACTGCTCGGGCTCGTCGTGGTCGCCGTGCTGAGCGTCGGCGTCGGCGCGCACGCCATCGCCCCCGGTGAGGTCGTGCGCGCCCTGCTGGGCGAAGGGAATCCGAGTGACCGGGCGGTGGTCCTGGACATCCGGACGCCGAGGGCGGTACTGGCGGTCGGCGTCGGCGCGGCCTTGGCGGTCGGGGGAGTGCTCGTGCAGGCGTTGTCCCGCAACGCCTTGGCCGAACCGGGGGTGCTCGGCGTGACCGCGGGCGCCGGATTCGCCATCGCGGTGGGTTCGGCGCTCGGCCTCGCCGCCTCGGCACCCGCCGAACTGGGCCTGGCGGTGCTGGGCGCGGCGGGCGCCGCGGTGCTGGTGTCCGCGGTCGGACGCCGGTCACCGCTGCGGCTGGTGCTGGCCGGGACCGCGTTGAGCGCCGTGCTGCTCGGCCTGACCCTCGGCCTGCGCCTGCTGTTCCCGGACACCTTCGACGTCTACCGGTTCTGGTCGGTGGGGTCGCTTGCCGGTCGCGAGCAGGCCCCGACGACGGTGCCGCTGGTCATCATCGGCCTGTCGCTGCTGGGCGCGTTCGCGGTGAGCCGTCAGCTGAACGCCATCGCGCTCGGCGAGACGGTCGCGCACACCCTCGGCGCGAACGTCGCCCGCGTCCGGGCGATCACCCTGCTGCTGATCACGCTGATGGCGGGTGCGGCCACCGCGCTGGCCGGGCCGATCCTGTTCGTGGGGCTGATCGTGCCGCATCTGGCCCGTCGGGTGGCGGGCGCGTCGATCCCGTGGCTGGTCGCGTTCGCCGCGCTGCTCGGCCCGGTCCTGATGCTCGCAGCGGACATCGGCTCCCGGGTCCTGTTGCCGACCGGCGAGGTACCGGTCGCCATCGTGACCGCGTTCCTCGGCGGCCCGGTGCTGATCTGGGCCGTCCGCAAATACGGGGCGGCGCCGCTGTGAACGCACTCGTCCTGCGGCGCGGGCGGTTCTCCGCCCGGCTGGAACGCCGCACCCTGTGGTTCCTCGCGGCGATGGTCGTGGTCATCGCCTGCCTGACGCTGCTCGGGCTCTGTTACGGCGCGGCGTGGGCGAGTCCCGCCCGCGTGTTCGCCGCGCTGACCGGATCCGGTGGCGGCCCGGGGGTGGTCATCCGGGAATGGCGGCTGCCGCGGGTGCTGGCCGGGCTGGTGTTCGGTGCCGCGCTCGGGCTGGCGGGCGCGATCTTCCAGAACGTCACCCGCAATCCGCTCGGCAGCCCGGACGTCATCGGCCTGGACGCCGGTGCCTATACCGGCGCGCTGTTCGCGATCACCGTGTTGTCGGGGACGTCGACGCAGCTGACGATCGGTTCGGTGCTCGGCGGCGTGGTCACGGCGGCGCTCGTCTACGCGTTGTCGCTCGGGGGCGGCCTTTCCGGGCTGCGGCTGATCGTCATCGGGATCGCGATCAACGCGATGCTCACCGCGTTGAACTCGTGGATCGTGCTGCGCGCCGAACTCGAGATCGCGATCGCGGCCGTCGGCTGGAACGCCGGTTCGCTCAACGGGGTCGGCTGGGACGACGTCGCCATCCCGTTCGGGGTGCTCACGGTGCTGTTCACGGTGCTGTCCACCCGGGCACCGGCGCTGCACCAGGCCGCGCTCGGCGGCGCGCTGGCGGTCACCACCGGGGTCCGCTGGGACCGGCTGCGGCTGCAGCTGGTGCTGATCGGGGTCGGCTGCACGGCGACGGTCACCGCCGTCGCCGGGCCGATCGCGTTCATCGCGCTGGCCGCACCGCAGATCGGGCGGCGGCTGGCCCGCACGCCCGGTATCGCGCTGCTGCCCGCCGCCCTCACCGGCGCCGTTCTCCTGACCGGCGCCGACCTGGCCGCCCAGATGCTGCTCGCGCCGGAAGCGCTGCCGGTCGGTGTGGTCAGCACCGTGATTGGCGGCGGCTATCTGATCTGGCTGCTCACCAAGGAGGTGCGGCGCACATGAGTGCCCGCTTGACCGCCCGGGACCTGACCCTGCGCTATGGCGACCGGGTCGTGTCGACCCGGCTGAGCCTCGACGTGCCCGACCGCGCGTTCACCGCCGTCGTCGGACCGAACGCCTGCGGCAAGTCGACCTTGCTGCGCGCCTTCGTCCGGCTGCTGCGGCCGTCCGACGGCGAGGTCCTGCTCGACGGCAAGGACCTCGGTTCCTTCCACGGCAAGGGTTTGGCGCGGGAACTCGGTTTCCTGCCGCAGGATCCCGTCGCGCCGGAGGACGTCCGTGTCCGTCAGCTGGTCGCACGCGGCCGGTTCCCGCACCAGTCGCTGTTCGCGTCGTGGTCCGAAGAGGACGAAGGCGCGGTACTCGACGCGATGACCGCGGCCGGGGTGGCGGGACTGGCCGACCGGCCGGTGCAAGAGCTGTCCGGCGGACAGCGTCAGCGCGTGTGGGTGGCGCTCGTGCTGGCGCAGAAGACGCCGTACCTGCTGCTCGACGAGCCGACGTCGTTCCTCGACATCGCGCATCAGTACCAGTTGCTGGGGTTGCTGGCGCGTCTGCGCGACGAGGGCCGCACGGTGATCGCCGTCCTGCACGACATCAACCAGGCGTGTCGCTACGCCGATCACCTCGTCGCGTTGCGGGACGGCCGGATCGTGGCGGAAGGCACGCCCGCCGACATCGTCGACGCCGCGCTGATGAAGGAGGTCTTCGATCTGCACAGTGTCGTCGTACCCGACCCGGTGACCGGAACCCCGATGGTGGTGCCCTCATGCTGAGTCTCACCGGAGCCCAGTTGGGCATTTGGACCGCGCAGCGGCTCGAACCCGACTCGCCGTACTACGTCGTCGGCGACGTGATCGAGATCGTCGGTGACCGGCCGGTCGACGTCGGCGCGCTGACCGAGGCGATCCGGGCCACCACCGAGGAGGCCGACAGCCTGCGGTTACGGGTCTTCGAGACACCGGACGGGCCTCGCCAAGCGGTGTCGGACGAGCCGGTGCCGTCGCCCGCGGTGGTGGATCTGCGCGGTGAGGCCGATCCGCTGGCTGCGGCGCACACACGGGTCGAGGCCGAACGCCGCCGGGTCGCCGAGGCGTGCCGCGACATGGTGGACCGGCCGCTGTTCGCCCATCTCGTGCTGCAGCTTTCCGAGTCGCACGTGTGGTTCACCCAGCTCGGGCACCATCTCGTGTTCGACGGCTATACCGCGGCGATGCTCGCGCGCC
Organism: Amycolatopsis sp. NPDC039088; assembly: GCF_055598845.1. Taxonomy (NCBI): domain Bacteria; kingdom Bacillati; phylum Actinomycetota; class Actinomycetes; order Pseudonocardiales; family Pseudonocardiaceae; genus Amycolatopsis; species Amycolatopsis sp. NPDC039088. The sequence goes on along the minus strand of NZ_JBVKAE010000003.1, from coordinate 239,272 downwards.
GGACGGCTGCTCGCTACACCGCTTCGGTCCTGGGCAAGGACGTGCCGCCCTCGACGTTCGCGCGGTTCGCCGATCTCGTCGAGGCCGACCGCTCATATCGCGAGAGCGAACGGTTCGAGCAGGACCGGGAGTACTGGCGCGAGCGATTCACGCCGTTGCCGGATATCGACGACGGCAGTGGCGCGTCGGGGCCTCCCGAAAGCACGGTGACCGCCCGTTCGGTCTTGCCCGCTTCCGACCTGGCCCGGTTGCGAGAGCTGGGCAAACGCGCCGGAACGACCTGGGGCGACGCGCTGATCGCCTGCTACGCGGCCTTCCTGCACCGCGTGCTCGGCTGGAGCGACGTCGTGTTCGCGATGCCGTTGATGTGCCGCGAAGGCGCCGCGCTGCGGACTCCGGCGATGGCGGTCAACGTGCTGCCGCTGCGGGTCACGGTGCTCCCGAAGGATTCGGCGGCCGAGCTGACCGCGCGGGTCGCGGGCGCGCTGAAGGAGATGCGTACGCACCAGCGGTATCGCGGTGAGGACCTGCCGCAGGATCTGGCGGTGCCCGGCGCGGGGGCGCTGCTGCACGGCCGGGGCATCAACCTCAAGGCCTTCGACCTGAAGCTCGACTTCGCGGGCGCCCACGGCACCATGCGCAACGTCGCGGGCGGACCGCCCGAGGACATGGGCCTGTCCGTGCTCCCGACCTCGGACGGCGGGCTGCTGCTCGGTTTCGAGGTCGACGCGCGGACCCACGACCAGGCCGCCGTCGACGCCAAGCTGACCGCGCTGCGCTGCCTGATCACTGAGTTGACCGAGTCGGACGGCCCGGTGGTCGGCGGCGCGGACCTGGTCCCGGCGGGGGAGCGGGACGCTCTGCTGGCGGCGTGGTCGACGCCTGAGCCGTCCGGTGAACTCGTTGGTGTGCCGGAACTGCTGGCCGGACTCGACCCGGACCGGATGGCGTTGGTGTCCGGTGCCGAACGGCTGACCGGCGGCGAACTCGCCGAGCGTGTGCACCGGCTGGCGCGGGTGTTGCGGGCGCGTGGCGTCGGGCCTGACGACCTCGTCGCGCTGGCCCTGCCGCGGTCGGCTGATCTCGTCGTCGCCCTGCTGGCGGTGCTCGACGCGGGGGCCGCGTTCCTGCCGCTGGACCTCGCCCATCCCGTCGAACGGCTGCGGGAACTTGCCGCCGAAGCCGGCGCGGTGCTCACTGTGGCCGCGGACGCGGAGATCATGCCGGGGCCACACCTGCTGCTGAACGAGACCAATCTGTCCACAGTGGACGCGTCGCCGCTCGTCCTGGAGCGCCATCCGGAACACCTCGCGTACGTCATCTTCACCTCCGGTTCGACCGGCCGCCCCAAGGGGGTGCTCGGCCGGGTCGGCGGGCTGGCGACACTGCTGCGTCACCACCGCGCGACCACGGTCGCCGAAACCGAACGCGCCGCCGGCAGGCGATTGCGGGTCGCGCACACGTACTCGTTCGCCTTCGATTCCGCACTCGATCAGCTGATGTGGCTGCTGTTCGGGCACGAACTCCACGTCTACGGCACCGACATCGCCCGGGACGCCGACGCTCTGCTGGCCGCGTTCGCGCGTGACCGGATCGACGTCGTCGACACCACGCCGTCGATGGCCGCTCCGCTCGTCGACGCCGGACTACTCGACGGCACGCACCCACCCGCGCTGCTCGTCCTCGGCGGCGAGGCGACCCCGCCCGCGCTGTGGCACCGGGTCGTGCGGTCCGGTGTCCGTGCCCGCAACATGTACGGCCCGACCGAGGCCACTGTGGACGGTGCCGGATCCTGGCTGGACGACGGGGAACCGACGATCGGGACCGCGGTACCCGGTACGGCGGTGCGGGTGCTCGACGCCGCGCTGCGTCCGGTGCCCGCCGGAACCCCGGGTGAGCTGTACCTCGCCGGACCGCACCTGGCGCGCGGCTATCTCGGACGTCCCGCTGCGACCGCCGAGCGGTTCGTCGCCGACCCGTTCGGCGCGCCCGGCGACCGGATGTACCGCACCGGCGACCTCGCGCGCTGGGTGCCCGGCCGCGGGCTGGAGTACCTGGGCCGCCGCGACGGACAGGTGAAGGTCCGCGGCCACCGCGTCGAACTGGGCGAGGTCGAGGCCGCGCTGGCCGCCGTGCCCGGAGTGCGTGCGGCGGCCGCCGCCGTGCGCGGACCGCGGCTCATCGGATATGTCGTCGGAGAGGTCGTTCCGGACGACGTTCGCGCGGAACTCGCCGGGCGGATGCCGGAGCATCTCGTCCCCGCGGCGGTGGTCGTACTCGACACGCTTCCCTTGACCTCCAACGGGAAGATCGACCGGGCCGCGCTGCCCGCCCCGCGTGCGGCGGCAGGCCGGGTCGCGGCCACCGACCGCGAACGCCTGCTGTGCGCGACCATCGCCGAGGTGATCGGCGTCGAAGAGGTCGCCGTCGACGACGACTTCTTCGCACTCGGCGGCGACAGCATCACCGCGATCAGCGTCAGCAGCAGGCTGCGCGCGCACGGCCTCGACCTGCGGCCGCGTGACCTGCTGGCCCGGCGCAGTTTCGAGGCGCTGGCCGCGGCGAGCGCCGAGATCGGCGGCCCGGCGGTTCCGCCGGACGAGCCGATCGGCGAGGTGCCCGCCCCGCCGATCGCCAGGGCCCTGCTCGACCCGCATCCGGACGTCGCGACCATCGCCGGATACACCCAATGGACCGCGATCCGGCTCGACGAGGATCTGCCACCCGGCTTGTTGGTCGACGGCGTGCAAACGGTCCTGGACCACCACGACGCCCTCCGGCTGCGTTTAGAGGACGAAATGCGGGTGCGCGAACGTGGCGCGGTGAAGGCGACCGACGTGGTCACCGAAACGACGGGCGATCCGGCCGAGGTCGCGGCGGCGCTCGCGGACTCGCTCGATCTCCGGAGCGGTGTGCTCAAGGTCGCCCGGCTGCCGGATCACCTGGTCATCGTGGTCCACCACCTGGCGATCGACGGCGTCTCCTGGCGGGTTCTCCTGCCGGACCTGTACGCGGCTTGCGCAGGGGGACAGCTCGAACCGGTGGGGACGTCGTGGCGGCGGCACGCGCTCCGCCTCGCCGAACAAGGGACTTCCGGCGCGCGGCGCGGCGAACTCGGCCACTGGCGTGGCGCGCTCGACGGACCGCGTCTCGGTGACCGGCCGCTCGACCGGACCGTCGACACGGTCGCGACCGCGCGACGTTCGGTCACCCTCGCCTCGCCGGAGCAGACCGAGGCGGTACTCACCAGTCTCCCGACGGCCTACCGCGCCGGACCGGACGACGTCCTGCTCGCCGCGCTCGTGCTGGCCCTCCGGTCGTGGCGAGATTCCCCGGTCGAGGCCGAAACCGTGTCCCTCGAAGGACACGGCCGGGACCAGAACGGCTTGGACCTGTCCCGCACCGTCGGCTGGTTCACCGCCGAGCATCCGCTGCGCGTCCCCGCCACCGCCGTGGCCGCGACCACGGATTTCGCCAACGCGCTCGCGGGCGGCGACGCGGCCGGAAAGCTGCTGCGGGCCACGAAAGAGGCCAAACGCGCCGTGCCGGACAACGGTGTCGGCTTCGGCGTCCTCCGGTACCTCGACCCGCTCACCCGGGACGAACTCGCCGCCATCCCGCCGCCGGACGTCGTCCTGAACTACCTCGGCCGGTTCGCCGCGCTACCCGGCACCGGCTGGCGGTTGCCGGCAGAAGACCCGTTCGCGGTGACCGAGCCCGAGGGCAAGTCGCTGGACCAAGTCCTGGCGCTGAACTGCTTCGTCCGCGAGGACGGCCGAGCCCGGCTCGCCGTCGAATGGACCGCGGCCGGTGCGGTGCTACCGGTGGAAAGCGTTGAGGCGCTGCAAGAAGCCTGGTCGCGAGCGCTCGAAGCCCTGACCGCGCATGCCGCCCGGATCGGCCCGGACGGTGGTGGGCTCACGCCGTCGGATCTGCCGCTGGTGGGCCTCGGCCAGGCCGACATCGACGCGCTGGAACGCCGTGGCCGCGTCGAGGACGTCCTGCCCGCGACCCCGCTGCAGACCGGGCTCGCGTTCCACACTCTGGCGCGCGGTGACGACGACACGGACGTCTACGTGGTGCAGGCCGTGACCCTGCTCAGCGGCGCACTCGACGCCGACCGGATGCGCGAAGCCGCGGCGGAGGTGCTGCGGCGGCATCCCGCGCTGCGTGTCCACCTGCACACCACGGACGCGGGCGAAGTCGTCCAGGTGATCCCTGCCGCGGTGTCGCTCGACTGGCGGCACGCGAGCGTGTCACCGGAGCGGGTCGACGACGAATGCCGCGCCGAACTCGCGCGGCCGTTCGACCCGGCGACCCCGCCGCTGATCCGGTTCCTGCTGCTCACCCTCGGCCCCGACGAGCACCGCCTGGTGCTCACCAACCACCACGCGCTCCTCGATGGCTGGTCGATGCCGCTCGTCGGCCGGACGCTCCTGGCCACCTACGCCGAACTCGGCGGCGGCCCGGCGGCCCCGGTCGCCCCGCCGCTCGCGGAGTACCACCGGGTGCTCGGCGAACGCGATCCAGCTGCGGCTATGGAGGCGTGGCGCGAAGCTTTGGCCGATCTCGACGAGGGCACCCGGCTCGCACCCGCGAGTGCCGAGTCCACTGTGGAGCGTCCGGAGCGGGTCACCGTGGAACTGGGCGGGGAGTTCAGCGAACGGCTGCGCGCCTTCGCCCGCGAACGCGGAATCACCCCGACGACGGTGTTCCAGACCGCCTGGGGCGTACTGCTCGCCAGGCTGACCGGCCGTCGTGACGTCGTCTTCGGCTGCCCGGTGTCCGGCCGTCCGGCCGAGGTCCCCGGCGTCGAGCGGATGGTCGGGCAGCTCGGCGGCACGATCCCGGTGCGGGTCCGGTTCGACCCGGCCGACACCGCGGCCACCGTGCTGGAACGCGTGCACACCGAAAGCGTCCGGCTCACCGACCACCATCACGCCGGGCTGCCCGGCATCCAGCGCGCGATCGGCGTCGGCGACCTGTTCGACACGATGCTGGTGATGGAGAACTTCCCGCTCTCCAGCCGCGCCCGCGCCACCCTGGCCCCGGGGCTGGATCTCGTCGGCGTCGACATCACCGACGCCACGCACTATCCGCTCACGGTGATCGTGCTGCCCGGGGACGAGTTCACCGTCGGGCTCGGCTACCAGCCGCAGGCCTTCACCCGCGACGAAGCCGAGTCCTTCGGCCGGTGGCTGCTCGCCGTGCTACACGGGATCGTCACCGATCCGGCCCGTCCGGTCGCTCGGCTTCGCGCGCTCGACGCCGAAGAAGAGCGGGCGATGCTGTGCCTCGGCGAAGGCCCGGAACCGAAACGGGAACGCGGCGGCATGCTGGAGGAGTTCGGCCGCTCGGTCCGCGAGACCCCGGACGCCGAAGCCGTCGTGTGCCGGGACCGGAGCCTGACCTACGCCGAACTGGACCGGCGGGCCAACCGGCTGGCGAACACCCTGATCGACGCCGGCGTGAAACCGCAGGACCCGGTCGCGGTCCTCCTGCGCCGCGACGTCGACCTCGTGGTCGCGCTGTTCGGCGTGATCAAGGCGGGCGCGGTGCACGTGCCGATGGACCCGGACTACCCGGCCGACCGGCTCGCCTACATGCTCGGCGACATCGGACCCGCCGCCGTCGTGTCCACTTCGGACGTCGATGGTCTTCCGGTGATCGACCCGGCCGAACTGTCCACTGAGGACACGGATCCGTGTATCAGGCTCAGTGAAGACGCGCTCGCTTATGTCATCTACACCTCCGGCACGACCGGCAAACCCAAGGGCGTGGCGGTGCCGCACCGCGGCGTCCCGAGCCTGATCGCGCTGCAGGAGGACATCGTCGGGATCCGGACCGCCGAGCGGTACCTGCACTTCGCGTCGACCAGTTTCGACGTCGCCTTCTGGCAGTTCATGCTGCCGCTGCTGTCCGGCGGCACCTCGGTCATCGCGCCGGAGGAGGTACGGGTCTCCGGCGACGACCTGCTGGCCTACGCCGCCGAACATCGCGTCACCGGGCTCAACCTGCTCCCGTCGTTCCTTTCCGCGATGCCCGACGACGCGACCGTCGATCCGGACGTGTTCTTCGTCGTCGGCGCCGAACGGCTCGACCCGGAACTGGCGCGGCGCTGGGGGAACCGGCGTGCGTTGTTCAACGCCTACGGTCCGACCGAGGTCACCATCAACTCGGTCACCTGGCACTACGACCCGGCCGACCCCGGCCCGCTGCCGATCGGGCGCCCGGATCCCGAGGTCCGCGCGTACGTGCTCGACGGCGGGCTGTTGCCGGTCGGTACGAACGTCACCGGTGAGCTGTACCTGGCCGGGCCGAAGCTGGCCCAGGGTTATGTCGGCCGGGCGGCGCTGACCGCCGAACGGTTCGTGGCCGATCCGTTCGGGCCGCCGGGGGAGCGCATGTACCGCACCGGTGATCTGGTCCGGTGGCGACCGGACGGGCAGATCGTCTTCCTCGGCCGCGCCGACCACCAGGTCAAACTGCGTGGATTCCGGATCGAACTCGGGGAGATCGAGACCGCGCTGACCGCGCACGACGACGTCCGTGCCTCCGCGGTGATCGTCCGCGAAGACCGGCTCGTCGCCTACTTCGTCCCCGTGGACGGCGCTGAACCCGATGCGGCCGCGCTGCGCGAGTACCTCGCCGCGGAGCTGCCCGCGTACATGGTGCCGACAGCGTTCGTGGCGCTGGACCGGTTGCCGCTCGGCCCGAGCGGCAAACTGGATCGGGCCGCGCTGCCCGCGCCGGAAAGCCGGTCCGCGGATGGGCGAGAACCGGCCACGCCGGCGGAAGCCGTGCTGCTGCGCGTGGTCCGGGATCTGCTCGGCCCCGGCGTCGGCCTGGACGACGGATTCCTGGACGCGGGAGGCGACAGCATCGCGTCGTTGCGGGTGGTCTCCCGTGCCCGTCGCGAAGGGCTGCACCTGACCGCGCGTGACGTCCTCGAAGGCGGCACGGTCGCCGGCATCGCCGCGCGCTGCGGCGAACCGGAACGGGCCGAGGAGGCGCACGCGGTCGGGGACGCCCCGCTCACCCCGATCATGCGCGATCTCTTGCGGCGCGCGGGAAAGGCGGCGGACGGGTTCTGCCAGTGGGTCGAGATCTGCGTGCCCTCGGCCGGCGACGTGCCGCGGTGGCGATCCGTGCTCGACGCCGTCCTCGCCCGCCACGACGTCCTGCGCGCGCACCTGATCGAGGACGCGCTGCGCATCCCGGACGTCGGGGCCGTGACCGGTGCCGACGTGCTCACCACCGTCCCCGCGTCCGGTGATCCGCGTGCGGTGCTGGACGCTCAGGTCGAGCAGATCGTCGCGCGGATGGACCCGCGCACAGGACCGCTGCTGCGCGCGGTTCTGGCGGACGCCGGGGAGCACCGGCCGGGACGACTACTGCTGGTGGCACACCATCTGGTCGCCGACGCGGTGACCTGGCGCGTGCTGCTCGACGACGTCGAACAGGCCTTCCACGGCGACACCCTGCCTCGGCGCGGGCAGTCGTTCCTGGGCTGGGCACGGTCGCTGCGGGCGGGCGCACCGCATCGAGAGGACGAAATGCCGTACTGGCGCGCCATCGCCGCCGCCCCCGAAACCCGGCTGGGCCGTACCAGGCTCGACCCGGCGCGGGACACCGTCGCGACCGCACGGCATCACCGGATCGACGTCGGGGCGGACACCACCCACGCCGTGCTGACCGCGCTGCCCACGGCGTACCGCACCGGCCCGGACACCGTGCTGCTGACCGCGCTCGCCCGCGCCGTCGCCGCCTGGCGGGGGACCGGGGCCGACCTGCTCGTCGCCGTCGAAAGCCACGGGCGTCCGGGGCACACCCCGGACTTCGCGGGCAAGGTCGATCTGGCGCAGACCGCGGGCTGGTTCACCGCCGTGCATCCGGCGCGCATCGCCCCGCCCGCCGGTTCACTACCGGACGCGCTGCGGGCCGTGCGTGACCATCTGCGCGCGGCAGGGGACGGCCTCGGCCACGGAATCCTCGGCATCGGCGGCCCCCGCCCCGAGATCGCGTGGAACTACCTCGGGCGCTTCCCGGCGGCTCCGGTCGAGGAGACCCCGTGGCAGCGGCCGCCGGACGCCGATCCGCTCGGTTCCGGCGGCGGCGCGGAGTTGCCGCTGCCCTACGCGCTGACGGTGAACGCGATGGTCCCCGACGGTGGCCCGCTCGGCGTCCGCTTCACCTGGCCGTCCGCGTTGTTCACCGACGACGAGATCGCCGTGCTGGGCGAGCACTTCCGCCGCGAACTGGACGCACTCGCCGCCGACGTGCCGGGGCCGGGAGAAGTCCTCCCGCTGACGCCGTTGCAGGAGGTGATCCTGCGCGAGTCGCGGACCTCGGAAGAAGATCCGTATCCGGTGCAGGCCGCGTTCACGCTGTCCGGTGACCTCGACGTCGAGGCACTTCAGGCGGCGGCGGGCGCGCTGGTGCGGCGGCATCCGAACCTGGGCGCGGTCTTCCCGCCGTCGCATGAGGTCCAGCTGATTCCGGCGGAACCGAGGGCGGGTTTCCGCACCCGAGAGGTGTCCGAAGTGGACGCCGCACTGGACGAAGAGCTCGCGGAGCCGCTCGATCTGGCCAACGGTCCGCTGTGGAGGGTCACGGTGGTGCGGCAGGAGCCCAGCCGTCATGCCGTCGTGCTGACCAGTCACCACTTGCTCTCCGACGGCTGGTCGGCGCCGCGCATCCTCGGCGAATTGTTCGCTCTGTACGCGGGAAGTCCGCTGCCGGAGCCTGTTCCGCTGGTCCGGTACACCCGCTCGCTCGCCGCGGCCGATCACTCCGCCGACGTCAGGGCCTGGCGGGTGGAACTCGACGGCCTTCCCGAAGGCGACCACCTGCCGCGTACCGGCAGGGCCGCCGAGCCGGTGGTGTTCACTGTGGACGGTCAGCTGGTCACGGAACTGACCCGGCTGGGCGCGTCACGCGGTCTCACCGTCAACACACTGTTGCAGGGTGCTTGGGCGGCTGTGCTCGCGAACCGGGCCGGTCGCACGGACGTCAGCTTCGGGGTGATGACCTCGAACCGGACGTCCGATGTGGACGGTATAGAAGAGATCATCGGCCTGTTGGCGAACAGTGTCCCGGTCCGCGCCCGGTTCACCGGCACGGTCGCCGAGGCCCTCGCCGATGTGCAGGCCCGGCAGCAGGCGATGGCGGGGCACCACCGGATCGGACTGCTCGAACTCGCGTCGCTCGCCGGACGCGAGCGGCTGTTCGACAGCCTGCTCGTCTTCGAGAACTACCCGGTGGATCCGGCGAAACTGCGTGAACCCGCGCCAGGCCTGACCGTCACCGGGACGAGGTTCCGGGAACGGACGCACCATCCGGTGAGCGTCACCGTGGTTCCCGGTGAACACGGGTGGGAAGGCGTTCTCTACGCGCGGGAAACCGACGCTCGGTCGCTGGCCGACGATCTGGTCCGGCTCCTCCGGAAGCTGCCGTCCTGTTTGGACGGCGACGCCGCCGGATTCGTGGGGGAGCGGTGACCGCGCGCCCGATCGACGCCGCGCTGTGGCGTACGGCGGCCGTGCTGGTGCTCGGCACGTTCATGGCGACGCTGGACAGCACGATCGTCTCGGTCGGCGTCGACACCCTCGCCGAAGAGTTCGGCGCGCCGATCACCGGCGTCCAATGGGTGACGACGGCGTACCTGCTGGCCGTGGTCACCGCCGTGCCGGCGTCCGGCTGGCTCGCCGACCGGTTCGGCGGCCGCCGCGTCTGGCTCACCGCCGTCGTCGTGTTCCTGCTGGCGTCGCTGTTGTGCGCGCTGGCGCCCACACTGCCCGCGCTCATCGCCTTCCGTGTCCTGCAAGGGCTCGCCGGTGGCCTGTTGCCACCGACCGGACAGGCGTTGCTGGCGCGGTCCGCCGGGCCGGACCGGATCGGCCGCGTGATCAGCGTCGTGGGCCTGGTCCCGCTGTTGTCGCCGGTGCTCGGCCCGCTGGCGAGCGGCACGATCCTCGCCGTCGCCGACTGGCCGTGGCTGTTCTACGTCAACCTTCCGGTCGGCGTGGTGGCCGTGGTCCTGGCGCGGCGCTGGGTCCCGGCGGACGAACCGGGCGGCAAGGGGCACCGGTTCGACTTCCGGGGCGCGTTGCTGTTGTCCCCAGGGCTCGCGGTCCTGGTGTTCGGACTAACCTGGTTCGAACGCGGGACACCGGTCGCCGCCGGAATCGCCGTCGCGGCCGGCGTCGTGATGCTCGCGGCGTTCGTCCGGCACGGCCTGCGCGCCGACGCGCCACTGCTCGACCCGCGCCTGTTCACCCGGCCGCCGTTCGGGGTCGCCGCGCTGGCGCTGGTCCTGCTCGGCGCGTCGGTGTTCGGCACAATGTTCCTGCTCCCGCTTTATCTCCAGCGCGGCGCCGGACTGTCCACATGGGACACCGGGTTGCTGCTGGTGCCGCAGGGTATCGGCGCGGCGGCCGGGTCGGTGCTGGTGAACCGGCTGGTCGACCGGCTCTCGCCGCGCACGCTGGTGCTGAGCGGGATCGGGCTGGTCGCGCTCGGGACCGCACCCTTCACCCAGCTCGGCCCTGGTTTCCCGGACTGGGTGATCGTGGTTTCGCTGCTGCTGCGCGGTTTCGGCGCGGCGCTGATCGGCGCGCCGGTGATGACCATCGTCTACCGCCAGGTCGAACCCGCCCGGCTGCCCCGGGCGGCCGGTGCGCTCAACCTGCTCAACACCCTCGGCGGCTCGATCGGCACGGCCGTGCTGGCCGTGGTGCTGCAGGCCCGGCTGGCCGCACGCGGTCCGGACGTCGCCGCGGCTTTCGCCGACGCCTTCTGGTGCGTTCTCGGCCTCGCCGTCGTGGCGGTCGCCGGCGCGAAGCGGCTGCCCCGTGCCGGGACAGCCGCCCCTGACAAGAAGAGAGGTCACGCGGATGCTTGACCAGGACACCCTGCCCAGTCCGGCCGAGGTGGCCACGAACGGCGTCGTGCCGGAGATCGCGCGGCACCGCGAGACCGTCGCGGACGTCCTCGCCCGGCGCGATTCCCGGCTGCTCGTCGTCGTGGGCCCGTGTTCGGTGCACGACACCGACGGTGCGCTCGAGTACGCGCACCGGCTCGCGGATACGGCCCGGCGGTTCGCCGACGACCTCGTCGTGGTCCTGCGCGCCTACCTGGAGAAACCGCGGACGATCGCGGGCTGGACCGGCCTGGTGCCCGACCCCACCCTGGACGGCGAGGGCGATCTCGCGTCCGGCGTGCGGATCGGACGCCGGTTCCTGGACGACGCCGCCGCGACCGGGCTGCCGCTGGCGTACGAGTTCGTCGACCCGTTCCTGGCGCCCTACTTCGCGGACACGATCAGCTGGGCCGCGATCGGCGCGAGGACCGTGGCCAGCCAGCCGCACCGGCACCTGTCGTCGTGGCTGCCGATGCCGGTGGGCATGAAGAACTGCGTGTCCGGGCGGCTCGACACCGCTGTCGCCGCCGTCCAGGCCGCCGGGCTGCCGCATGTCTTCCCCGGCGCCGCCGCGGACGGGCGCCCGCGGATCCTGCGCAGCACCGGGAATCCGGACGCGCACCTCGTCCTGCGCGGCGGCCCGAAACCGAACCACCACGCCCACGCCGTCGCGGACGCCCTCGACGCGCTGACCGCCGCGGGCCTGCCGCACCGGCTCGTCGTCGACGCCTCGCACGGCAACAGCGGCAAGGACCACAACCGGCAGCCCGTCGTCGTCGCGGATCTGGCGGACCAGATCTCGTCGGGCAACGACGCGCTGGCCGGGGTGATGATCGAGTCGTACCTCTCCGACGGCAGGCAGGACGTCGGCGCCGTGCCGCCCCGGCCGGACTTGAGCATCACGGACGCTTGCCTGGGCTGGGAGCGTACGGTGCCGCTGCTGGAGTCACTGGCCTGCGCGAACGCGGTCCGGCGGATCAGCGCCCCTCGGCGATCCCCGCATTTAGTCCTCTAAGTGCGGAGAGCTTCCAACGCCTTGGCCATCGTCGGCACGAGTTCGTCGCCCATCTTCTCGAATTCCCGCTTCAGCAAGGGATCCGCGAGCTTCGCCAGTCCGTGGAACTTGATGGTGGCGTGGTAGCTGACGGTCGTCTCGCCGCCTTCTTCGGTCACCGTCAGATCGTCGGTGGACGTGGCCGTCTTGTTGCTGCCGACGAACACGATCCGCTCCGGTTCGAGCTGCTCGAGGCGGTAGGTCAGTTCGGTCTTCTTACCGCGGAACTCGGACACGTTGCGCCATTGCGCTCCGACGGCTACCGGCCCGGAGTCCGCCCGGGTGCAGGACACCGTGCCGGGGTCCCACTCCTCGGCGTGCGCGAAATCCCGCAGATAGTCGACGACGGTCTGCCTGGGGGTGCGGACGGTGATCGTCCGGTGCACATGGACCATCACGACAACGGTACGCAGGAGAAGCGGTCACCGCAGTCTCAGCACATGAAGGCCCCTCGGCGGGAGCGGGCTCACGCAAAGGGCCTCACCCGGCTCTTGACCGTCCATAAGGGACACTTTTCGAGACAAATGTGCCCGATTTGGGTGACTTACACGGTTTTACGAGGGGGTTGTGAGCGATTTGGGTCGTTCTATTGAGAGGTGACCCAAAGGTGGCGTGGTGGGTGGTAAGTCCGTGAAGGCCTCCTTGAGGGACTCTGGGTCCCTCAAGGAGGCTTTCACGGACTTCAAGACGGGACGTTGATGTCACAGCCGTCCCACTGTCACGAGGGATCACGCCTGACGGTAGTGAAGGGCTCCTTCACTACCGTCAGCGTAGGCAAGGAAGCCTTCACCACCAGGGAAACGCGTAGGCAGCAGCGACCACAGCCCGCGACACGACACGTTTGACTTACCCCTCAATAACCCTCATTAACACTCACGACCCCGCACAGAAACGTACATAGTGGCATCAATCGGACGCCTTATCGCCCGGTAGTGTCCCTTGTGGACACTGAAGCCCCGCTGGCGGCCCGGATCGGGCCTGCCCTACCTCGGCTCGCCCTTGATCAACGGAAGATCAGGGACGTTGAGTGCCCCCGATCTTCCGTTGATCAAGCTCCACCACCGATGCGTGCGGCCCCACGACAATGCAGAAATAGTCGACCGACCTGCAAGATTTCGACTTTGCCGAGACCCTTGCGCCAGGCGCAAGGAAGGGGGCCTTCATGTACTGGGGGTGAACTTACTTCTTCCACACGATGGGCTCGTCCTTGTACCCGTCACCGTCGCTGTAGGTCGCGCCGCCGACCTCGCCGCCGTCGCGCACGGCCTGGAGTTCGCAGGTGTCGTAGGTCGCGCCGACGGTCTTGAAGTCCTTCTTCGCCGTCTCGGACTGGCAGTTCGGGGTTTCGCCGGTGATGATCACGCCGGTGCTCTTGTTGTTCGGGCCGACCGCGCGCAGCCGCACCGTGCTGTAGGTGAGGTCGGTGCCGCCGACGTTCTCCACCGTCATCCGGATGTACACCGGCGTCATGCCCTTGGCCTTGTCGCCGTACGCGGCGAGGTCTTCCTTCGGGCCCAGCTCGATGGACTTGACGGTGATCGCGACGGTGCCGGTCTTGTCGGTGCCGTACTTGAACGGGACGACGGCGCGGTCGCCGACCTTGAGCTCGCTGCCCGGCGCGGTCGCGTCCGCGTTCGAAACCGGAACGGTGCCGCTGGTCGCGGGCGAGGACGCCGGAGCAGACGTCGGGGCCGGAGCGGGGGCGGGTGCCGGGGTACCGGCCTCTTTTTCACCGCCGCACGCGGAAAGCAGCAGCGCGGCGGCGCAGCCGGTGGCGAACAGGGCGATGCGGTCGGACTTCATGGATCTCCTCGGACTTCCCGCCGAATCGGACACGGCGTTCTCGCCACGCACCGTAACCGCCGAGCGGGTCCATCGGTGTGGCCCGTTCGCACCACATCGGATCACAAATCGCTTACGCCGATCAGCCCATCCTGGATCGCCCGCGCGACGAGCGCGGCCTTGGTCGGCGCCTCCCTGCCGATCTGGGCGTATTTGACCCTGATCCGCTCGAGATGCGAGTTGACCGTGTTCGGCGAGATGCCCAGCCGGTGCGCGACGAAGTCCTTCGACTCCGACTGGAACCACTCGATGAGCACTTCGGTCTCCCGCGCCGAGAGGGCGGGACGCCGGTCCGAGCGGTCCCCGGCCAGCGCGCCGGCCATCGACGGCGGTGTGTACGGCCGGTCGGCGGCCGCCGCGCGCACGGCTTCGAGGAGGTGTTCCGCGCCTTCGGCCTTGGTGAGATAGCTGAGCGCGCCGAGTTCGAGGCACTGCAGAACGGTCTCGTCGTCGGCCCGCATCGAGTAGACGACGACGCGGCGGCCGGCCTCGGTGAGCCTGCGCAGGTCGCCCATCGCGGGAGTGGTGCTGTTCAAGTGCAGGTCGAGGATGACGACGTCGGCCTGCGCCCCTTCGCCGATCCAGGCGGCCCGCACGTCCTCGCCTTCGGCCACCACCTTGACCGGCGGAGTCCCCGAGGACAGCCAGTGCACGACCCCGGCCCGCACGGCCGGATGATCGTCGACGACCACCGCGGTCAGTTCGGTCGCGAACGCCATTTCGCCTCCATCCACGATCGTTCTCCCAGCGCGTGCCATTCGACGTCGACGGCGCCCGATCCGTTCACCGCCGCGCCCGGTTCACCGTCGGTGATCGCCGCGACCCGGATCTCGTCGCCGGTCCGCAGCACGCTGACCCTCGCCTGCGACCGGGCGGCGACCAGCGCGGTCATCAGCGGGCCGGTCAGCTCGCGGCGGATCACCGTCGGCACCGGCGCCGGTTCGCCGCTGACCGCCAAGGCCACCGTCAGCCCCCGCCTTTCGGCGAGGTCGACGCACGCCGACACCTCGTGCACCAGCGGATCGGGGACGTCGTCGTTCTCCGCGAACAGCCGTCGCAGCTGCGTGGCCGCGAGCGCGCATCGCCGCTGGACCGCCTCGTCACGCGGATCCAGCGTGCGATCGGCCAGTCCGGCGAGCAGCGGCAGGGTGGCGCCGAGCTGACCGGCGAACCGGCTGCGCTGGTCGGCTTCCCGTTGCTCGGCGAGCGCCTTGCGATGGAACAGCCGGTCGCGTTCGGCCGAGGCCTCCGCGGCTTCGCCCGCCCTCCGGTACACGACCCGCACCAGCGCCAACGTGGCGAGCTGGAAGGTGAGCACACTGAGCCCGACGAGGACCAGCCCACCGATCTCACCGCGATCGGCCGGCGCCGAACCGATCTGCCGGAAAAAGGTGAGTGCCATCTGGAGGAGGAGCCCGACCATCACGAGCGCGGGGCGGTCCAGCAGCAACACCAGCAGATGCCAGCCCGCGAGTCCGGACGCCCAGTCGTCACTGTCGAGCAGCCGATCCGGTGGCAGCGCCCAGATGGCGATCGTCGACGCGGCGAGGACCACCACCGCCCCCGTGAGCGCGACCGGCCAGGGGACCGGCTTCCAGCGCAGGACCCACCACGCCGCCACGACGAGCACCACGGCGAGCGCCGTGAACGCGATCAGATCGGCGGTGTCGTCCAGCCGGGGCAGGCTGAGCCCGACCTGGATCGCCGCCGTCGCGAGCAGGATCGCGATCCGGCAGCCACCGAGCACCCGGCCCGCCGTCTCATCCATCGGGCCACACCAGTTCCACCGTGGTCCCCGCGCCGGGCGCGGAGGTCACCTTCGCACGGCCGCCCACCGCGGCCATGCGCTCCACGAGCGAGCCACGGACGCCTCGCCGCTGCGCCGGGGTCCCGGCGGGATCGAACCCGCGGCCCTCGTCCCGGACGGTCACGCGCACGCCGTCTTCGACCGTCAGCCGGGCTTCGCCGACGCCCGCGTGCCGGTCGACGTTCGCCAGCGCCTCGCGTACGGCCCGCACCAGCGCGAGCGCCGCGGAGGCCGGGATCGCCGGGAGCGGCGACCAGTGTGTCTCGACCTTCACCGGGCTTTCCTCGAGCACTCCGCGCAGCGAGGTTTCGAGATCGACCACCCCGCCGGGGCCGGATTCGCCGGTGAGGATCGCCAGATCCCGGCGGGCGTACCCGGCGACCTCGGCCGGACCCGCGGTCTTCCCGCGCTGGGCCACCGTGAGGAAGGTGGCCGCCGCCGTGTCGTGCAGGACGGCGAGATACTCCCGTTCCTGACGTCGTCGTTCCACGGCAAGGGATTCCTCGCGGGCCAGCCGGGCGCGCCGCTCACGCAGATGGTCGGTCCGGCGGGTCGTGCGCAGCAGCAGGACGAAGGCGCCCCTGGCGAGCGCGGCTTCGAGCACCACCCGCGCCACCACGAACAGGCCGTCCGCGAAACCGAGCGGCACCACCTCGATCGCCAGCAGACAGGCGACGGCGGGCACGGTGACCTTCGGCGGCCATTCCCACTGCAGGGTGATCGCGGTGATGGTGAGGACGTTCAACGCCCACTGGTTCAGCTCGCCCGCTTCGGGCGCCGTCAGGAACTGGGTGCCGCAGATCGCCGCGGCACGGATCAGCGTCAGCGCGAACGCCACCGGCCTGCCCCGGCCCGTCTTCCCGGCCAGCCGCTCGGCCACGGCGGTGCCCAGCGCCAGCGCGAGCAGGCCGAAGCCGAGAGGCAGCGCGCCCTGCGGCGTCGCGAGCACCCCGAAAGCGCTGATCACCAGTAGTCCGACGCCTCGCGCGGGCCCGGCGAACCGGCCGACCACCGTCAGGAACTCCGCTTCGACGGAGGTCTCACGAGCGGGCGGCACGGGCAGTAGTCAAGCAGACGCCTTGAGCGTGCGCAGGTCCAGCACCCGCCAGGTCAGCGCTTCGTTCCCACCGTCGGACCACCATAAGAACGGCCCCCGCGCCACTACGGTGCCGAACTCCGCCGCCAGGTCGGCCATCCGCCCGGTGGCGGTGTCGTACAGGACGAGCGCGCCGCGGTCGTCGTCGACCACGACGGCGTACCGATCGAGCACGACGACGTCGCCGAACGCCGGCCGGATTCCTTTCCCGCCGACCCTCCTGCGTTCGGAACCATCGGGTTTCATCAGGTCGAAGCGCGCGGTCCCGCTCTGGCGGAGCACTTGGACGCGGCACCACGACGGCGTGCAGTCGACCAGTTCGACGCTCTGCCCGTCGACCTTCGTGACCCGGCCGTCGCGGACGTCGACGAGTTCCGACGGCCCGGCCTGCTCGACCGCCGCCGACGTCGCGAACGGCCACGCGGTCAGCGCGTAGTCGCCGGGAAGTGGCGTGGTGGTCACCATGCCGCCGGACAACGCCACCGTCCGTACTTCGGTGGCGTCGCCCCGCACGGCCATCCAGCTGGCCTGCCCGTCGTGCACGACCAGGTCATATCGGGAGTCCAGGAGGACGACCCGGCCGGTGTCGGCGGTGACGCGGACGGGGTCCTCGCCTCGCGGTCCGGAACGCCACAGCGACCCCGTGCCGGTGATGTCGGACAGTTCGAGCCACACCAGCGCGTCCGGGGCGGCGGCGAGGACGAAGCGGGGCGAGCCCGACGGCGATACCTCGCGGAGCACGCGATCTGCGAGCGTCAGCCGGATCGAGCCGCCCGCCTGAGTTATCCCCGCGGAGGTGCCGGAATCGAGGTACGCCAACGGTGTGTAGGGCGCTCCGGCGACGGCTACCGCGGTGATCCGCGCGTCCGGCCAGACGTCGGTGAGCGAGGGAGCGGCGGAGACGCCGGGACCGGGATCGGGTTCCGGCCCCGGCAAGATCACGACCGCGACGGCGGCCGCCACCACCAGTGCCAGGCCGAGCGGGGTGCAGTCGCGCGGGATCACCGCACCACCGCCGGCGAGGAGGCCGCCGGGCGGACGAGCACGGGCGCGCCGGTCCCATCGGCGGGCACCGCGTAGATCGCCTTGTCCCGGCCGTAGGCGACGGTCTTGCCGTCCAGCCATTGCGGCTGGTCGTCGAGATGCGCGGGGTCGGCGAGCGGGACGTCCCGGCCGTCCGCGGGGGAAAGCACGTGCAGCCGCCAGCGGTCGTTTTCGCGGAACTTGTAGGCGATCCGGGTGCCGTCGGGCGACAGCGACGGACATTCGACGTTGCGTCGCACCGCGGTCAGCGTGCGGCCGCGCAGATCACCCCGCACCAGCCAGGTGCCGCCCGCCGAGGAGGCCGTGGCGTAGAACGTCTGGTCGTCCCGCGCGAAGGTCACTCCCCAGTAGTTCAGATCCTTTGCCGGGTAAGGCTTTCCGTCCACGATGAGCGCGAAATCCTCCAGCGAGCCGTAGTGGCTCCCGGTGGCGAGATCGAAGATCCCGGCCGTGGTGGAGAAGGTGCCCACCCCGCCCAGATAGGAGTCACCGGAGCGGAACACCGTCCACCCCACCAGCCGCCCGGACGGTGAGACCCGGACCCGCGACGGCATTCCCCATTCGGAGATCAGCCGCGGTTCGGCTCCCGGTGCGGTGACGACCAGTTCGGCCTGGTCGGGCACCGCCGTCGCGCGCAGGCACGCCAGCACACCCGCGGCGACGTCGACCCGCTGACAGGACGGGCCGACGCGATCGTCCTGTCGCACCCGGCCCGAGTCGTCCACGTACACCAAGCCGCCGTGGGCGAGGTCCAGCCGTTGTTCGGCCACCGCGTCGCCGGTGCGCAGCCCGACGAAGACCGCCCCGGCCACCACCGTCACCACGACCGCCGCGATACCCGCCCAGGTCCGCCGTGTGCTCATTTCACCCTCGTTCCGGTCAGCACCGACACCAGCAGCACGACGGCGAAGACCGCGAACGCGGGCCGCACCGCCGTCCCGGCCGCGAGCACGCCGAACAGCACCGCGCCCGCGGCCCTGGCCACGGACTGTCCTGTTTGGACGACCGCGAGGCCGGTGGCGCGTAACGACTCCGGCACCAGCGGCGACGCGTGCGCCATCAGGACGCCGTCCGTGCACGCGTAGAACACCCCGTGCGCGATCAGGACGACCGCCGCGACGAGCCATCCGCTCGGCGAAGCCGCTAGAACGACGTACGCGGCGAGCAGTACGACGTGACCCGCGAGGAACACCTTCCAGCGTCCGACGCGGTCGGCGAGCCGTCCGATCGGGGAGGCCAGCGCCATGAACGCCAGCGCCGTCGCCAGTGGCAGCAAGGGAAGTGCTCCAGGCGGCAGACCGGCGGACTGCTGGACGCCCACGAAAAGGAACATGTCGCCGACCGTGCAGACGCCGAGCAGCGCGGCGGCGAGGCAGGTCCCGCGCAGGCCGGGTCGCCGCAGCAGGGCGAATCCCGCCCGCAGCCGCACCCGCGAGCGCTCGACGGTCCCGGCGGGCGCGCGGACGAACACCGCCAGCACGATCACCGCGAGCACGGCGAGGCAGAAGCTCACCCCGAACACCACCGGGTAGTCGCCGACGAGCACGGTCAGCAGCCCGAACGCGATGATCGGTCCGAGCAGCGCGCCGGCGGTGTCCATCGCGCGGTGTACCCCGAACGCGCGGCCGAGACCGTCGGCCGGGGTGGCGAGGGTGATCATCGCGTCCCTCGGCGCGGTCCGGATGCCCTTGCCCGCGCGGTCGGCGCCGATCACCAGGCCGATCGCGCCGAGGGAGGACCCGGCGACGGGGAAGGCCAGTTTGGCCGCCGCGGACAGGCCATAGCCCACCAACGCGACGGCCTTCGGACGGCCGAGTCGGTCGGCGAAGTAGCCGCCCGCCAGCCGAAGCAGTGCGGTCGCGCCGGTGTAGAGCCCGTCGATCGCGCCCAGCTGCAGATAGCCGACGCCGAGCCCGTAGACGAGGTAGAGGGGGAGCACGGCGGTGACCATCTCGGCGGACATGTCGGTGATCAGGCTGACCACGCCCAGGCCGACCACGGTGGCGGGCACCGATCCCGCCCGGCTCGCGGGCCGGGCGGGATCGGTGGAACGGAGGGTGGAGAGGTACATGTCAGGCCTTCCGGGCTAGCCGGTGACGCGGATGTCGTCGACCGCGGCTTCCCACAGTGAGGCGGTGCTCGAGTCGGCGGCTTCGACCAGCAGCCGGACATCGCGTCCGGCGAACGAGGACAGGTCCGCCGTCGCGGTCTGCCAGCCGCCCGCGACCTCGGTCGCGGAACCGGGTTTCTCGAACACCGTCGTCGGCGTGGTGCCATCGAGCACGCGAATCCGCAGATAGTCCGCGGATGTCGCGTTGTCACCGTGCGCGAAGGTGTAGGAGAAGGTCAGCTTCCCGCTGGCGGGCACGGTGAACAGTGGTGAAGCCATCGACGAAGCGCCGCCGTCGAGGTCGTTGGCGCCGTACTCGGCTCCGGCCAGCCGCCCGGTGACCAGGCAGTTCGCGCCGCTGGTCGTGTCGCCGCGCTGCTTGATCTGGTTGCTGTAGGTCGACGTGGTCTGCTCGGGATCGCCGCGTTCCCATTTGCCCGAGGTGGCGGTGTCCGATCCGGCCGCGTTGAGGCTCCAGCCCTTGTCGGTCTCGAAGTCGTCGGCGAAGGATTCACCACCGGCCGATCCGACGCTCACCGAGACCTTCGCCGTCTGGGTCGCCGAGCCGGAAGAACCGGTGATCGTCGCGGTCGAGGAGCCGGTCGCGGCGTCCGACGCGGTCAGGGTCAGCGTCGCCGTCGCGGTGCCGTTGGCAGGCGGGGTGACCGACGACGGCGAAAGCGTCCCGGTCACGCCGGAGGGCAGGCCCGACACCGAAAGCGCGGTGGCCGCGCTGAAACCGCCGGTGCTGGCGACGTTCACCGTGACCGGCGCCGTCCCACCCGGCCGCACCGACACCGACGACGGGTTCGTGCCGACGGTGAAGCCCGGGGTGGTCGAGGCGGCCTTCTTGCACTTCCCGGTCGCCGTGTCGGTGAAGGTGCGGCCCGACACCGGCACGAAGTCGCTGCGGTAGTCGCTCGCGGTCAACGTCAGCTTGCCGACGCCGAAGGTGTTGGTGTTACCCGCCTCCTGCACGGCGGCCGAAGACCGGTCGAAGTTGTAGTAGCCCCGGCCGCCGGTGCCGATCAGCAGTTCGCGGACGCCGTTCACGTCGTCGCGCGTGCCGTCCGGCCGCGACGGCGCATACCGCTGGTAGTTGTGGTCGTGACCGACGACGACCAGATCCGCCTTCGCGTCGTAAAGTGTCTCGAAGAATGGCGTCACCGACGAATCGTCGCCGTGGGTGCCGCGGCTGAACCGCGGATGGTGGAAGAACGCGGCCGTGCAGGGTTTGGTGCTCGCCGCGAGGTCGTTCTTCAGCCACGTCACCTGCTCCGACCCGGCGCTGCGCGTGACGTTGGAGTTGAGCGCGACGAAATGCCAGTCACCGACATCGAAGCTGTACCACCCCTTTCCCCGCGTACCGGCTCGCGTCCCGAAGTAGTCGAAGTACCCCGAGGCGCCGGAAGTGTTGTACTCGTGATTGCCCGGTGTCGGATAAGTGATCGACTTGAACTGGCCGTAGTAGGGGTCGTAGTTGTTCTTGTATTCGGACAAGGTGCCGGAGCTGTAGGCGTTGTCCCCGGCCAGGATCAGCGCCTGCGGGGTCATGTTCTCGATCAGTGGCGCGGTCTGGTTGCACGAAGAGCCGCAGACGTCACCGACCGCGGCGACGGTCGTGGTCGCCGCGGCGAGCGGCTGGTCGCCCGCCTGGTAGGCGTCGATGGCGAACCGGCTGGCGGGATCGGCCAGCGCGGCCGAGACCCGCACGCAGTCACCTTCGAACGCGCGAGTGTGAAACGCCTTGCCCGGCCAGTGCTGGGCGGTGAGCGTGAACGAACCCGCGGCGCTGCCGGTCAACGTCACGGAGTCGTTGCCGCGCAACGAAAGTTCCGTGAATCGGACGCGCAGCCACCGCGCTCCGGCGGCACAGACGGACCGCGCGGACGCGGCCTGTGCGGACGCGCCGTCGCCGGAGACCGACGCGGGGCCACCGATGACACCCGCTTCGGTGAGTTGCGGGACCTGATCGGCCACTTCGGGCACGGACGGGGCCGCCGCGGTACCGCCGGCCTGTGACTGGGCGGCGATCAGGAAGGTCCCGGCCGCCAACGCGGAGGTCACGACGGCGAGCGTCCTGCGGCGCCATCGCCGGCGGTGTCTTGTCGCTGAGCGCATGAGGATCCTCTTCGGACTTTGAGGGGAGGACGTGCGATTCGGGAATCGGCGGGATTCGCGGGGATTCTTCCGACGATTCCGACCCTAATCGCGGCCGGAGTACCGTCAACGAAAGCCGCCGGGGAGGCTGGATAACTCTGAACGGGGCGGGCTTCACCCGACGAAAGTCGGGCGTTCCGGGCGGTACGCTGCGCTTTCATGACGAGCATCGCTCCGGCGGAATTCGGTGCTGCCCTGCGCACGGCGATCGAACGCAGCGGACTGAGTCTCAACGAGATCAGCAGGCGGCTGCGCGAACAGGAGACGCCGGTCAGCATCAGCGCGCTGAGCTATTGGCAGAACGGGGAGAACCGGCCGGAACGTGCCAGCTCACTCGCCGCCGTGAGCGAACTGGAGGCCATTCTCGGCCAGCCACCGGAAACCCTCAGCAGGCTGCTCGGTCCCCGCAGGCCCCGTGGCCGCTGGAACGTGCGCGCCGACCGCCTCGTGGCGTACGAACAGGTGTGGAACCGGCCGGAGACGGTGACCCGCGCACTGGCCAAAGTGGACGCGACGCACGAAGGACTCGACACCCCGCACCGGCTTTCGCAGTACGTGTCCTTTCGCATCGACGGCGACGGCCACGAGGAATCGATGCGGGTCCGGCGGCTGATCCGCGCCGACCACGACGACACCTCCCGGTTCCTGTTCGTGATCCGCTATTCCAGCCTCACCAGGCCGCCGGCGGTGCTGTACACCGAAGGGTGCCGCCCGGCTAGGTTTCGCGCGGACGTCCCGTCGTCCACCTGTGTCTTCGAATTCGCGCTCGACCGGACACTGGCGGCGGGCGAACTGGCCGCCGTGGAGTTCGGGATCCGGTTCCCGCCGGGACAGTCCGGTGAGCACGCGCAGATCGCCCTCTACCGGCCCGCGCGGGAGATCGCGCTGCAGATCGCGTTCGACCCCGGATATCTGCCGCGGCGGTGCGGCGCCTATTTCCAGCCGCGCAGCGCGGTGCCACCGGAGGACCGTGGCGAGGCGACGTTCGACGGGAACACGAGCACGTTCCAGTTCATCACGCTCGACCCGCTGCCCGGCCAGTACGGGATCCGGTGGAGCTGGACCTAACGCCTCACCGGAAGCCTCAAGCCAGGTCGTGAGTGGCCCGGCCCTGAACTATTCGTAAGGGCGTTCGGGCGCGGCGACCGGCGTGACGGTTTCCACCTTCAGGAACGGGATGCGTTCGCCGTTGACGGCGTCCACCACGGACCCCGGCCGGAACGTGCCGGTGACCTCGATCCAGGTGTCGGGTTCGGTCGGGACGCGGCCGTCCAGACCGATCTTGACCGGGCGGCCGTCCGCGGCGCAGCAGGTCAGGATCATCCGGACCAGCAGCGATCCGCCGTCCGGGCCGGTGGCGGTGAAACCCGTGAGCGTCACCCGCCTCGACCCGAGGGAACGGCCCTCGTCGTACACCGCGCGCGAGGCGTAGTCGAGGACGGTCACCCGTACCGGGTCGCCGTCGGGCAGTGGCGGGTACTCGTCGGACCGGGTCAGCGCCGTGCCCGCGTTGCCCGCGGCGTAACTGCCGAGGGGTTGCGGCGCGACCAGCAGCAGCGCCAGGACCGGCAGCGGGAGCAGCCATGCCACCTTCGGGTGGCGATGGCGGTTCGTGGCCGCCAGGACCAGCACGACGACGCCGGACGCGAGCAGGAACGGCCACAGCCCTTCCTTGACGTAACGCAGGTATTGGCCGGTCAGGCACACCTTGACCACGGCCACGCCCAGCAGGAGCAGCACGACGGTCGCCGCGGTGCGGTTCACCAGAGCACCGTGCCGGTCACGGCCGCGCAGCCGAGTGCGACGACGAACGTGGCGGGGGCGAACCGGACGGCGAACCGCCTGCCGAAGGTGCCGGCCTGCATGGCGAACAGCTTCAGGTCGACCATCGGCCCGACCACCAGGAACGCCAGGCGGGCGGTGAGGGAGAACTGGGTCAGCGACGCGGCGACGAAGGCGTCCGCCTCGGAGCAGATCGACAACAGGACCGCCAGCAGGGAGAGCGCGAGGACACTGAGGACCGGGTTGTCGGCGACGGCCTGGAGCCAGCGGCCGGG
The DNA here is from genome assembly GCF_055598845.1 of Amycolatopsis sp. NPDC039088. Taxonomy (NCBI): domain Bacteria; kingdom Bacillati; phylum Actinomycetota; class Actinomycetes; order Pseudonocardiales; family Pseudonocardiaceae; genus Amycolatopsis; species Amycolatopsis sp. NPDC039088. The sequence goes on along the minus strand of NZ_JBVKAE010000003.1, from coordinate 215,181 downwards.
GATCAGCACGGTGAGCGTCGCGGCCGCCATCGCGCCGACGACCAGGAAGCCGCCCGCGTGCACCAGGTCGTGCCCCGCCGCTCCGGCGAACGCCCGCCATCGCGTGTCACCGTGGGAGTGCTCGGGCAGCTTGATCCACTCCGTCCGGCCGAGGCCGAGCCACAGCCAGCCCATGACGACCGAGGCGGCGAGGCTCGCCGCCGCCCTGGCGAAGACCATCGACGGCCGATCCGGGAACGCGATCGCCGTGGCGGCCAGCACGACCGGGTTCAGTGCCGGGGCGGCGAGCAGGAACGCCAGTGCCGCCGCGGGCGTGATCCCCTTGCGGACCAGCGCGCCCGCGACCGGAACCGAACCGCATTCACACCCCGGCAGCACCATTCCGGTCGCCGCGGCCGCCGGAACCGCGAGGGCCGGATGTTTCGGAAGGGCTTTCGCGAAGAACTCGCGCGGGACGAAGACCGCGATCGCGGCGGAAAGGGTCACCCCGAAGACGAGGAACGGAACGGCCTGGAGCACGACGGAAACGAAGACCGTCGTCCAGGTCTGCACGGCAGGCGTGCCGAGGAGGCCGTCGAGCGGACCCCGGACGAGCAGAACGAGAACGAGCAGGCCCGCGAGCACTTCCACCGAACCGGTCCGTCTGTCCACTTCGGCGTCCACCGGCGTGACTCTAGGGTTTTCGCGGTCCACCAGGAATTCCGTCCTCTGGATAACACTGGACGGACACGAATGGGGGTGGGTTACCCGCCTCGCCCGGTCGGGGGTATTTCCGGATTTCGATTGTGTTCACCCGGTCGGACGGCACAAGAATCGCCCCATGCGTGCAAGGCGGTTCGCCTCGATTTCTGCCGGTGCCGCCGCGGCGGTGTGCGTGGCGGCCCTTGTCGTCACCGACGGTGCGGTCGCCGCCCCGTTACCGGGCGGACTGGGACCGTGCGTCGGACCCGCCTGTCCCGGCACGTACCCACCGGTGAACAACAAGGACTACGCCGGGCGGGACAACGGGATCAACGTTTATGTCGGCGGCGAATTCCAGGTACGCGAAGCGGCGGCGGAAGCCGAAGGCCGAGTCGTCGTCCTCGGTGATTTCGACATGGCGAAACGAGCAGGCGCGTCCGCCGCGTACAACGTCGGCATCGCCGGGGTCGGCTCACGGGTCCCACCGCCGGACGGGGCGGACTTCCTGACGACCGGCGGGAACGTGGGCATCGCGGCGGGACAACGGTTGCTCGCCGACGGCGGGGTGGTCCGGCACGCGGGAACGATCACCGGGACGGTGACCGGCAAACTCGAAAAGGACCCTGACGCGGCGAAACCGTATCTGGGCCTGCGTGAGGATCTTCGCGTGGCGAGCAAGTGCTACGCACGCGAGAACACCACCCCGCGGCCCGCGACGGGCACGGCGCGCAACGAGGGTCACCGCACTCTGTTCACCGGGGACGGGAAATCCGCCCTGCAGGTGTTCACCGTGGACTTCGACCTGACCGGCCGCAACGGCGGCATGCAGGGGATCGAGTTCGCGGGCATCCCGGCCGGGGCGACGATCCTGGTCAACATGGTGGGGGCGGAACGGACGATCAACACCTATACCGGCGACCTCGACGACCGGGACCCGCTGAACAAACTGCGCGAGCGGCTCCTGTGGAACTTCCCGGACGCCACCAAGGTCAAGATCGCGGGCGGCGCCCAGTTCCAGGGGAGCGTGCTGATCGGCGAGCCGGGGAGCACCGCGACGGTCACCGCTTCCGGGATGAACGGCCGCTTCTTCACCACGGGCTCGCTGGTGCACACCTCTGAGGCGACCGGTGGGGGCGGGCAGGAGTTCCACGCCTACCCGTTCACCGGCGACCTGCCCGACTGCGTCACCGCGCCGACCACGACGCCGAGCAGCTCGACGTCTTCGTCCTCCAGCTCTACCAGCCCGACGACCACCAGCTCCGCCACGACCACAAGCTCGGCAACGACCAGCAGTTCGAGCAGTGCCACCACCACGTCGTCGAGCCCGACGAGCACCTCCAGCAGCAGCACCACGACGTCGAGCAGCGTGCCCACGAGCAGGACCTCCTCCAGCAGCACTTCGCGGACCACCACCACCGGCAGCAGCACTTCGCCGACCACCAGCAGCACGTCGAGCACGACGCCGGGCCCCGGGGTGACGACCAGCACCACGCCGGGTCAGCCGATCGCGACCACTCCTGGCGGCGGGCCGTCCGACAGCGGCCCACTGGCCTCGACCGGCAGCGAACTCCGTGGCCTGCTCGTCTCCGGCTTGTTCCTGCTGCTTCTCGGTGGCGCGCTGGTGGCGCTCACGATCCGGTCGAGGCGCCGCGAGTCCTAGGAGAGCTTGGCGAGCGCGGTGTCGATGACGTCGCGGCGGTCCGCCAGCAGGGCCTCCGCGGCTGTGCGGCCCGTCGCGGCCAGGTAGGCGTCGACGAGCCGGTTGCCCACGGCGTAACCGGCACCGGTCGGGAGACCGACCGGGGTGCCGCCGTAGCGGGCGGCGGTCTCGTCACCGTGTACCCAGGCCGTGAAGTTCTGCATGCCGGTGATCTCCAGCCCGGAGACGACCTTCGCGAACACCGCGTCGTCGTGCAGGTGCGGCACGCCGATGCGGGCATAGCCGAGTTCGTCGCCGTACAACTGGCGAGCGAAGGCATCGGCCAGCCCTTCGGACACGATCTGCTCGCCGACGGTGACCGTCGCCGGGTCCCAGATCACCCCGCCGGGGCTGTAGCGGAGATTGTGGTTGAGCTCGTGCACCGCCGTTGCCTCCAGCCTTGCCAAATTCTCCGGGTACGGCCAGAAGGTGAGGTAGATGTAGCCGGACACGCTGCCGTTCGCCGACATCCCCAGGTTCGGCCCCATGAAATGCGCGTCGCCGGGATCGCCGAGCACGGTGAGGACGGTGATGTCCGGTACCGCGAGCTCCGGGGTCGCCGCGAGCTGCGCGGTGACGGCGTCGTCGAGTGCCCGCTGGATACGGTTCCAGGCGTCGGCTTCGTGCAGGGCGTCGACGGCTTCGAGGCAGCGCTCTTCGTCGCGGTCGAGTGGGAAGCCGGAACTCATCGCGTGCATCGCGACGAGGTCCACCTCGCCGGGGAAGTAGCGGTACATACCCGCGGCGGGTTCGACCATCGCCTTGAGCAGCGCGGCGCGGTCGGCCCGCGGCGCGCGCAGGATCTCGCGCATTGCCGGGTAAGTGTCCAGAACGGTGATCGTCATGGAAGCGACGGTAAAGGCTCCAGTCGGGGGAGACTCAAGCCTCGTGAGTGGTGACGACGAGAACCAGGGAGAATCCCGGATGCCGGCGGCGGCGCCCGCTCCTAACGTCGTGATCATGATCCGACGGATACTCCTGGCTCTCCTCGCGGGGGCGGCGGTCTGCCTCGTGCCCTGGACCGTCTACCTCGCGCATACGCTGCCCGACCGGTACGACACCGGCCAATGGCGCGCGGCCTGGGTCGGATTCGACGTCGCCCTCCTGCTCTGCTTCGCCGCCGGGGCCTGGCTCGGGTTGCACCGCCGCCGGGCGGCCGTCCCGCTGCTGTCGGCCACCGCCGCGCTGTTGTGCTGCGACGCGTGGTTCGACGTCATGCTCGGCTGGACGTCGGACGAGCGGTGGGCCAGTGTCGCGCTCGCGGTTTTAGTCGAGATCCCGGTCGCCGTCGTCCTGGCCCTCGCCGCCCGGCGGCTGCTGAGCACGGCGATGCCTCAGCGGACGGTGACCTTGCGCGACATCGAGATGCGGGAAGACCCGCGATACCGGCTGGTGACGCGCGAACTTCCCGCCACCGCCGAACAGGTGGCGCGGAACGTCGGCCTCAAGCGAGCGGAAGTCGCTGAATGTCTGAAAACCTTGCAGGACAACGGTTTCGTGCGCCGTGACCGAAAGGGGCAGTGGGTCTCCCTCCCGCAGGACCTGCGCGAGCCGAAGCCGGAGGACTACGACGGCGAGGACCGGGAGCGGGTCACCGCGTTCCTCGACGCGAAGTACGAGAACGAGGTCGCACTGCTGTCCTGGGCCGCGTCGCATCGCGACGAGTTCGGTCCGTGGGCGACGGCTCAGCGGACTTCGACGCGGCTGACCGAAGAAGAATTCCGCGAACTGGACGCCGAATACCGCGAGCTGATCAACCGGTACTGCCAACGCCGTCGCCGCCCGGCGGCGGGTGAGCAAGAGCTTTCCGTGCGCTTCTACGCTTTCCCGCCACCGGAGGCCGTTCCGTCCTAGGGATGCATCGGGCGGGTCGTGAATGGCGATTCGGGCTAGAACCAAAGGTGTTTTAGGTACCTACTGTCGGGCGGGCACGCGTACACCGATGGACGACACGCGTACCCAGCCGGACGACTCGCGGCGGGATCGGTCGGGTCCGCGTGTCGTCCACTCAAGTCACGCGAAACCGACACGACCACCCCTCTCCGGAAGCCTCAAGTGAGGAAAGTGCGTGAAGGCCTCCTTCCCTACCCTCAAGGTAGGGTCCCGGCAAAGTCGCGATCTTGCAGGTCAGGCGACTATTCCTGCACTGTCAGGGGCCGCGCGCACCGGTGGCGGAGCTTGATCAACGGAAGATCAGGGGCGAGCCGAGGTCGGGCAGGCCTGATTCTGGACGCCAGTGGACTTCGGTGTCCACAAGGGACAACGCCAGCCCATCGAGTGTCCGATTGATGCCGCTATATACGTTTCCGTGCGGGGTCGTGAGTGTTAATGAGGGTTAGAACGACCCAAATCACTCACGACCCCTTCGCGAAACCCCGCAACTCGCCCAAATCGGGCACGCTTGTCTCGAAAAGTGTCCCTTATGGAAGCGATGGAGCCGACCAGCAGTTATGCGGCTTCGCCGGGACCCTACCCTCAAGGTAGGGAAGGAGGCCTTCACGGACACGCCATCGCTACGGCGTAACTCTCCTTGCCACTCAAGACAGCCTAGGGATGCCGCCAGGCGAGGAACGTCTCCAGCGTCGTCAGCCGGTGCTCCCGTACGGCCAGTTCGATCTCCACGGCAGGCGCCTTCCTGTCGAACAGGTCGAGGATCTTCCCGTGCTCCAGCACGGATTCGTGCGCGCGCCCGGGCACGAAGCTGAACGTCGACGTGCGCAGTCCGGCCAGCCGGTTCCAGCCGCGGTTGACCAGGTCGAGTACCTGGGGGTTGGGGCAGGTGCCGAACAGGACACGGTGGAAATCGCGGTTCAGCGCGGTGAACCGCGACGGCTCGAAGTTGTCGAGACAGGCGGTCAGCTCAGCGTTGAGCCCTTTGGCCTCCTCGAGTGCCTTGCCGGGCAACGTCGGCGCCGCCAGTGCCGCGGCGTAGCCCTCGACCAGGGCGAGCGTCTGCATCGTGTGCTGGTAATCGCTCTCGTCGGCCATCGCGACCTGCGCGCCGATGTTGTGCTCGTAGGTCACCAGCCCTTCGGCCTCCAGCCGCCGGACCGCTTCGCGCACGGGCACCGTGCTGACGCCGAGTTCCTGCGCGATCTGGCCGAACACGAGGCGGTAGCCGGGGGAGAAGGTGCCGTCGTCGATCCGCGCCTTGACCCAGTGGTAGGCGATCTGTGACTTGCTCTTCGCGGTCCCGTTCACCGCGTCGCCCGCGGTCACGAGTAGTGCAGCCAGACGGATTTGGTCTCGGTGTAGGCGTCGATGGCCCACGGTCCCATCTCGCGGCCCCAGCCCGACGCCTTGTAGCCGCCCCACGGCGCGGCCATGTCGGGGATCGGTGGCATGTTGACGAACACGGCGCCCGCGCGGATGCCGTCGGCGAACCGGTGCGCGACACCGATGTCGCGAGTCCACACCGTCGCGGCGAGCCCGTACTCGGTGTCGTTCGCGCGCGCCAGTAGCTCGTCCTGATCGTCGTAGGCGGTGACGGCGAGGACCGGCCCGAAGATCTCTTCGCGCATGATCGTCATGTCGTCTGCGACGCCGGCGAACAGCGTCGGGGAGTAGAAGTAGCCGTCGCGATCGACGACCTGGCCGCCGGTGACCAGGTCCGCGCCCTGTTCACGACCGGTCGAGACGAGGAAGTCCACGTGCTCGCGGTGCTTCGCGGACACCAGCGGCCCGAGCTGGGTGGACTCGTCCAGACCCGGCCCGAGTTTGAGGCCTTCGAGCCCGGCGGCCAGTTTCGCGACGAACTCCTGTTCGCGCTTGCGGTCCACGAAGAACCGGGTGTACGCGGCACAAACCTGTCCGCTGTTCAGCGTCGCGCCCGCGAGGTTGCCGGCGACGGCGGCGTCGATGTCGGCGTCCGAGGCGATGATGCTGGGTGCCTTGCCGCCGAGTTCGAGGGTGAGCCGTTTCAGGTTCGATTCCGCGCTGGCCGCCGTGATCAGCTTCCCGACCGCGGTCGACCCCGTGTAGGAGAGGTGGTCGACGTCGTGGTGCCCGCTCAGCAGCGCGCCCACCGCGCCGTCGCCGGTGACCAGGTTGACCACGCCCGGCGGGAACCCGGCCTCGTGCACCAGTTCCACCAGCCGGATGCTGGTCAGCGGCGTGACCTCGCTGGGCTTGATCACCACGGTGTTGCCGGTGGCCAGCGCGGGCGCCAGTTTCCACACCAGGATCATCAGCGGGAAGTTCCACGGCGTGATCAGCGCGTTCACCCCGACCGGCTCGCGGCGGGTGTAGTGCAGGGTGTCCGGGTAGGACACCGGGTTGGTGGTGCCCTGGATCTTGGTCACCCAGCCCGCGAAGTACCGCAGGTGCTCGGCCGCGCCGGTGACGCTGACCTGGCGGGAGATACCGATCGGCTGCCCCTGGTCGCGCGTCTCGAGCGCGGCCAGTTCCTCGTGGTGCTCGTCGACCAGTGCCGCCAGCTTGAACAGCAGCGCGGCCCGCTGAACCGGGAGCAGTCCCGCCCACGCGGGGTCGCTCAGCGCCTTCCGGGCGGCACCGACCGCGGCGTCGACGTCGGCGGCCGACGCGGTGCCGACCTCCTCGATCACCTGGCCGGTGGCCGGATCGTACGTCGGCAGGGATCCGCCTCCGGCGGCGGTCCACTGTCCGTCGATGAACAGGCTTGTGGCCATGGCTAGCTCCTCTTCGACCTGGATGTGATCGAGTATCGGGCGCCACGGGCTTCCCGGTCTTGCCCGCCAGGGCACGCCGATTGTCGGCCAGCGAACCGAATCCGCCGGACGGCGTCCCGGCTTGCGAGGGTGGGGGACATGGACGTCATCGTGGTGGGAGCGGGTTCGGCCGGTTCGGTGGTCGCCAGGAGACTGGCCGACTCCGGGGCGTGGGTCACTCTGCTCGAAGCGGGCGGCCCGGACACCAACCCGGCCATCCACGACCCTTCGCGCGCGGGCGAGCTGTGGCACGGCCCGGAGGACTGGGACTACTACACCGTGCCGCAGCCGCATGCGGCGAACCGCCGGCTGCATCTGCCGCGCGGCAAGGTGCTCGGCGGGTCGCATTCGCTCAACGCGATGATCTGGGTGCGCGGCGCGCCCGTCGACTACGACGGCTGGGAGCTGCCCGGCTGGCGGTGGGACGACGTGCGCCCGGTGTTCGAGCGGATCGAGAAGGACCTGCTCGACGTCGTGCCCAACGAGCCGCTCCACCCGATCCAGCGGTCCATTGTGGACGCTGCCATGCAGACCGGCCTGCCGTTCAATCCCGACTACAACGGCGACGAGCTCGACGGTGTCTCGGTGCAGCGCGTCACCACCCGCGACGGCAAACGGCTCAACACCTGGCTCGCCTACGGGCTGCCCGCCGCCGAACGGATGACCGTCCACACGGGAGCGCTCGTGCACCGGTTGCTGATCGAGGGCGACAAGGTGACCGGAGTCCTGGCCGAGGTCGACGGCGAACTGCGCAAGGTCTTCGCCGACGAGGTCGTGCTCGCCGCGGGCGCGCTGGCCTCACCGGCGATCCTGTTGCGCAGTGGCGTCGGCCCGGCGGACGAACTGGCCGCCCACGGCATCGACGTCGTCGCGGACCTGCCGGGCGTCGGGAAGAACCTGCACGACCACCTGCTCTCTCCGGTCATCTTCGCGACCGGCCGCCGTCAGGTCGAGCCGCCCGCGCCCGGCCGCTCGGTGACCCAGACCCATCTGTTCTGGCGCAGCCGACCCGGTCTCGACGTGCCCGACACCCAGCCGATCCACTTCAGCGTGCCGATGTACGAGCCGTGGATGACCGGCCCGGAGACCGGATTCTCGCTGATGGCGGGCATGGTGACACCGCGCAGCCGGGGCAGCCTGCGGCTCTCGGGGCCGAGCCCGCTCGACGAACCGCTCATCGACCTCGCCGCGCTGGAAGACCCGGCCGACTTCGAGAGCCTGGTCGCGTCGGTGGAGCAGTGCCGGGAGATCGGCCGGGCACCCGCGCTGGCGGAGGACTGGGGCGCCCGCGAGCTCTATCCGGGGCCGGACGCCGATGTCCGCGACTACGTCCGCCGGACCGCCATCACCTACCACCACCAGGTCGGGACCTGCCGGATGGGCACCGACGAGCTGGCCGTGGTCGATCCGGCGCTGGCCGTGCACGGGCTCGAAGGACTCCGGATCGCCGACGCGTCGGTGCTGCCCCGCGTGACCACGGGCAACACCAACGCGCCGGCGGTGCTGGTCGGCGAGCAGGCGGCCAGGTTCATTCTCGGCCGATAGTGCGGCGCAGCCAGGATGCCCGGGCGGCGAGCGCGGCCCGGGTCACCTCGCTGTCCGGCGCGATCCGGTCGAAACCGTGGTACGCGCCCGCCCAGACGTGCAGTTCGGTGGGCACGCCCGCTCGCCACAGGCGGCGCGCGTAATCGACGTCCTCGTCGCGGAAGATCTCCGCCGCGCCGACCTCGACGAACGCGGGCGGAAGCCCGGTGAGATCGGTCGCGGTCGCCGGGACGGCGTACGGCGAGGTCTGTCCATTAAGGAGGGATCGCCAGCCGAACTCGTTGGCCGCTCGACCCCAGACACCGCGTTCGGCGAATTCCACTGTGGACGCCGAATCGCTGCGGCTGTCGATCATCGGGCACAGCAGCAGCTGACCTGCCAACGCCGGACCACCGCGATCCCGGGCCAGCAGGGCGACCCCGGCGCTGAGCCCGCCGCCCGCACTGCCGCCGCCGACGATCAGCTTCGCCGGATCGAAACCGAGTTCACCGGCGTTGTGGACCATCCAGATCAGCCCCGCGTAGCAGTCTTCGAGCGGCGCCGGATGCGGATGTTCGGGTGCCAGCCGGTAGTCCACGGTCACTCCGACGAAGCCGAACTCCTCGACGAGCGCGACCATCCGGGGCAGGTCGGCGAACCGGTTGTCCAGCACCATCCCGCCGCCGTGGATGTTGTAAAACCCCGGCGCGCCGCGTTCAAGCCGCCGGGGTTTGAGTACCGTGACGACGACGTCGGTACCGGGAACGGCGCGGTCTTCCCAGACGAGGTCCCGGTCGCCGATCACCTCGGCGCACGTCGGGTTCCCGTCCGCCAGCGCCTTCCGGACACTCGCCAGCGACTCGGCACTCAGCGGCGGCCCGGACGGCAGACCTTCGAGGGCTTCGGCGAGTTCGGGATCGAAGGCCGTCACGGGCCCTCCGGATCGACGACGTCCCGGTCCGCCCAGTACGGCTCGACGAGTTCGCGCAGTTTCTCCGCACCCACCCGCTCGACGAGGTCGACGGCGCCGAGGTTGTCGTTGAGCTGATCGGTACTGGTGGCGCCGAAGAGCGTGGTCGTGTTGGCCGGGTGGGTGAGGGTGAAGGCCAGGCAAAGTTGCGCCGCCGTCGCGCCGAGTTCGCTCGCGAGCTTCGCGAGTTCCGGGGCGGAGGAGGCGATGCGCTCGCGGATGTCGCCGGGGTCGCGGCCGACCTGGCGGGCACCGCTGTTCTTGCCCAGCAGGATCCCGCCTTCGAAGATGTCCGAGGACTGGAGCGTGACCCCGAGTTCGCCGAAGACCTTCTTGAAGGGCTCACCGTCCGGAATGGACCTTCGCGCGACGCTGTACTTCAGTTGCGCGATGGCGGGGCCGGGCACGTTCTCCGCCGCGGCGAAGTCGTGCAGGGCCCGGATGGCGGTGGCCGACCAGTTGTTCACACCCCACTGCCGGATGAGCCCGGCTTCGCGGAGTTCGTCGAGGTCCACCACCAGTTGGCGCAGGTCGGTGTCGTCGCGGCGGAGGTCTCCCAACACCACCAGATCCGCGTGCTCGACTCCGGCACGGAAGAGCGCGTTGTCCAATTGGTCGCGCAGGTTGTGTTCCGGGTAGCCCTCCAGCCAGAGCTTGGCCGAGAGCAGATAGTCGTCCCGGTTGAGCCCGGCCGCGCGGACCATGGCGGAGAACAGTACGTCGGTGTAGACCGGTGTACTGCCGGGGAACCCGTAGACGCCGACGTCGAAGAGCGTGATCCCGCGATCGACCGCGGTGCGGACGAGGTTCACCGCCTCACGGAAGTCCATCCGGTCGTAGGTATGCCAGGAACCGAGCGAGAGCACGCCGGTGAGGGGGCCGTCCCGGCCGATCCGGCGCTGGGGGATGACGGACATGAGGTCTCCTAGGGAAGACGGGGATCGATGACGGCCTTGAGTTCGCCGAGCCGCGACATCGACTCGACGCTCTGCGAAGCTTCGGAAAGCCCGACGGGCGCGCTGAACAGGTCGTCCCAGGGCATTCGATCGGCGAAAGTGCGAAAGAATTCCACCGAGCGGTGGTAGTCGGCGATGTCGCCGTTGAGCGAGCCGACGACCGTGAGTTCCTTGCCCATCACGGTGCCCAGCGCCACGGGGGAGGGCGCGGGACCGGTGGAGCCGACGATCGCGATCGTGCCGCGCTGCGCGGCGAAGGCCACCGCCTCCTCGCCGATGGTGGGGCCGCCGGCGAAGTCGAAGACGTGGTCGGCGCCCCGGCCACCGGTGAGTTGCTTGACCCGCTCGATGCGTTCTTCGGCGCTGCCGTCGACCGGGATCGTCGCGGTCGCACCGAAACGCTCGGCGGTCTTGAGCCGGTCGGCGGGTCCACCGATGGTGATCACGTCCCCCGCACCGGAGATCCGCGCGACGGCGGTGGCGAACACGCCGAGCGCGCCGGCGCCCTGGACCACGACCGTCGCACCGGGACGGATCCCGCCCGAGCGCGCGACCGCCCGAAGGACGGTTTTGCCCGCGCAGCCCGACATCGAGGCCCGAGTGTCCTTCACGTCTTCCGGCAGCAGGAACTTGGCCGCCCCGGGAGTCACGTAGCAGTGTCGGGCGAGACCGCCGGTGGCGTAGGGAAAGACGTCGGAGCGCTGGAGGAACCCGTAGCCACGCTTCTCGCACGCGACCGGTTCACGCAAGATCGTGCAGCCGTAACACTTTCCGCACGTCGACTCGGACCAGCCGATGCGGTCGCCCTCGGCGATCTCCCGGCCGAGGGCGTCGGTGGTACCCGGCCCGACGGCCACCACCTCGCCGACCATTTCGTGCCCCAGCACCATCGGGAGCATGCCGGGGAAGGTCATCTGGCCCGACCAGAGATGCACGTCGGTGCCGCACAGGGTGGTGCAGGTGATCCGGACCAGCGCGGCGCCCGGTTCCGGTTCCTCCGGCAGCGGCAGTTCCCGCAGGGTGAGCACGGACCCGTGTTCGGTGAGCACCGCCGCTTCGGTTCTGTTGACCATCTTTTTAGTCTACAGTCGTAGGAGAAAAAGTCCAGATCCTGGAGGAAACCATGCCGTCGCACCGTATTCGTCCCGCATCGCTCGTGGTCCGCGGCGGTCCGATCCGCACCTTCGATCCGGCGGGCACCGTCGTGCGGGCGATGGCGGTGCGCGACGGCAGGATCGTCGCCGTCGGCGATGTCGCCCTGGATCACATCGGCCCGGAAACCGAGGTGATCGACCTCGCGGGCAGGACCGTCTTGCCCGGTATCAACGATTCCCACCTCCACGCGACCTGGCTCGGCGCCCGATGGCCGGACACGCTCATCGGGGCCGCGGGATTCTCCGGGGGTGAAGAGAAAACGGTGCGCACCGCACGCGAACGGCGGGCCGTCATCCTGCGTGCGGGTGAGCTGTGCGCGTCACTCGGCATCACCAGCTACACCGAACCGGGCCTGGGGCCGGGGGAGACGGGCTGTTTCGGCGCCGAGGTGCTGGAGGAATACGCGGCGCTGGCCGCCGAAGGCCTGTTGCGAGCGAGGGTGACCGCGCTGCGGCTGTTCGGCCTGCTCGACGGTGCCAGTTCGCTGACGGATTTCGAACGTGGACTCGCGACGCCGATCCCGGCGGCGGATCCGTCGTGGCTCACCGTGCCCGGGGTCAAGATCTTCGCCGACGGCATCCCGCCGATGCGGTCCGCGTGGACGAATCATTGCTACGCCGACGGTTCACACGGCGCGCTGCTCGTCGACGGTGAGGACGACCCGGATCGCGCGGGCAACCTCGCCGCGATGATCAGGCTCGCTCACGACGCCGGAATGGTGGTCGCGGTGCACGCCACGGGAGACCGCTGCATCGAAACCGCGCTCGCGTCACTGCGCCGAGGCGATCATCTCGTCCACGGCGATCTGGTGACCACGGACCAGCTGGCGCGGATGGCCGCGGCGGGGATCGGCCTGACCACTCAGCCCGCGATCGCGGTCGCGACGCGGGGAATGCTTTCGGACGCGCTGGGTGCCGAGGTCGGTGCCCGCGCTTGGCCGCTGGCGGAGATGCTCGCTTCGGGCGTCCCGCTGACCTTGAGCAGTGACGCGCCGGTCGTCACCCCGGACTGGCGGGTGCACATCGCCGCGGCGGCACGGATACTGGAAGTGTCCGAAGTGGACGCTGTGCTGATGACCAGGCTGCTGCGCTGCTACACGGTCGTGGCCGCCGAGCAGGACGGGGCGGCGTCATGGAAGGGATCACTGACCGTGGGCCGCGTCGCCGACTTCTGTGTGCTGGAGGCGAATCCACTCGAGGTCGCGTTCGCGGACCTGCCGGACGTCGATGTCGAACTCACCGTGTCCGGCGGCCGCGTCGTGTACTCAGGTGAGCAGCTGCCCACCGTCGACCTGCAGGCTCACCCCGGTGAGATGGCCGGCGTCGGCCGAGGCGAGGAACAGGACTGACGGCACCACGTCGGCGACGGAAGCGATGGTCCCCAGCGGGATCCTCGCTTCCCAAGCCGCGCGGGCAGCGGTGTCGGAAGCGAAGCCGGCGGTCATCGGCGTGAGCACCGGGCCGGGCGCGACGGCGTTGACCCGGATGCCGTGCGGCGCGAGTTCGAGCGCGGCCGAGCGGGTAAGTGCCTCGACCGCGGCCTTGGTGGCTTCGTAGTGGCCGAGCCCGGGAGTCGGCTGCCGGGCGCCGATGGAGGTGATGTTGACGATCGCGCCGCGGGTGCCCGCTTCGAGCATATGCGCGCCGACCGCCCTGGTCATCAGGAAGGTGCCGCGGAAGTTCACCCGCATGCACAGATCGAAGACGCCGATCTCCAGTCCCACCAAGGGGCCGCCGCCTCCGGCGAGACCGGCGTTGTTGACCAGGACGTCCACCGGACCGAACCGGCCGGTGACGAGTGCCAGCGCGGCCTCGACCGAGCCGGGGTCGGAGATGTCGAGTTCGACGTGCTCCGCGCCGAGTTCGCCCGCCAGATGGTGGGCCGCGCGCGCGTCGACGTCGGCGATGACCACCCGGTCGCCCGCTGACTGGAACGCTTCGGCGACGCCGCGGCCGATACCGCTGGCGCCGCCGGTCACCACTACGAGTCTCTTGTTCATTCTACGATCGTAGACTAAAACTGGTTTCCGTTGCCAGCGAAAGGAAATCTCGTGCACGAGAAGCAGAACGGACTGGGCTTCGCCACTTCGGCGCTCGGCCTCGGCTCGTGGAACACCTGGGACCGCATGGACTTCGACGACGCGGTGCGCCTGATCCGGCGCGCGATCGACGCCCGCGTCACCCTGTTCGACGTGGCCCACTACGACATGGGGCCGCATGCCGAACAGTCGCGCACGGACGTCCTTTTCGGTGAGGCCGTCCGGGCCGCCGGAATCGCGCGCGACGACTATCAGCTGTGCGGGAAACTCTGGCTCTGGGACTACCCGAGCACGGGTTTCGCCGAGCAGCTCGCGACCTCCTTCGACCGGATCGGCGTCGATCGCGCGGAAGCCGTCGTCGTCGGCGACTATTTCGAACGGCCGGACATCCCGCGGATCGTCACCGAGGTGGCCGAGCAGATCCGGCTCGGGCGGTTCGACGTGTGGGGCGTGAACAACTGGCACGCGGCGGACCTTGAACTCGCACTGGAATTCGCCTCGCGCGAAGAGCTTCCGGCGCCGCGGTTCGCTCAACTGAAGTACAGCGTCGCCCGCCGGTCCATGGCGGAAGGCCCGTTCTACGGCAAGCATTTCGCGGCCGGACGGCTGGCACTGCAGGCGTCGGACGTGTTCGAGGGAGGCGTGCTGCTCGGCAGGAATCCGGCGCGGAAGATCGGTGCGGACCCCGGGGGTATCCGGGAGTCGATCCGCGCCGCCGCCACGCGTCTCGCTGCCGTGGCAGGGGAGTTCGGGGTGAGTTCTTCGCAGCTGGCTCTCGCGTTCTGCCTCGCCTATGAGCCGGTGGCGAACGTGTTGTTCGGGGTGAGCCGCCTCGCGCAATTAGAGGACAACTTGGGCGCTGTACGGCTGGCCTCCGAGCACGGTGCGGAGGTGCGGACCGCACTGGCGGACCTCTGGCTGGACCGTGGTGTCGCCGCCGATGGCACCTTCTGACCAAGCCGTAAGTCCGTGAAGGCCTCCTTCCCTACCCTCAAGGTAGTGAAGGAGGCCTTCACGGACCGCGTTGGTCTCTAGCCGAGGAACTCCAGCACGGCCGCCTTGAACTCCGGGCTCCGCAAAGCCCCACCGTGATCCCCGGGCACCCGCACGAGGTCCGCCCCCGGTACCAGCTCCACGAGCGTCTCGATGCCCTGGCTCACCGGATCCTCCGCACCCGCCACGAACCGCGTCGGCACCGTGACAGCCCCCGAGACCGGCGCGAAAGGCTCAGCGCGCAGATCCTCGATACACCGGGCGAGCGCGGCCGGGTTCCGCCCCGGCGCGGTGATCATGTGCGCGATCATGCCCGTGAGCGGATCCGACGGCGCCTTGCCGCCGTCGGCGAACGCCAGCGCGGCCGCGACGTCGACGGCGCCGAACGGTTCGAACGGGCTCACCCCGGCCAGCACGAGCCGCCGGACCGGGGCACGTGCGGGCAGCTCCCAGGACAGCCGGGCGCCCAGCGAATACCCGACGACGTCCACTTCGGACAGACCCGAAACGAGCCGCGTCAGTTCCGTGATGATCGCGGCGGCGCCCAGTGAACCCGGGAGAGCGGGGCTGGAGCCGTGAGCGGGCAGATCGGGCACGAGTACTTCGCGGCCCGCGGCGGTGAGCGCGGCGGGCCACCCCGTGGTGATCCAGTCCGTGTGCCCGTCGGAGGCGAATCCGTGCACCAGGAGCACGGGTGGACCTGAAGGGACCGAAGGAGTGAAGCGGCGCACGGCCAGGGAAGTAGTGGCGGACAACGGGATCCTTTCTCAGCTGCCGGAGGGGCGGCGGGTGCGCAGGCGCTGCAGTTCGCTGAGCGTCCGCGCGCGGACGTCGACGGCGATCCGCAGCGACGATCCGATGAGGTTCAGCAGGAACACGCACGCCATGATCGCCACGCCGGGCGCGATCACCAGCCACGGTGCCTGCACCAGATACGACCGGCCCTCGGCGATCATGTTGCCCCAGGTCGGGGTCGGGGGTGCGATGCCGAGACCGAGGAAGCTCATCGCGCCGTCGACCAGCATCGCCGCCGCGGAGAGGATCACCACCTGCACCAGCGCCAGCGGCAGCACGTTGGGGAACACGTGCACGACGAGGATCTTCCCCTTGCTCATCCCGGAAACCCGCGCCGCGCCGATATAGGCCCGGCCGGCGATGCCGAGCACCCGGCTACGGATGACGCGGGCGGTGAACGGCGTGAAGATCACCGTCAGCGCGATCAGTTCGGTCCAGATGCTCGCACCGAGCGAGATCGCCAGCGCCATCGCGAGGATGATCGCGGGGAACGACATCCAGGCGTCCATCAGCCGCATCAGCACCGCGTCAGCCGCCCGGAAGAACCCGCTGATCAGCCCGATCACGAGACCGGTGAAGGCCGCGCAGAGGGTGATCAACGCGGAGAGCCCGAGCGACGCCCTTCCGCCGGAGACCAGCCTGGCGAGTACGTCGCGGCCGAACGAGTCCGTGCCGAGGGGATGCGCGGCCGACGGCGGCAACAGCCGGTTCACCGGGTCGGTCGCGCTGACACTCGGCAGGAAGAGCGGCAGCACGAGCACGACCAGGACGATCAGCGCCAGCAGCGCGGTGGTGATGACCAGCATCCGGTTGCGCCGGAACAACCTGGCCGCGCGACCGGCTGGGGGCGCTTCCCGCACCGACGGTGTCGTTTCCGCCAAAACCACGCTCACGAGACACGCACCTTCGGGTCGAGTAGGGCGTACGACAGGTCCACCAGCAGGTTGACCAGGACGAACAGCACCGCGACGAACAGGGTCACACCCTGGATCAGCGGGAAGTCGCGGGTGGATACCGCGCCCATCAGCAGATGACCGAGCCCGGGTACGACGAAGATGGACTCGATGATCACGATCCCGCCGACCAGCATGGCGAAGTTGCTGCCCAGCTGGGTGATCAGCGGCATCAGCGCGTTCGGCAGGACATGTTTGGTCATCACCTGCCGCTCCGAGAGCCCCTTGACCCGCGCGGTGCGCAGATACGCCAGCGGCAGCTCGCCGAGCAGGCTTTCGCGCAGGGTGAGCACGAACAACGCGGTCTGCCCGATGACCAGCACGGTCAGCGGCAGCACCAGCGCGGGTACCGCCGTCGCCGGATCGGTGAACAGGTTCTCGTAGCCGCTGGACGGGAACCAGCGCAGCGTCACCGAGAACACCAGCACGAGCATCAGCGAGATCCAGAAGTCCGGCATCGCCATGCCCAGCGCGGAGAACCGGTCCAGTGCCCGCGCCACCGGATTGCGCGGCGCGACCGCCTGCCAGGAGGTGATCGCGACCGAGAGGAAGAAGCTGATCACGGTCGACAGCACGGCCAGCGTCAGCGTCGGCAGGATGTGGTCGGCGACCACCCCGAGCACCG
Source organism: Amycolatopsis sp. NPDC039088 (assembly GCF_055598845.1). Lineage (NCBI taxonomy): Bacteria > Bacillati > Actinomycetota > Actinomycetes > Pseudonocardiales > Pseudonocardiaceae > Amycolatopsis > Amycolatopsis sp. NPDC039088. The sequence continues at coordinate 198,104 of NZ_JBVKAE010000003.1, read as the reverse complement.
GTGCGTGGTAGGTGATCGACGTGCCGAAATCGCCGTGCAGCACGTTTCCGGCCCAGCCGAGGTACTGCTCCCACAGCGTCCCGTTCAGCCCCATGCTCTCCCGCAACGCGTCCACATCGGACGGACGCGCCGTCGGGCCGAGGATGGCCTGCGCCGGATCACCGGGGATGAGCCGGATGACGAAGAACATCATCGTCCCGACGATCACCAGGATGATCAGCAGGTCACGCAGCCTGCGCAGGAGCAGGCCGGTCATGACGCCAGCCAAGCGTTCCAGAACACGCGGTAGAAGTCGCCGTAGCCCTTGATCTTGGGGGAGTAGGCCGCGTACAGCTTGGACTGGCTCAGCGTGATGACGGACAGCTGCTTCCAGGTGAAGGCCTGCATCTTGTCCACCACCGTCTTGGCCTGCTCGGGTGTGGTCGAGGCGTTGTATTCGGCCATCAGCGCGTCCAGTTCGGGCGAGGACGATCCGTTCAGCGTGCCCAGGGTGAGCGCGGGCATTTGCGCGGGCGAGGTCAGCGCCGAGTCGAAGAACAGGGTGGTGATGTCCCAGCCGCCGGGTTCCTTGGTCAGGGTGCCGAGCATGGTGGCGAAGTCGAAGGTGTCGATCTTGGTGTTGATGCCGATCTTCGACAGGCCGTCCTGGATGAGCACGGCCCATTTGCCGAACTCGGGATAGGAGTTGGTGGTGACGATGCGGATGGTCGCGCCGGCGGTGATGCCGGCCTCGGCGAGCAGCTGCTTGGCCTTCTCCGGATCGTGCTTCTTGTAGACGTCCTCGCCCGCGGTGGAATAGAACTGCTTGTTGTCCGGGGAGGCGAAGGCGCCGGTCTCGAGGGTGAGGTCCTTGCTGCCGCCGGTGGCCGCGTTGATAGCGGGCTTGTCCAGCAGCAGGTTCAGCGCCTCGCGGGCGCGCGGATCGGCGAACTTCGAACCGGTGTTGAAGTTCGGGATGACGACGTTCTCGTTGCCGCCGGGCAGGTTGTGCACCACCACGGCCGGGTTGTTACGCAACGTCTCGTACTGATCGTTGGTGGGCATGATGTGGTCCCATTGCCCGGTCTGCAGGCCGTTGATCAGCGCGTCCTGATCGGAGACCACCTTGTAGGTCACGGTGTCCAGATACGCGTGCTTGGCACCCGCCTGGCCGCCCCAGTCCTCTTCGGACCGGGATTTGTAGCCCTGGTAGCGCTCCAGCACCAGTTCGCGGCCGATGTCCCAGCTCTTGAGCTTGTACGGTCCGGTCCCGACGGCCTTGTCCTGGCCGAACCCGGTCGGCGGTACCCCGGTGAGGTTCTTCGCCTCGTAGATCTCCGTTCCCGCCCCGGCGAGTTCGTTGATCAGCGGGTAGCGCGGCTGCTTCAGCTTGACGGTCACCGTCGCCGGATCGGCCGGGGTGATCGCCTCGATGTCCGGGGTGACCAGCTGGCCGGTGCGGTGGATCTGCTGCCAGCGCTTCAGGCTCGCAACGACGTCTTCGGAGGTCAGCGGGTTGCCGTCGTGGAAGGTGATGCCCTGGCGCAGCTTGAAGGTGTAGGTGAGCCTGTCCGGGCTGGTGGTGTAGTCCTCGACCAGCATCGGCCGGGCGGTGAAACCGCGGTCCACTTCGAACAGTTTCTCGTACATCATGTTGCCGATGTGCGCGGTCACCTGGCCGGGATTCGCGACCATGTCGAGGGACTGCGGATCCGTCGGCACGGCGACGTCGAGGTTGCCGCCGCGGACCGGTGGCCCGTCGTCGGCGCCACCGCCCGCTTGCCCTCCCATACAGGAGCTGAGCAGCAGGACGGTCGCCACGCCGAGCGCGGCCGAGGTGAGGGTTCGTCTCATGGGTTCCGCACTCCAGGGTGGGGGTGGACGGGCAGTTCGGGGTTCGCCGTGAGCAGGCGGCGGGTGTACTCGTGCCGGGGGTGGAGCCGGATCCGGTCCGGGTCGCCGATTTCGATCAGCTCGCCCCGGTACATCACGCCGACGCGGTCGGCGACCGAGAGCACCAGGCTGAGGTTGTGCGTGATGAACAGGAAGCTGAGCGCGCGGGTGCGCCGTAGGTCGAGCAGCAGGTTCATCACCTGGCCCTGTACCGAGACGTCGAGCGCGGAGGTGGGCTCGTCGGCGACGATGAGGTCGGGTTCGGCGGCGATGGCGCGGGCGATCGAGACGCGCTGGCGTTGTCCGCCGGACAGTTGCGACGGCAGTTTCTTCGCGGTGTCGGCGGGGAGGCCGACCTCGTCGATCAGTTCGGTGACGCGGCGATCCAGTTCGGCGCCGCGGAGACCGGTCAGTTCGCGCAGCGGTTCGGCGATGATCCGGGCGGCGGTGTGCCGGGGATCGAGCGAGCTTTGCGGGTCCTGGAAGATGAGCTGCGCGCGGCGGCGGAACGCGCGTTCGTCGCCGTCGAGACCGGAGGGCGTGCACCGGTGCGATCCGAAGGTGATGCTGCCTTCGGTCGGCGGTTCGAGCGCGCTCACCAGCCGGCCCAGCGTGGTCTTGCCTGAACCGGATTCCCCGACCAGGCCGAAGAACTCGCTGGACGCGATCTTCAGCGAGACGTCCTTGACCGCGTGCACCTCGGGTTCGCGGTTCAGTGAGAACCGCCCGCGTCGTCCGTACACTTTGGACACCGAGTCGATGACGAGCGTGGTACCTTCGCCTTCGTCGTCCCGGACGGTGCGGCTCAGTTTCCTGGTTTCGGTCGCGACCGCCGATTCGCCGTTCATCGCGGCTTCGAGCAGTGCTTCGGAGATGGTGGGGAAGCCGTCGCGTCTGCTCACCCCGAGTTTCGGTACGCAGTCGAGCAACGCCTTGGTGTAAGGATGCTTCGGCTTGTGCAGAATGTCCTCTTTGGACCCGAGTTCGACCAGTTCGCCGCGGTACATCACCGCGATCCGGTCGGCCACCTGCGCGGCGACACCCATGTCGTGCGTGATGAAGACACACGCCGTGCCATGGTCGCGGCGGACGCGGTCGAACAGGGTGAGGATCTCCGCCTGGGTGGTCACGTCCAAGGCTGTGGTCGGCTCGTCGGCGATCAGCAGGCCGGGGTCGGCCATCAGGGCGAGCGCGATCATCACGCGCTGCTGCATCCCGCCCGACATCTGGTGTGGGTACAGCGAAAGCACGCGGTCGGTGTCGGTGAGGCCGACTTCTTTCAGTAGTCCCCGTGCCTTCGCCTCGGCCTCGCGGTGCAGCGCGGTGCCCTTGCGGGCGGCCTGGCGCGGCAGGGAACCGGGTTTCCGGTAGGCCTCGATCAGCTGTTTGCCGACCCGCTGACTCGGATTGAGTGAATCCAAGGCCTCCTGGAAGATCATGCCGATCCGCGGGCCGCGGTACGCGCGCATCTCGTCGGCGGACAGCCGCGTGACGTCCACACCGTCGACGGTGATCTCACCGCGGGTGAACGCCGGGGCGACGAATTCCAGCAATCGGATGATCGACAAGGCCGTCACCGTTTTACCGCTGCCGGATTCGCCGACCACGCAGAGTGTCCGGCCTTGTTCGAGATCGAAGGAGAGTTCGCGGACGAGTTCGCGTTCGGTCTCGTCGGCGATCACGCCGACGGTCAGTTCTCGTAATTCGAGCAGGGTCATGAATCCCCTTTCCCGAGCCCGCCCGAAGCGGACCGCACTGCCGGGGAGCGGGCCTCCGGCGGGGGTAGTTCTACGCATGTTGACACTGGGGGAGTTGCCTGTCAATGGGTATATTCTACGAATGTAGGAAGTTGATATCCGACCGGTTTTCCCTGGCAGTGGACGAAAACTGGCACTGGATTCTTTTGTCTACACCTGTAGACTCTCGGCGGAAACGAGTTAAGGAGGGCACCCGTGAGCGGGTCGACCAACACTGCCGGTCCCGAGCGGATCGTGGACATCGCCGTGGGCTACATGGCGGCCAAGCAACTCTTCGCGGCGAGCCGGATCGGCCTGTTCACCGCCCTCGCCGACGGGCCCCTGACGGTGGCGGAACTGGCGGGGACGACCGGCAAACCGGCGAAGATCGTCCGCATCCTCGGTGACGCCATGTCATCACTCGGACTGCTGTCCCGTGTGGACGGACGCTACGCGCTGGCCGCCGACACGGCGGAGTACCTCGGCGCCGGCGACCTCGATCTGGCCCCGTTCCTGACGTTCCTGGACTCGATCAGTTACCCGCATTGGCTGCACTTCGGCCACACCGCCGACACTGGCGAGCCCGGGAGACTGGAGATGGACGACGCGCGCTGGGGCACGTTCATGGCAGGCGTCATGACGTATAACGCCCTGCACGCCAAGATGCTGGCCGACGCGTTCGATTTCGGCCCGCACCGGAAGCTGCTGGACCTCGGCGGGCTCTCCAGCGCGTTCGCGGTCGAAGCCATGAAGACCGCCGAGGATCTGCACACGACGTTCGTCTTCGACCCGGGCTTCACCGCCTCGGTCACCACCGCGGTGGCCGAGGCGGGATTCGCGGACCGCGCCGCCGTCGTCGGAGCGGAGACGCCCACCGCGCGGCCCGAAGGCGCGTTCGACCTGGTGATGGTCAACCACGTCGTCCACCGCTTCGACGCGGGCCAGAACGCGGAGATCCTGCGTAACGCCCGCGCCGCCGCGGCGCCGGGTGCGACGCTGCTGCTGCTCGACTTCTTCCTCGACGACGACGCGGTCCAGCGGCCGATCGACGCGCTGCACGCGGGGGAGTACCTGGTGATCGACGGGACGGTCGTCTATCCGGAGGCCGAGGTCCGGGGCTGGCTGAGCGAGGCGGGCTGGCGGGTGACCGACCGGCTCACGCTGCCGGGCAGCCCGCGCGTGCTCGTCGCGGAAGCGGTGTGACCGTGACCCTCGATCCCGCCGTCAAGGAACTGCTCGCCCGCAGCGTCGCGCCCGAAGCACCGGCCGCGCCGCCGGCGGCCGCGGAGCTGCGAGCCGCTTTCGCCGCCTCGTGGCGACGTCCCGAAACGGTCGAAGCGGTCGCCTCGGTCACCGACCACGTCCTGCCCTCCGGTGTCCGCGTGCGGATCTATCTGCCCGACGTCGCCGCGCCGGTGCCGGCTTTCGTGTGGATCCACGGCGGCGGATGGACGATCGGCTCGATCGACGAGAACGAGGTCGCCTCGCGCGCGGTGTGCAACGCGGCGAAGGTCGCCGTCGTCGCGGTGGACTACCGGCTCGCCCCCGAGCATCCGTTCCCGGCGGCGCCGGACGACTGCTACGCCGTCGTCGAATGGCTCGCCGCGGGCGGCGCGGGAACGTCGGTGGACTCGCGCCGGATCGCGATCGGCGGGGAGAGCGCCGGTGGCAATCTGTCCACGGTGGTCTCGATGATGTCCCGCGATCGGGGCGGGCCGCCGTTGGCCGCGCAGGTGCTGATCTGCCCGGTCTACGGTCACCCGGACGACGGCTTCCGGTCCTATGTGGACTTCGCTGAGGGGTTCGGTATGACAGCCGGGGCGATGCGGTTCTTCTTCGATCAGTACGTGTCGGACCCGGCGCACCTGAACGACCCGTATTTGCTGCCGCTGCGGGCCTCCGACTTGACGAAGCTCCCGCCGGCGCTCGTGCTGACGGCCGAGTACGACGTCCTGCGAGACGAGGGGGAGGAGTTCGCGCGGCGACTGGCCGATGCCGGGACGCGGGTGGAGATGACGCGGTACTCGGGCCAGATCCACGGCTTCTATGGCCTCTACACCGATCTTCCCGCTTCGCCCCGATCGCACCGGCACGTGGCAAGCTTCCTGACCCGCGTCTTCACGTCCGCACAACGACCGCATTTAGAGGACTAAACGCGGTAGTACGTAGTACGAACGACCGCATTTAGAGGACGAAATGCAGGGCTTAGGGGCGGGTCAGGCGGTCGAAGAAGGACTCGAGGTGCTGTCGCTGCAGGGCGATGGTCGAGAACTCCCCGGCGACCAGGCTCATCACGTTCGCCCCGGCGTTGATCAGCACGACCTCGTCGACCAGCTGCTCGTCGGGGGTCGCGGTGACGATGTCGCCGTCTTCGCGGCCCTCGGCGAGATACCGGTGAAGCAGCCCGCGCCACGAGCGGATGTGCTCGAGGTACTTGTCCTGCAGTTTCGGGTTGGTCAGCGAAAGCTGCCAGAAGGTGAGCAGGACACGCCCCGCGGCGATGCGGTCCTCGTCGATCGGCATCGACGAGACGCACAGCTCGCGGAGTGCGACCAGCCCGCGCAGTCCGTCCAGCTCCACGTACTCGCGCATCATCCCGAGCGCGCGCTCGTAGGTGGCCTGGATGATGTCTTCCTTGCTCGGGAAGTACAGCTTCAGCGCCCCGTTGGCGAAGCCGGCGGCGGCCGCGATCTCGCGCATGGTGGCGGCCTCGATCCCGCCCTGGGTGATCAGTTCCCAGGTGACGTCGACGATATGACTTCGCCGCTCGTCGTGGTCGATGATCTTCGGCATCGGCAGACCTCCCGCACTGGTTCTTCTACCAGTGTAGGAGATCAGTCCCGCTGATACACGCGGTGCCCGGCGAACCACGTTTGCGTCACGTTCGTCTTGACGAGCGCCGACGGATCGGTCTGGAACGGATCCCGGTCCAGTACGACGAGATCCGCCGACTTTCCGGGGATCAGCGAACCGGTGACGTCGTCGACGCCCATCGCGCGGGCGGCGGAGAGGGTGAAGACCTCGATCGCCTCGGCCAGGGTGATGGCCTGCTCCGGCCACAGCGCGCCGGGGAAGGTGCCGGTCGGGTCCTGCCGGGTGACGAGGCCGTGGATGCCCTCCCACGCGTTCGGCGACTCGCTGACCGGCCAGTCGGAACCGCCCGCGACCAGCGCGCCCTCGTCCAGCAGCGACCGGTTCGGCTGCATCCGCCCCGCCCGCTCGCCGGGCAGGACCTCCGCGATGGCCGCCGGGATGACGCCGGGAACCCACAGGAACGGCGAGATGTCCGCGGCGACACCCAGCGCGGCGAAGCGCGGGAGGTCGTCCGGGTGCACGAACTGGCCGTGCGCGACCTGGAAACGCGCTTCGGCGAAGCCCTCGGCCCGCACCTTTTCGACGGCGTCCAGCGTCGCGCGCACCGACGCGTCGCCGGTGCAGTGCACCTTGGCCGAGAGCCCGGCCGCGGCCGCGGTGCGCAGCCAGCCGACGAGTTCGTCGCCGGGCATGGTGGTGGCCCCGTGATGACACGCGCCGTGCACGTCGTCCGGCAGGTACGGCTCCAGGAACGCGGCCGTGCGCGTCGGCGGGACTCCGTCGAGGAAGATTTTCACGAAGTCGGGCCGGTGGTGCTCCCCGCGATACTGCCCGGCGACCTCCAGCAGCGGCGCGCCGATCGGGTCGAAGCCGAAGATCGGGTCGTTGATCAGCAGCGACGACACGACCCACGCGTGCAGTTCCCCCGCGTCGTCGAGGGACTTCAGTGCCCGCAGGATGTCGGAGGAGACTCCGGCGTCCTGGAACGCGGTGACCCCGTACGAATGCAGCGTGCCGATCCCGTGCCGCGACGCCGCCGCGTGCTGCTCTTCGGTGAGCGTCCGTGTCTCGCTGAGCGCTCGCTCCACCGCGACGCCCGCCGCTTCGAGCAGGACGCCGACAGGTTCACCGGTCGAGGGGTCGCGGACGATCTCCCCGCCAGCCGGATCGGGTGTCGAGGTGGTGATGCCCGCCAGTGCCAAGGCCCGGCTGCTCACCCAGCGGTTGTGCCTGCTGTCATCCGAGAGCATGACCGGACGGCCGCCCGCCGCCTCGTCGAGCGCGTGTCTCGCGGAAGACCGTGACAGGGTTCCGACCAAAGTGGACGCCCAGGCCCCGCCGACCACCCATTCGTCGGGCCCGAGTCCCGCCGCACGCGAGCGGACCGCCGCGAGAATGTCCTCGAAGCCGGCGTCCACACCGAAGTTCAGCTCGAACAGTGCCGAGCGGCCGGCCAGAGCGTGGTGGTTGTGGACGTCGACGAGGCCGGGCATCACGAACGCGCCTTCGAGGTCGACGACTTCGGTGGACGGCCCGCGATCCAGGTCCTCCAGGGACACGACGCGACCGTCCTTGATCGCCAGTGACGACGCCCAGGGCCGGACACCGTCCACTGTGTACACCTTGGCGTTGGTGAGAATGAGGTCGGCGGTCAAGGCTCAGCTCCCGGCGGGGTCGTACGCCTCGGGGTGCACGGTGGTGCTCAGGAGCTTGCCGTGCGCGCCGAAGGTGAAGTGGGTCGGGGTGGACCCGGTGGCGTCCAGTCCGAAAAGGACACCGTGCGAGCGCAGCCGCTTCGCGTCGCGGTGGTCCGCGACGGTCACCGACGCGCACGGGATCACCTTCTCCCGCCAGGCGAAGACGTAGATGCCGGGCCGCAGTTCGTAGACCGAGTTCTCGTCGGTGTCCGCGAGCCCCTTCTCCGGTCCGGCAAGGCATTGCCAGGTGTACCAGTGCGGGCTGAGGTACACGTGCTCGTAGGCGTGCGCGGTGCTGTACACCCACAGCACCCGACGGCCCACCAGCGACGTGGTGGGTGCGAGCGACTCCCCGCTCGGCTCGATACCGCCGATCGTGGCGGCCAGGAAGGTCTGCGTGACCCTCGGCGAGGTGTCGCCGATCTTGCTCAGCACCAGGAGCGCGCGGCCGCGCCGCACGTCGAGCAAGAGGGTGAACGCCTCCTCCTGCCGCGCCTGCGGGTGGAACTGGACGTAGTACAGGTCGTCGTCGACCAGGAACGTCTCACAGCGGTCGGTGCCGGAACCGTGATAGGTCCAGTCGATCCGGGTGCCGGAGAAGGCCGCGGTGAACGTGGTGCCGTCCTCGCAGGCGAGTTCGAAGGTGCGGCCGTGCAGATCGCCGACCGTGGGCGCCTTGTTCGCGTCGAAACCGGGGGCCAAGCCGTCCAGCGGCAGCCAGGTGGAGGTGTCGGACAGGGTGAGTTCAGGCATCAAGAGAGTCCTAGTGCTCGTGGGCGGAACAGTGCTCGTCGGTGGCGCCGGAAGGCAGGTCCAGTGCCGGGTTGCGGTCCAGGAAGCCGTAGGGACGCAAGGTGAAACCCGAGTAGTCGACCGGCATGACCGGCCAGTCCTCGGGACGCGGGATGTGGGTGGGGCCGAAGACGTGCCACAGCACGAGATCGGTGTCGGTGAGGTCCCGGTCGGCGGCGGTCCAGGCCGGCAGGCCCGCCCCGCCGGGGTGCGCGTTCGGCCGGTCGCCCGCCGGGAAGCGTTCGTCGGCGCGGTACGGCGTGGCCCACAGATGCCGGGTGGCGAACGTCGCTCGCTTGTGGACACTCGATTCCGGTTGCGCCATCAGGGTCGCGGACGGCCGGGGCACCAGCTGGTACGCCGTCGGCGCGCCGAGCCGGTTGGTCCGCTCCGCGCTGCGGATCTCCCAGACCCGCGCCTTGGCCGGATCCGCGTGCCGCTGCGCTTCCCGCTCGGTCCGCAGCGGGGTTTCCTTCCAGGTGAAGGCGTTCCCGTACGGGTTCCGGTCGCCGGTCGGCACGCCCTCGACGTCGATCTCGACGAGGGAGTTGCGTTCGCCGTCGATCGCCACGTCCAGCCGCGCGCAGAACAGGTGCTGGTGCACCGGCGCGAACAGGCCGGGCGCGATCTCGTTGGCGTGCGGGTGTTTCGTCCCGGAGTGCGCGGCGCCGGCGAACACGATGCCGGTGGCCTTCGCCTCCAGCTCCACGGTGCCGTCGAGGTAGAGGTACCAGAAGAAGCCGTAGTCGTAGTTGCCGATGGTGGAGATCGACGAGATCACCAGCCGCCGCGAGCGGCGGACTTCGGCGCGGCCGTCGAGATCGGTGTGCTTCCAGAGGATCCCGTAGTCCTCCTCGTGCAGGCAGATCGCGCGGGGGATCTCGACCGGGTGGCCGTGGTCGTCGGCGACGAACGCGGGGAAGTAGTGGATGACGCCGAGGCAGTCGCAGCCCAGCCGCAGGTCGTTGCCGTTCTTGCCGAGCAGGTACTCACCCGCGTCGAAGTAGCTGATCCAGAACCGCCCGGGCGCGGTGTCGCCGTAGGGCACGACCATCTCCGGAACCGAAGCCCGGTACAGCACCGAGCGTTCTTGAAACGAGATCTGGTGCAGCGTCAGGCCTTCGCGGGCGTTGAAACCGACACGCAGCCGCCAGCCCTCCCAGGTGACCTCATTGCCGTCGACGGTGAAGCTCGGGCCTTCGGGCTGGGTGATTTCGATGGGCTTGAGTGTGGTGCGGGGTGGGACTCCGTCGTAGCGACCGTGCTCCGGCGGGACGGGCACGTCGCCCTCGTCCTCGACCCGCAGCACCCGCTGTCCAGTCAGATCGATGTGCACGATCAGGCCCTCGACGGGATGCGCCCACGGGCTGTCCGACTCGTCGTCGCGCAGGAAGGTCAGCGAGCGGATGACCCGTCCGGTCTCGTCGGACCTGCTGAAGAAACCCGGCGCCAGCGGAGCGCAGAAGGCTTGCCCGATCCGGTCACCGAGTCCGCGCCGCCGCATCGCGGCCTGCCATTCGGGTGACGCCTTGGTGATCGACGCGGCGAGGTCGTACTCCTCGAACAGATAGGCGGGCTGGCCGTCGCCGCAGGATTCGGCGGCGACGATTTCGCGTTTCGCCAGCGAAACGACCACGTCGCGCGCCAGGCCGGTCGCGGTGTCCAGCAGCGTGTATTGGACCCGGCGGTCGGGGGCGGCGTCGGCCTTGTCCGGCTCCACCGGAAGTACCGCCGGGAACCGCGTGGTCTCGGTGAGCAGGCCCTCGTCGGCCAGGATCGCACGGCCTGCGGTGAGCTCGTCGGCGGTCAGCGGGTCCAAAGGATGCGGCCTGGTCATGCTTCGCAGTCTTGCCGGTCCACCGGCGCGAGGAAAGGGCGCGACGTCGTCATGCGGCCGCGGACAAGAAGGATGCGCTGATGGCCAACCCCCGCGAACGGGCCGGACCGGAGGATGGCGCCATGCGACTGGATCTCGCGGGCAAGGCCGTGCTGGTGACCGGCGCGGCGTCCGGTATCGGCCTCGCCTGCGTCCACGCCTTCCTGGCCGAAGGCGCGCGGGTCGGCGCACTGGACCGGGCACCCGTGCCCACCCTCGCCGACGGCCTGCTGACGGTCCACGCCGACGTCACCGACGAGCGTTCGGTGTCCGACGCGGTCGGCGCCGTCGCCGAGCGGTTCGGCGGCCTGGACGTCGTCGTCGGCTGCGCCGGGATCTCCGGCCCGGTGGGGACTCCGGTCACCGAAACCTCGGCGGCCGACTTCGCCGCGCTCATGGCGGTCAACGTCACCGGACAGTTCTTGCTGGTCAAACACGCCGCGCCGTGGCTCACCGCGGCAGGAGGCTCGGTCGTCCTGCTGGCCAGCGACTCGGCGTTCACCAGCGCGCCCGGCATGGTGCCCTACTGCGCGTCGAAGGGCGCCGTGGTCGCGATGACCAGGGCACTCTCGGTCGACCTCCCCGGTGTCCGGGTGAACTGCGTGTGCCCATCGGTGGTCGACACCCCGATGGCGCGCGGTGACCTCGGCGAGGTGCTCGACGATCCCGCGTTCCCGGTGCAGGCTCCTGAAGACGTCGCGGACCAGGTGCTCTATCTCGCGTCCGCGCGTTCGCGGACGGTCAACGGCCAGGCCTTGCTCGCCGACTTCGGCGTCTCGGCCCGCTCCGGTTTTCCCGCTTAGAAAGGACTCCGCAAGTGAAGAAGGTCATCGCGATCACAGGGGGCGGTACCGGTATCGGCGCGGCCGTCGCCCGCCGGTACGCCGACGAGGGCGCCCAGGTGGTGGTGCTCGGACGGCGCCGCGAGCCGCTGGAGAAGGTGGCCGCCGAGACCGGCGCGCACGTCATCGCCTGTGACGCCAGCGAACGCGAAGCCGCCGAGAGCGCCGCGGCCGAGATCGTCGGAAAGTTCGGCAGGCTGGACGTCGTGGTGGCCAACGCGGGCGGGCACGGGCTGTCTTCGGTGGTCGACACCGGCGACGACGAATGGGAACTAGCCCTGCGCTCGAACCTGTCCAGCGCGTTCGTGTTCTGCCGGGCCACCCTGCCCTCGCTGATCGAGACCGGCGGTCAGGTGGTCATCGTGTCGTCACTGGCCGGACTGTTCGCCGGACCGAACGTCGCCGGCTACACCGTCGCCAAGCACGCGCTGATCGGGCTGACCCGCTCGATCGCCCGCGACTACGGGCCGAAGGGCGTCCGCGCGAACGCCGTCTGCCCGGGGTGGGTGCGCACCCCGATGGCGGACGGCGAAATGGACCAGTTCGCCGAGGCGGCGGGCTTCGACGGCGGTCACGACGAGGGCTACCGGCGAGTCACCGCCGAGGTCCCGTTGCGTCGCCCCGCCGAACCCGAGGAGATCGCGTCGATCGTGCGGTTCCTGGGATCTTCGGAGTCGTCGTACATCACCGGGGCGGTGATCGTGGCCGACGGCGGCGCGCACGCCGTCGACCTGCCGACCCTGGCTTTCGAACGAGCGGGCATGGGTGCTTAGCCGTAGCGCGTGAACCCGGTGCGGCCGCGACCCCCGTGACCTACCCCCCGAACGCATCCAGAGGACTAAACGCGAGTATGGGCCGCACGTGCCTGCCGGTTTCGCCGTGAAGGACTCCTTGCCTACCCTCAGAGTCTGGGGCCCGGCAAAGTCGCATAACTGCCGGTCAACTCCACCGCTATGGCGAGACTGGGCACCGTGTCGTGGTGGACCCGGTGGGAGCTGGCTCACGCAAGGAGCGTCACTCGGCTCTCGACTGTCCATAAGGGACACTTTCCGAGAAAACGTGCCCGGTCTGGGTGACTTGCGCGGTTTTGCGCCGCGGTCTGATGTCCCCAATGCGGCATTGGGGGCGCTGAGCGTCTCCAATGCCGCATTGGAGACGTGTCCGGTTCCCGATTCCCCGCAACGCCGAATCAGCCCCCCCAGGGCACCACCTTTGGGTTACCCCTCAATAAGCCTCATGCGACCCTGCGACTGTGTAGGAATAGTCGCCTGACCTGCAAGATCTCGACTTTGCCGCGACCCTGACCCTCAAGTAGGGAAGGGGCCCTTTACTACCCGCCGATGTGCCCCCAGGCGACCCTGGAGACAACAGTGACGCCCAACCTCGAACCGGCGGCACGAGGCCGCTGGTCAGGATTCCCCGAGGTAGGCCGTGTGCAGGGTGCCGGGGGAGTCCAGCAGGGCCTGAGCTGAACCCGCGTAGGTGACACGCCCCGAAGACACCACCAGCGCGTCGCTCGCCACGCCGAGCGCCAGGTGGGTGAACTGCTCGACGAGCAGGATCGCCGCGCCTTCCTCGGCGAACCGGGTCACCATCGGCAGCAACCGGGTGAACACCACCGGCGCGAGCCCGAGTGACATCTCGTCGATCAGCAGGAACGACGGCCGCGCGGCGAACGCGCGGGCCAGCACCACCATCTGCTGTTCCCCGCCGCTGAGCAGCGCCGCCGGGGAATCGCGGCGTTTCTCCAGTTCGGGGAACAACTCGAACAGCTCGTCGGCCCGCGCGCGGGTGCGCGCGGTCAGCATCAGGTTCTCCAGCACGGTCAGTCCGCCGAACACCGCGCGCCCCTGCTCGATATGCGCCAGACCACGTCGCGCGCGGGCGACGCGCGACTGCTTCGTGATCTCGTCCGGTCCGATGTGGACGGTCCCGGCCGAGGCGGGGACGACGCCGGAGACCGCCTCCAGCAGGCTGGTCTTCCCGGCGCCGTTGGGCCCGACGAGCGCGGTGATCCGGCCCGGCTCCAGCGTCAGATCGACGTCGGAGATCACCGGCCCGGCACCGCGGGTGACCGTCAGTCCCGCTATCCGCAAAGCGTTCACAGCAGCTCCGTTTCACCCATGTACGCCTTGAGCACGGCCGGATCGGCGAGCACTTCGGCCTGGGGGCCGGAGGCCAGGACACGGCCGAAGTCGAGGACAGTGATCGTGTCGCAGACCGACCGCACCAGGTCGAGGTCGTGCTCGATGAGCAGCACGGATACCCCGAAGCGCGCGGGAACCTGCCGTAGCCGTTCCCCGAACGCGACGTGCTCCTCGTGCGGGAGTCCGGCGGCCGGCTCGTCCAGCAGCAGGACGCGCGGTTTCGCCAGCAGATGCCCGACGACCTCGACCAGCCTGCGCGCGCCGACGTCCACCCGCGACAGCGGGGTGCGGGCGGTGGGGCAGCCGAAGAAGTGCAGGGCGTCCTCGATCTCGTCGGCGGTGAGGCGACGCCTGGCGAGGAACTTCAGGTAGGCGCCGACCGTCAGACCAGGCGGGACACGGTCCTGCTGGAACGTCCGGCGCAGCCCGGAGCGGGCCCGGTTCGACGGTGACCCGGTCAACGGTTTGCCGCCGAGTTCGACCACGCCGTCCGCGTTCGGCAGGAATCCGCTGATCGCGTCGACCAGTGTCGATTTGCCCGCGCCGTTGGGGCCGATCACCCCGAGCACGCCATGTTCCGGCACCGCGATGTCCACTGAGGACAGTGCGGCCACATGTCCGAAGGTCACGCTCAGCCCACGCACGACGAGCACAGGCGGGCCGGGCGCCTTGGACTCGATGTCCGCGGTTCCGGAAGCGAGGTCGAGTTTCGCCGGTTCCTTTGTGGACCGCCGGTACCAGATCTGCCGCACCGTCGTGCCCAGGTTCCCGCCACTGGCCAGCGCCTGGACGCCGAGCACCCCGAAGACCACGAAACCCCAGTCCTGCGGGATTCCCCAGCGTTTCAGCAGCTCCGGAACACCGACCCACAACACCGCGCCGAACACCGCCATGTCGATCAGATGCGCCCCGGACATGATCGCCAGCACGTACAGCGCCAGCGACTGGATCGCGGTGAAACTGGCCGGGAAGGCGAGCCCGACCTGCCCGGTGAGCAGGCCGCCGCTGATCCCGCCGAGGGTGGCGCTCACCGCGAACGCGGTCAGCTTCGACGTCCGGACGCTGGTGCCGGCGGCGGCCGTCCCCCGTTCGGAGAACGCCACCGCCTGCCACGCGCTGCCCCAGCGTCCGCGGCGCAGAAAGTACACGGCAAGGCAGCACAGCACCAGCACCACCACGGCGAGCAGGAAGTAGGACCGGTCGTCGGAGAAGGCGTCCGGCCGCTCGACCGAGATCCCGCCGGAGACGCCGGGGAACTGCAGCTGCACCAGCGCGAGGTCGGCCGCGGCGGCGAGCCCCAGCGTGACGACGGCGAGGTTGATCCCGCGCAGCCGCAACGCCGGGAGACCGACGAGCACCCCGACCACCCCGGCGGCGAGACCGCCGAGCACCAGCCAGGTGAGGAACCCGCCGGGTGCCTGTGCCTCGTTCAGCGCGGACACCGTCCAGGCGCCGACAGCGCCGAAGGTGAGCTGGCACAGGGAAATCATCCCCGCGCTGCCGGTGACCACGCCCAGCCCGAGCAACGAGATGCCGGCGACCACGGCACTCATGCCGAGGTACACGAAGTACCCGTCGAGGCCAATGCTCAGGCCGTAGCCTGCCGCGATCGCCGCCAGCGCGACCACGAACGGAATCCCGCGTTCAGCGAGCCGCATCCCACACCTCCTTGCGCTGCGACCACAGCAGCAGCGCGACGATCACCGCGAACGGCAGGAAATACCGCACCACCGAAAGGCCGTCGACCTGCGCGGCCGCACCTTGGATCAGGCCGAGGCCCAGTCCGCCCGCGACCGCGAGGTCGAGGCGGCGGAACCCGCCGAGCAGGGCAGCGGCGGCGGCCGGGACCACCAGCATCGCCAGCGACGTCGCGTCGTTCGACTGCGACGGTGCGACGATCGAGATGACCAGTGTGCTGACCACCCCGGTGACCGCCCAGACCGCGATGCTGAGCCGTTTCGCCGGGATGCCCAGCAGTTCGGCCGTCGTCGGCCGTTCCGAAAGCGCCCGGAGCTGGACCCCCGCCGACGTCCGGGTCAGCACGATCCGGCTGGCCGCCGCCACGAGCACCGCCAGCGCGACGGTGACCACGGTGACCTGGCTGATCACCACGCCGCCGACCGTGACCGCCGGTCCGTCGAGGATCGGATGGAACGGCTGCGGTTTGTTGCCGAACAGGATGAACGACACCGAGATCAGCAGGAGCAGCACCGCCACGGTGACCGCCGAGCGGGTGCCGGTGTCGGCTTCGGCGAGCCAGGTGGACACGATCCAGCCGAGCAGCGCGCTGAGCAGACCGCCGAGCAGGATCCCCGCCACCGTGGCGAGCCAGGTCGGCAATCCCCAGCCGACGGACAGGAACACCGCGACGTAGCAACCGAACATCCCGGTGGCCGACTGGGCGAAGTTGACCACCCGTACCAAGCGCGACATGAGTGTCAGGCACACCGCCAGTACCGCGTACAGTCCGCCGGCGGCCAAGCCTGCCAGCGCTCCCTGCAGCATCGAATCCTCCCGTTACTTTTTGGGAATCCGCAGCCAGTCGTTCGCGACGAGCTCCCATTTGTTGGTGCCCGAGGCGAGCTTGATCGGCCAGCCCGAGGTGTTGTCGTGGTGGGCCTTGCCGGGGCCGAAGACGTACGGCGTGCCGACCATCGGGTCGCTGACCGGCTTCATTTCGCGCAGTGCCTTGGTCACCGACTCGCGGGTGATGTCACCGGTGATCCCGCGGACGACGTCGAGGAAGTACTTCGCCGCCAGGTAGCCGCCCTGGCTGAACGACGTCAGCGGGATGCCGTTCTTCGTCATCAGCTCGCGCCAGTCCTTGTTCTGCGGGCTGGTCGCGTCGGTGAACGGATAGAACTCGGCGGGTACGTAGACCCCGGCACCGGCGTTGGTGATGGCCTTGGCGTAGTTCTCGCTGTAGACGCTGGTCAGCAGCAACCACGTGACGTCGTTCCAGCCCTGCGCGGCGGCGGCCTTGAGCTGGCCGATCGAATCCGGTTCGACCGGGTTCACCGTGATCGCCTTGCAGCCGGCGTTGCGGGCCTTGACGATGTAGGAGGTGTAGTCGGAACCGCCGTAGGGCACGGTCGCGTCGAGGTACTTGAGCTTCTTGCCGGTGATGGCCGACCACTCGTCGATGGCCGCGTGATACGACGGCAGCGTGTTGCCCGCGATCTCCAGCAACGCGCAGATGTCGTTCAGCTTCAACGTTTCCGAGCCGTAGAGCAACGTCAACGTCATGTCGTGGTAGGGGCCGACGTTGACCGGCGCGATATTGGGGCTGGAGAAGCACGCCGGGTCCACCCCGATGCCCTGCATGGACAGGATCTTCTGCTGCTCGTAGTACTTGTTGTTGATCTCGCACTCGATAAGGCTGGACGAGCCGACCAGCGCCACAGCCTCGTCGCGGCCGACGACCTCGCGGGCCGCGGCCGCCGCTGCCGCTGGGTCGCCTTTGTCGTCGAGGGCCTTGTACTGGATCTGCCTGCCGTTGACACCGCCGCTCGCGTTGGCCGCGTCGAAGACCGCCTTCGCCGCCTGGGAGGCCTCGGGGAAGGTGGCCGCGCCGCTCAGCGCGTTGACCGAGCCGACCACGATCGGGCCGCTCGAACCGCTTTCGGCTCCGGCGCAGCCCGCCGCGCCGAGCAGGATGGCGGCGGCGAGGGCTGTCAGGCCCCGTGCGGGTTTCACCGGTTCCCCGCATCGTTCATGGCTTTCACCACGGGCACGGAGTCGACGATCTGCTCGAACGAGGCGAGCTTGCCGCCCTCGAACTTCCATACGTGCGCGACACGGGCGGTGAACGAGCGACCGGTCTCGCGGTGCTTGCCCTGGTAGGTCCCGAGGCCGATCACCGTGTCACCGGCGTCGAGCAGGTCCCCGAGGGTGAAGGTGTAGCCGTCCCAGTCCTTCGCGATCGCGCCGAAGACGTTGTCACGGACCTCTTCCGGGCCGGTGTAGGTTCCGGCGTAAGGGAAACCGGCCGCCTCCGTCCAGGTGGTGGTGGGACCGAGCGGGGCCAGCATGCCCGCCAGGTCGCCTCGGTCGCTCGCGGCGTAGTGCGCCGCGATGATGTCTGAATTGGACACTTGAGCTCCTTAGACCGGTTGCGCGTCGGGATAAGAGACGGCGCCGAGTGGGTAGATGTGCCCGCCCGCTCGGGAATGCTCCGACCGGCCGTCGCCGGTCAGGCCGAGGAAGACGCCGGTGGTCTTCAACGCGTAGCCGAGGTCGTGCAGCCATACACTGGCCACGGCGATGCGGAATTCGCGGAAGCAGAACAGGTAGAGCCCGTCCTGGAACTTCCACACCGTCGACAGGTCCATGTCCCCGTGGCCGCGCTGCACGCCTTCGAGGCATTGCCAGGCATAGCGCTGGGAGGACACGTACACGTGCTCGTAGAGGTGTTCCGGGCTGTAGCGGTAGACGTTGCGCTTGCCGATCAGGTCGCGCGAGGGTCCCGGCACCTCGCCGGTCGGCGTGCCCGCGTCGGTGGTGCCGGACCAGAATGTCTGCGAGACACGGGGAACGCCTTCGACGTCCTCGGCGCCGATCACCGAGCGCACGGCCAGCGCGCGATGCGTCGTCGTGGAGAAGACGACGGTGAGCGCTTCGCCTTCCACGCTGGTATGGGGGAGATTGACGAAGAAGACGTCTTCCCGGACGGCGACCGCGTCGTACGGATCCTCGATGCCGTTGCAGGTGACGGTTTCCGCGTTCTCGAACCGCAGCGCGAACGTCTTCCCGTCGTCGAGGGTGACGGTGAGCTCGCGTCCCGACAGATCCGCGTTCGGCAGGCGGTAGGTGGCTATTCCGGCGGCGAACTCGTCATAGGTGCGCCACTGTTCCTCGGGTGCTTCGGACATGCGGTCATCGTCGGGGCGACCGCCGGGGGAGGGCCAGCTGTCACGCGCTGGGCGGCAACAACCGCTCGCTCACGGTCAAGCCACGGCGCAGTTCGCTCGGCGAGCGGCCGAATTCCGTCTTGAAGACCCGGCTGAAATGCGGCGCGTCGACGAAACCCCACTTCGCCGCGATGGCGGCGACGGGCCGCGAGGCGTGCACCGGGTCGAGCAGTTCACGGCGGCAGTGTTCGAGGCGGCGGGTGCGGATCCAGCTCGAGACGGTCGTGCCCTGTTCGTGGAAGAGGCCGTGCAGATGCCGGGTGGAGATGTAGTGCTCCGCGGCGATCTGCGCCGGGCCGAGGTCGGTGGAGGAGAGGTTCGCGTCGATGTAGGCGAGGACGCGGCGCATCAGTTCGTGATGCGGTCCGGCCGTGGTGCGGGCGAGGTCGAGTTCGCTGGCGAGCAGCGTGGCGAGCAGGTCGACCGCGGTATGCGCGAGCCGGACGCCCGCCGGTCCGCCGAGCTGGTCGAGGTTGCTGCCGAGCTGCGCGAGGAACGGCACCACCACGTTGCCCATCCCGCGCTTGCCCGACATCGGGACCGCGGTCAGCTGGCCGACCAGGTCACGGGGGAGATCGATGAGCCGCTGCGGGAACATCACCACGAGCGTGCGGAAATCCTCCTCGAACGCCAGCGTGTACGGCCGGTTCGTGTCGTACAACGCCACGTCACCGGGGCGCAGCATCGCCTCGCGGTTGTCCTGCACCAGCAGCCCGGTCCCGGACAGGATCAGGCTGAGCTTGTAGTAGTGCCTGTCCGCCCTCGCGATGAGTTCGGGCGTCCGCTCGACCACGTGGGCCGACGCGGTCACCTCGGTCAGCTGTACCTCGTCGGCGCCACACGAGCGGATGCGGCCGCGGAAGTGGTCGCGGTGCTCGCTCGTCACGTGCAACGGCACGAAGGACTGCGACACCACCGTGCGGAAATCGGTGAAATCTCGCGCGACCGTGGTGGTGGTCGGGTCGGCGGTGGCGGTGGTCAAGACGTCACCTCGCAGCATCGGGGGGTGAATTTCATATACGATAAGCGATACGATGCTGCCGGGCAATGATCGCGACGAGGTCAGTCGGCGAGGCGGAACAGGAGGGTTCCCGGGTCGACGTCGACGGGTACCACCGTGCCCGTTTCGTAGCGGCCGACGTCCTCGGTGAGCAGCCGGGCGCTGAACGGTGTCACCCCGGGGCCGGTGACGACGAAGTCGACGTCGTCGGCGGGAGTGCTCACCTCGCCGACCCAGATCCGTTTCCTGGCAACGACTTCGGCGGTCGCACGGACCCCGGACCGGTCGAGTGCGCGGTGGACCTCGCGGGCCCTGGCGTTCTGCCGGAGGTGTGCGGCGACGGTGGCCAGTCCGCCGATCGTGAACACGGCGCCCATGGCGATGACGACCAGCCGGTCGTCATCGGCGGGATCGAACCGGGTGCTGAGCCAGAGCAAGGCAGGCCCGATGAGAGCCATCACGGTCATGAAGAAGCCCATCAGGCACCCGAAGCCGGTGAGGGCGGGCAACTCCGGGGCCTCCTCGCCTCGACGGTCCGGAGTGGTCGTCATCGGCGCGACAGTAGTGGCCGATCTTCGGGGCCGGTCCGGTAAAAATGCCGGTCCTCACCACTCAGGAGAGGGCGGCGGGCAGTGTTTCGAAACCGCGCAGGATCCGCGTCTGCCGCCGCCGCGCGCCGTCCAGGAGCCGCAGATCCGGGAACCGCTCGAAGATCGACCGCAAGCCGATCTCCCCTTCCATCCTCGCCAGCGACGCGCCGAGGCAGTAGTGCCGACCGGCGCCGAAGGACACGTGGTCCCGCGCGTTCGCCCGAGCGACGTCGAAAGCGGCGGGGTCGTCGAAGATCTCCGGGTCCCGGTTCGCGCCCGCCAGGACCGTGCTGACGATCGCCCCTCGTTCGACGCGCGCTCCGCCGATCTCGGTATCGCGGGCGCACAGCCGTCCGGTGAGCAGGACGGGCGGGTCGTAGCGGAGGACCTCGTCGACGGCGTTGCTCCACAGTTCCGGATCGTCCCGCAGTTTCCGGAGCTGGTCCGGATGCCGGGTGAGCAAGGCGATGCCGTTGCCGAGCAGGTTGACGGTCGTTTCGAAGCCGGCCGCCAGCACCAGCCCCGCGGTGGCCTTGAGTTCCCGCTCGGTCAGGCCGACGCCGTCTTCGCGGGCGGCGATCAGTTTGCTGAGCAGGTTGTCGCCGGGATCGGCCCGCAGCTTCTCCAGATGCTCCGTGAGCCAGGAGTCGAACTCGGCGAGCGTCGACTCCACGGTCCGGAAGGTCCGCCACGGCAGTCCGAGATCGAGGCTGGGGGCCGCGGCCCCGCCGAGCGCGAGGACCTTGTCCCGTTCTTCCAGCGGGACACCGAGAATCTGGCTGATGACGGTGACCGGCAGGAGCCCGCAGTAGGACTCGATGAGGTCGACGGGGTCCTTCGGGTCGAGGCCGTCGAGCAGTTCGTCGGTGATCGCCTGCGTGCGCTCGCGCAGTTGCTCGACCGCGCGGGCGGTGAAGACGCGCGTGACCAGTTTCCGGTAGCGCGTGTGGTCCGGCGGCTCGCTGGCGAGCAGCGACGGCGGTTCGATCGGATGGATCAACCCGGACGCCGACCAGGTGACCAGCCGGTTGAGCAGCGGGTTGTCCGGGACGAACCGGACGGTCTTGAACGCGTCGCTGGTCAGGATCTCCTTGCACGCCGCGTGCCGGGTGGTCACATGCCCGACCCGGGTGGTGGCGATGGCGCCGTGCGAGCGGATCTCGTCGAACAGGCCGGTCAGGTCGGCCCCGCCGCTCGCTTCGACGGACAGCCTGCCTTGGAGATCGCCCCGGCGAGCTGCGGCCCGCAGGGCCACCCGGGGGATCGCGTGGCCGAGGCTCCAGCGGGTGACCGGTTTGGCGATCTCCTCCGCCCGGCGCAGGAAGGTCCGGGCGGGAGCGGTCTTGAGTGCGAACATCAGGACTCCGTCCGTGCGGGTCCTTCGACGGTAGCGGAACGACGTGTCAGTATCGACCCGTCCGGATCTCTGCGGGCGCGCTCGTCCCTCGGTAATGTTCTGCACTTCCGGCGGGCCGGGGAGTGCTTGTGGGCGGCTACGGGTTCGACATCGCGCTGGTCGCGGTGCTGGTGGTGCTCAACGCGGTGTTCGCGGGCAGCGAGATGGCGCTGATCTCGTTGCGCGAGGGGCAGTTGCGGACCTTGGAACGGGACGGGCGCGCCGCCGCCCGGACACTGGTGCGGTTGGCGCGTGACCCGAACCGCTTCCTGGCGACGATCCAGATCGGGATCACGCTCGCCGGGTTCCTTGCCTCGGCGACGGCGGCGGTGTCCCTCTCCGAGCCCTTGGTGCCACTGTTGAGTTTCCTCGGCAATGCCGCCGCAGCGGTGGCTGTCGCGCTGGTGACGATGGTCCTCACCTTCCTGACCCTGGTGCTCGGCGAACTGGCGCCCAAACGGCTGGCCATGCAGAACGCGCTGCGGTGGGCGTTGCTGGTGGCGCGTCCGCTGACCTTGCTGTCGGCGATCTCCCGGCCCGCGGTGTGGGCGCTGAGCGTGTCGACGAACTTCGTCGTGCGGATGCTGGGCGGCCGAACGGAAGCCGATCCGGATCAGATGTCGCCCGAGGAGCTCCGGGAACTGGTGTCGGCCCAGCGCGGGCTGAACGCCGAGCAGCGCATGATCATGAACGGTGCCTTGGAGATCCACGAGCGAAGGCTGCGCGAAGTGCTCGTCCCCCGGCGTGCGGTCCTGACACTCGCGGTGGAGCAGGACCTCGGTTCGGCCCGGAGACTGCTGGCCGAGTCGGGTCATTCCCGGGCGCCGGTCGCCCGCGGTGGCCATCTGGACGACGTCGTCGGCGTGGTGCACCTGCGCGATCTGCTCGACGACCGCGAAGAACTCGCCGAGGTGGTCAGGCCGGCGGTGGTGTTCCCCGATTCGCTGCGGGTTTCCGACGCGTTGCGCGGTTTCAAGGCCGAGCGGGAGCAGATGGCGCTGGTCGTCGACGAACACGGCGCGGTCGCGGGCATGGTCACGCTGGAGGACCTGCTGGAGGAGATCGTCGGCGAGATCTACGACGAGACCGACCGGGACGTCCTGGCCGTACGGGACGGCCAGGACGGTTCGCTGGTGCTGCCCGGTACCTTCCCGGTGCACGACCTCGTCGACATCGGGGTCGAACTGCCGGACGCGCCGCCGGGGGAGTACGCGACGATCGCGGGGCTGATTCTCGTGATCCTCGGCCGGATCCCGGAGAAGCCGGGTGACCGGGTGGTGGTCTCCGGCTGGACGGTCGAAGTGCTCGGCGTGGACCACCACGCGATCACGCGAGTCGCGCTGCGCCGTGGGACGAACGCGGAGCGGTGAGTTGCGCCGGGCGGCTTCGGTTGGCAGCGTGCCCGGTGTCCCACCACGAAGGAAAGGTATCCCGATGCCGCAGGACCAGCCGGACTTGAAGCCTCGTTCCCGCGACGTGACCGACGGCCTGGAGCGCGCCGCCGCCCGCGGCATGCTCCGCGCGGTCGGCATGGGTGACGACGACTTCGCCAAACCCCAGATCGGCGTGGCGTCGTCGTGGAACGAGATCACCCCGTGCAACCTGTCGCTGGACAGGCTGGCCAAGGCGGTCAAGAACGGCGTGCACGCGGGCGGCGGCTACCCGCTCGAGTTCGGCACGATCTCGGTGTCCGACGGTATTTCCATGGGGCACGAGGGCATGCACTTCTCGCTGGTGTCGCGGGAGGTCATCGCGGACTCCGTCGAGACGGTGATGATGGCCGAGCGGCTGGACGGCTCAGTGCTCCTCGCCGGCTGTGACAAATCGCTGCCGGGCATGCTGATGGCCGCGGCCCGGCTCGACCTCGCCTCCGTTTTCCTTTACGCCGGTTCGATCATGCCCGGGCAGGTCGACGGGCAGGACGTCACGATCATCGACGCCTTCGAGGCCGTCGGCGCCTGTCTGGCAGGCAAGATCACCCGCGCCGAAGTGGACCGGATCGAACGCGCGATCTGTCCCGGCGAGGGTGCCTGCGGCGGGATGTACACCGCCAACACGATGGCGTCGGTGGCCGAAGCACTCGGCATGTCGCTGCCCGGTTCGGCCGCCCCGCCCGCCGTCGACCGGCGCCGCGACGGGTTCGCCCACCGGTCGGGAGAGGCCGTCGTCGGCATGCTCCGCCAGGGCATCACCGCGCGGCAGATCATGACCATGGAGGCGTTCGAGAACGCCATCGCCGTCGTGATGGCGCTGGGCGGCTCGACCAACGCCGTCCTCCACCTCCTCGCGATCGCGCGTGAGGCCGAGGTCGACCTGCGGATCGACGACTTCAACCGGATCGGCGACAAGGTCCCGCACCTGGGCGATCTGAAGCCGTTCGGGAAGTACGTGATGAACGACGTCGACAAGGTCGGCGGCATCCCCGTGGTGATGAAGGCGCTGCTCGACGCCGGGCTCATGCACGGTGACGTGCTGACCGTGACCGGCAAGACGATGGCCGAGAACCTCGAAGGCATCGCGCCCGCCGGTCTCGACGGCGAGATCATCCGCCCGCTCGACCGCCCGATCCACAAGACCGGCGGGCTGACCATCCTCAAGGGATCGCTCGCACCGGAAGGCGCGGTCGTGAAGTCGGCGGGCTTCGACGAATCGACGTTCACCGGGACCGCGCGGGTCTTCGACGGCGAACGGGCCGCGCTCGACGCGCTCGCCGAGGGCCGGATCGTCGCCGGGGACGTCGTCGTCATCCGCTACGAAGGCCCCAAGGGCGGGCCGGGGATGCGGGAGATGCTCGCCATCACCGGCGCGATCAAGGGCGCCGGACTCGGGAAGGACGTCCTGCTCATCACCGACGGCCGGTTCAGCGGCGGCACGACCGGCCTCTGCGTCGGCCACATCGCGCCGGAAGCGGTCGACGCCGGGCCGATCGCGTTCGTGCGGGACGGGGACTCGATCACGCTGGACGTCGCGAACCGGACGCTCGACGTCGAGATCGACGACATCGAGGCGCGCCGGGAGGGCTGGACCCCCAAGGCTCCGGCGTACACGCGCGGGGTGCTCGGCAAGTACGCGAAGGTCGTCCAGAGCGCCGCGCACGGAGCCGTATGCGAATAGGCCGCTAATCCGCTGACCCTGCGGTGAGCGTGGAGGAACCAGGACACTCAACGCCCCAATTCCTTCATGGACGGCCCGGCACATCGCTACCCGCCGGCTTGGCGGTGTTCGCTGTGCCGGCCTGCTCGTAACGGCTTCGCCTATGGGCGGCGTCCGCTGACCCTGCGGTGATCCTGGGAGATCCCGCCACGATCGGGTGATCCACACCGCGGAAAGGCCCGACTACGTAATTCACCCGATGTGCCCGTTACCCCGGAGTAGCAGACTCGGCGCCCCGACGATTCCCGCTGCTCCGGAGGTCGACGATGACCGCGTCCCTTGCTCCAGCCCGCTCCGCCGCCCTCGTGCTCGCCCGTGCCGTCGTCGACGGAGTCCGGCATTCCCTGCCGGAGCACGCGCCCCTGTTCGGCGCGCGTGCCACGGAGTTCGTCGCGTCGATCCTGGAGCACGACGGTATGGCGTCCGCGCTGGGCATCGCCGCCGGGGCGGACGCCTTCCGGGAAGTGGGTGTAGCCGAGTACGCCGCCGGTAGGGGGCTCGACAGGCTCTCCAGGGCCTACCACGCGGCGGGCCGGTGCGCGCTGCCCGTGCTGGCCTCGTTGTCCCGCCGGACCGGGGCCGGGCCGGGTTTGATGGACACCGGGGTGGAGGCGCTGCTCCGCTGCTCGGACGTCCTGACCCGGCTCTCCACCGCCGCCTACCGCGCCGCGCATACACCTTCGGTCGCCGAGTTGCGCCGTGATCTGCTCAAGGAGATCTTGAGCGGCCGCCCGCCCGCGAGGTGGGCGGGACTCGCGGCCGAGGCGGGCTGGGTGCCGCCCGCGCGCGTGGTCGCCATCGCCGCGGAGCCCGGCGCGATCCGGGCCTCGTTCGGCCCGGAGGTGCTGGCCGACCTCACCGGCGAATATCCGCACCTCCTCGTGCCCGACGACGTCGAGATCGGTGGCGTACCGGCGGGGACACGGGCGGCTGTCGGGCCCGCCGTGGCGCCCGCCGAAGCGGCGGTGTCCCTGCGGTGGGCCCGCCGGACGCTCGAACTGGTCCGGCGTGAGGTGATCGAGGACGGTCCGCTCGTGCGCTGGTCGGACCACCTCACCACGCACTGGCTGTTCGCCGACGAAGTACTCACGACCGCGCTCGTCACGCGCAGCCTGGCGCCGATCGCGCAGCTGCCGCCCAACGAGCGCACCAAACTCGCCGAGACCCTCGAGGCGATGCTCGCCGCCCGTGGCGGTGCCCCCGAGATCGCGAACAACCTCGGCGTGCACCCGCAGACGGTCCGCAACCGCCTGCGCCGTCTCCGCGTGTTGTTCGGTGACCGCCTCGACGACCCGCGTGAGCGGCTCGACCTGCGGATCGCCTTGCGCGCGGAGCTGCTCACGCCCGCACCCGAGCCGGCGAAGCCTCTCACCCCGATCAGGGCGGCCTGACCGTCAGTGTCTGGTGGTGAACCCGCGTCCGCGATCGCGTCGGCAGGGCGCGACCTGGTCATACCTCTCACGTTGGCGACAGAGGTGGCCCTGCCACCCCGATAGCGGGGCCTTCGGCCGGGGCGGGTTCACGCGTCATGTCCCTTTCGCGAGGCACGTCGCAGCTCCGCCAACAGGCTCTCAGGCCTGATCGGCGGTGCGGGTCACCCAGGTGGCGACCTGCACCCGGTTGGAGTAGCCGAGCTTGGTGAGGATGTGGTCGATATGGGTGTCCACGGTGCGCCTGGCGATGCCGAGCCGGTCGGCGATCTCCTGGTTGGTCAGCCCCTCGGCGATCACGTGCGCGATCTCGGTCTCGCGTTTGGTGAGTACCCGCGCGGCCGGTTTCCCCGACTCGGGGGACCGCTCGCCGAGGGCGTACGCGATGGCGTCACCGGTGGACATCGCGGAGCCGTCGGTGAACTCCTTGACCGCGACCTCCCAGCCGAGTGCCGTCGTCACGGTGTCGATGTCGGCCTGCAGCGGCTCGGTGAACGCTTCGTACCGCGTCGGCCAAGCGCCGACCGTGCGCCAGACGTTCATCGCGGCGCCCTGCAGGATCGCGGCCCGGTTGGGCCGTCCGGTGCGGGCCGCGCAGCCCGCCATGACGGTGAGGGTGAAGCCGACGACGACGCGGTCGTCGACGCGGGCGTGCAGCCGCAGGATCTGCTCGCAGCAGCGGCCCGCCACCGCGAGATCGCCTTGGAGGTACTCGGCGGCGGCACGCGACCACAGCGCCCAGCCCCGCCAGAAGACCTCACCCCGGCGTTCGCAGCGCTCGACGGATTCGGTGAGCACCGCCCGGCCGCGGTCGATGTCGCCGTCCAGCCAGACGGCCAGCCCGTAGTTGTAGCTCGCCCAGAGTTCCGCGCCTTCGTCGCCGTGGGTGCGGAAGAGGTCGATGGCCGCGCCGAACAGACGCGCCGCCTCGGCCATGTCGTTGCCGATCAGCGCGGCATAAGCGCGGACGTGCAGGACGTACGCGGCGGCGAGTTCGTCGCCGTTCGTCCCGGCTTCCGCGGCCGCCCTGTCCACCATGGACCGATGAGCGGGCAGATCTCCTTGCACCAGGGCCAGGAAACCGGACAGCCACAGTCCGTGTGCCCGCTCCGGGACACCAGGCGGGGCGGCCTCGTCGAGACGGCGTACCCACATCCGGCCCTCGGTGTTCAGCCCGCGGACGATCCAGAACTCCTTGACGTCGCGCAACATCCGCAGTCCGACGACCGCTTCTTCGGGAGCACCGGCGCAGAAGTCGAGCGCTACCCGGAGGTTCGCGTGCTCGCGCCGCAACCGCGCGATCCAGCCCAGCTGATCGGTCTGCAGCCATTCCGCGGCGTACCGGGCGGAGAGTTCGGCGAACCAGTCCCGGTGCCGTTTCCGGAACTCCGTCGTCCCGCCGGTCTCGCTCAGCCTGTCGACGCCGTACTCGCGGACCGATTCCAGCATGCGGTATCGCACGCCGCCCGGGTACTCCTCGCGCAGCAGGATGGACTTGTCGAGCAGCCCGTCGACGACCTCGAGGACGTCCTCGCGCGGCAGGTCTCCGCCGGAACAGACCTCCTCGGCGGCGTCGAGGTCGAAACTGCCGGAGAACACCGAAGCGCGGGCCCACAGCAGCCGCTCGGGACCGGTGCACAGGTCGTGACTCCAGTCGATCAGCGCCCGCATCGTCTCGTGGCGTTCCGGGCGGCCGCGACGATCCTTCGTGAGCACGGAGAACTGCCGGTCGAGCCGGTCGGCCAGCTGGCGCAGGGACAGCACCCGCGCGCGGACGGCGGCCAGTTCGATGGCCAGCGGCAGCCCGTCGAGCCGCCGGCACAGCCGGATCAGCGGTTCGGTGTCGGATTCGGTGAGCCGGAACGACGGCGCCACCGCGGTCGCGCGATCCACGAACAGCCGCACGGACTCGTAGTTCACCGCGCGTTCGAAGGAGTCGCCCTGTTCCGGCACCGCCAGCGGCGGCACCGGGAGGACCCGTTCGCCCGCGACGCCGAGGGACTGCCTGCTCGTGGCCAGCACGGACACCTGAGGGCACTCCCGCACCACGGTGTCGGCGAACCGGGCACAGCTCTCGACGAGGTGTTCACAGTTGTCCAGTACCAGCAGTAACCGGCTTTCCCGCAGCGCTTCGACGACGACGTCGATGGCCGGTTTCGCCGAACGGTCGCCGAAGCCGAGCACGTTCGCCACGGTCGGCACCAGCAACGCGGGTTCGCGCAGTTCGGCCAGCGACACGAACGCGACGTCGTCGGCGGTCGCCTCCCGGTGCGCCGTGGCGATCCGCCACGCGAGCCTCGTCTTCCCCACTCCGCCCGGACCGGTCAAGGTGACCAGTGACGCCGTCTCGAGCAGGCGCCGCGCCTCGCCGGTCTCGGCGTCGCGGCCTACGTAGCTGGTCACTTCGGTGGGTTCGGCCGACCACCCCGAAAGCAAGCCAACTCCGTCCGCCATGCACTCTCCCGCGATCGACCAGGCCCGCGCCCTCCGTCCGATGTAGACGGAAAACGCCCGGCTGCGGATCCTAGCGGACCGGCGTCGCGTCAGCGGGACACTTGCTTGCCGCGATCGTGCGCCCAGCCGGCCAGCGCCACCCCGGCGGCGGCGAGCAGCAGGAAGACGATCAACCTGCCGGCCCAGTCACCGGGTACCCAGTCGAACGCTCCCCATAACTGGGTGGCGGAATGGTCGAAGAGACTGCGGATGGCCGCCTGCGCGAAGACGGCGATCGCCACCATCCCGAGTACCTGCAGCCCCAGAAAGCCGCCCTTGTTCATGCTCCCTACCTCCCCTTTCGCGGTCTGGGCTCAGCATCGCGCAGAACGGACGACGACCACATCGGCATCGCGTCGCATCTGGTGTTCGACCAAAGTCGACCCCGGCCGCGACCGAGGTCGGGGCCGGAATCGTCCGGTGCGCGGCTGTGCCGCCGTGCGCGGTTCGACCATGATGGGCCGGTGATCACCGACGTCGGGCCACCCCTGCGCCCCTGGCAACAGGCCTGGCGTCTGCTGGTGGCGGCCGCGCTGGGTGTGCTGTTCTGGATCCTCACCGCGGCGCAGCTCCCGCCGGGATCTGAGGACCCGAGGATCCAGTGGCTGATCACCGGCGATCCGTTGGTCGCCCTCGTCTGCCTGGTGGCGCTGCTGTGGCGCCGCCGGTTCCCGATGGTGGTCGCGATGGCGGTCATCCTCGTCGCGACGGCTTCGGTGGTGGCCGGTGGCGCCGCGCTGTACGCCCTCGGCTCGCTGGCCACCCGGCGGCGACCGGTGGAAACGTCGGTCGCGGCGGTGGTCTGCGTGATCACCGCGGTGCTGACCTCCGGGCTTTATCCCAGCCGTGACGCGCCGGCGCCGCTGTGGCTGATGCTCTGCGTCTCCATTTTGGCCGTGGGCATCGCGGTGGCCGTGGGTGCCGCCGTCGGGGCTCGCCGGGAAGAACTGCGTTCCCTGCGGGCACGGGCCGAAAGCGCGGAACGCGAGCAGGCCGCGCGGTCGGCCGAGGCACGGATCCTGGAGCGGCACCGGATCGCCCGCGAGATGCACGACGTCCTCGCGCACCGGGTCTCGCTGGTCGCCATGCAGGCCGGGGTACTGGGACATCGCACCGACCTGCCGTCCGAACAGGTCGCGGAACTCGCCCGCGGGATCGCCGATGGCTCTCATCAGGCGCTCGAAGAACTGCGCGACGTCCTCGGCGTGCTCCGGGCGGATCCGGAGGGGCTGGAACCACCTCAGCCCTCGTTCGCCGATTTGCCCGCCCTCGTCGCGGACGCGCGCGGACTGGGACTGGACGTCACCTTGACGGCCACGACCGAGGGCTCGCCGCCCGACGCGGTCGCGAGGACCGTGTACCGGATCGTCCAGGAAGGGCTGACCAACGCGGGCAAACACGCGCCGGGAGCCCGGGTCGCGGTCACCGTCGAAGGCGAGCCGGGTGACGGGCTGCGGGTGACGGTCCGGGATTCCGGTGCGTCGCTGGCGGTCGCGGGCCCGCCAGCCTCGGGATTCGGCCTGCTCGGCCTCGCCGAGCGAGTCGCGCTGGCCGGCGGTGACCTGGAGCATCACGCGGATCCCGGTGGCGGATTCGTGCTCGCCGCGCGGTTGCCGTGGCCGGTCCGCGACGTCGAAAGCTGAGCGGTTCAGACAGTGGGGCAGGGCCAGGAAAGCCGGACGTTGGTGCCGGTGGGTGTGCTCGTCACGGCGGCCTCCGGGGCGAAGGCACGGATGATCGGCAGGCCGCGCCCGCCGTCCGGGCGGCGCCCGTCGCGCCAGCGGCCTTCGTCGGCGACGGTGACCACGATCGAACCGTCGACGTAGGTGGCGGTGATCGTCATGACGTTGTCGTCGGTCCCGTCCGGGTAGGCGTGCTTGACGACGTTGGTCATCGCTTCGTAGGCGGTGAGCTTGAGGTCTTCGGCCAGTTCGCGGGGAAGGCCCCGTTCGAGTGCCCAGTTCGCCAGGACGTCCCGCAGCGCGGCGGCCTCGGCCGGTACGGCGGCGACTTCGCGTACCAGCTCGTCGGGGTTCTGTCGCACCGGCTCGTCGATCGGCATCACGGGGCTTCTCCTCCTCGTCCGCCGCGGTCCGCGACCGCCGGTTCCACCGCCAAGATTAAGGCAACGCCCGGATCGCGGCGCGAGTGCCGCGCGGATGGGTGCCGCCATCGGATA
Organism: Amycolatopsis sp. NPDC039088; assembly: GCF_055598845.1. Classification (NCBI taxonomy): domain Bacteria; kingdom Bacillati; phylum Actinomycetota; class Actinomycetes; order Pseudonocardiales; family Pseudonocardiaceae; genus Amycolatopsis; species Amycolatopsis sp. NPDC039088. Next base: position 167,177 of record NZ_JBVKAE010000003.1, on the reverse strand, counting down.
TCTTCGGAACTCTCGGTGTTCCGATCGTGAGGGAGTGTGACGGTGACTAGCGGAGACGGCGACATCAAGGAGGTTCCGTTCTCGGTGTCGGTCGGCAGGCCCCACGGCACGCAGGTCGTCATCTCGGTGGCGGGGGAGATCGACATGACGACGTCCGAGGACCTGAAAGAGACCTTCGAGGAGGCGCTGGAACCCGTGCCCGGCAGGCTCGTCGTCGACCTGGAAGGTGTGGAGTTCTGCGATTCCACCGGGCTGGCGACCCTGGTCCGGATCAACGACCGGTGCGGCAGCCAGGGGGTCGGCCTGAGTTTCCTGCCGTCGCCGACGATCCGGCGGCTCGCGCAGAAGACGGGCCTCTCCACGTTGCTGCCGCTCGCCGGCTCCTGAGCGGCCGCGGTCAGGGATTCCGCGCGGGCACGGCCTTCGGCACTTCGCGGATCGCGGTGCCGAGGTGCCGGTAGAGGGGGATGTGGGTGTCGGCACCGAACAGGTGCAGCAGTCGCAGCACCGAGTGGGTGCTGGCGACGACTCCGGTGGCCCGGCGTTCGGAGCGGGCGCGGGCGGCGGAGGATTCGATGACCCGGAGCCCCGCGACGCCGAGGAAGGTGACGTCGGTGAGGTCGAGGACCGTGGCGGCGGGGAGATCGCCTCGCAGCGCGCGCTCGAGCCGTCCCGCCGTGGCGAGGTCGATCTCGCCACCGGCCGAGACGACGAGCAGGTCCTCACTCCATCGGGTTCGGCGGACGCGCATCACGTGCTCGTCGGACGGCCGGGGCCGCGGGACGGTGACGCGGAGGACGGTCCGGAGGGCAGGGCCATCGCGGCTTCCTCGGGGGAACGGAAGTCGATCGATCATGAGGGGGTCTCCCGGATAGCCGGGACGAGACGGACAACGGGTAAGCCTGCACAACGGCTGCGCAAGTGAACTCGCCACCGCGTCGCCGGTCGAAATTCTTGGGCCGCGGACATGCGGGTCGTTCATGCGGGCTGGTGGACTCAACCTCACGTACCTGTCACGGTACGCCGCTCACAGCGCGTGGCAATACGGAGAGGGTGAACAAGCCATGATTCACGGCGGCGCATGATCACTCGCCGAGGGCCTTTTCCCAGGCCCGGCCCCAGTTTTCGAGTGGATGCAACGCGTCGAGAAGTTGGTCCCCCAATTGTGTCAGGTGGTAACCGTCTTCGCCGGTTTCCACGATGCGGGCCTCGGTGAGCTCGCCGAGCCGGGTGGCGAGCACGCTCGACGACATGCGCTCGCAGCGACGTTGGAGTTCGCGGAAGCCGACCCGGCCGTGGCGCAGTTCCCAGATCACCCGCAGTGTCCACCGCCGTCCCAGCAGGTCGAGCGCGGCCATGAGGGGACGGCCCGTTTCGGAGCCGCGGACCGGCCGTCCGGGGCGCGGGATCGGGTCTTCGGCCATGACCTCCCCTTGTGCTTCGGCTTTCGAAGCAGCATAGTGGTTCGAAAAGAGAAGCACTTGAGGTGGTCATGGCCCGGATCGCACCACTCACGCCGCCCTACGAGGCGCACGTCGAAGAAGCCTTGCGAAAATGGATGCCGCCCGGAGTCGCGCACGACCCGCTGGCCCTGTTCCGGCTACTGCAGCACCACCCGGACCTGGCTTCGCGCATGCGCGTCCTCGGCGCGGGTTTGCTCGCGCACGGGGAATTGCCCGCGCTGGACCGGGAAATCGTCATCGCGCGGGTCACCGCACGATCCGGCTGCCGGTACGAATGGGGTGTCCACGCCGCGGTTTTCGCCTCGGCCGTCGGGCTCACGCCGGAGCAGGTCGAAGCGACCGTTTCGGGTGACTCCGGACATCCCGTCTGGTCCGACCGCCAGCGCTCGCTGATCGTCGCTGTGGACGAACTCCATGACACGGCAACGGTTTCCGAGGACGCGTGGGCCGCGCTCGCCGAGTACTACCCGGCGGAACAGCTTCTGGAACTCCTCGTGCTCGCCGGGTGGTACCGCACGATCTCCTACGTGGCCAACGGTGTCCTCCTCGAAGGGGAACCGTGGGCCGTCCCGTATCCGCAGGACAGCGCCTAGCGTCGAGGCGAGTCGGCTTCCCTCGTGCCGCCACGTTCCTGTTTCGGGACCTTCCACGCGGCGAACGCGCACAGGAACGCCGCCACGAAGCCGACCGCGGTGAGTGTCCCGGCCCAGACGGCGCCGGTGCTGGCGAGAAGGTAGAGCTGGACCAAGGCGGTGCCCGTGTAGACGACCGCCAGACCCAGCCACAGCCGTTGCGTCATCATCTCCCGTCTCCGTTCCCCAGATACCGGGTCAATCGCGGCGGGACGGAAGGGAGTTACAGGAAGACCTTGCCGGGATTGAGGATTCCGTGCGGATCGAGCGCGTGTTTGACCGCGCGATGCATCTCGAGCACCGCGGGACCGAGTTCGCGGGTGAGTCCCGCTTGCTTCAACAGGCCGACGCCGTGCTCGCCGGTGACCGTGCCGCCGAGGTCGAGCGCGCCGGAGATGATGTCCTCGAAGGCCGCTTGCGCCGCCTTCCGCGCGTTCTCGTCGCCGGGCGGCGTCACCAGCAGCGGATGCAGGTTGCCGTCGCCGACGTGCGCGACGTTGGCGATCACGACGTCGTGCCGCCGGGCGGCGGCGTCGATCCGCGCGAGCATCTCGGGCACCGCCTGCGTCGGCACGCAGACGTCCTCGGTGAGCACCGGCCCGAGTCGTTCCAGCGCCGGGTAGGCCAGCCGCCGGGCGGCGAACAGCGCGTTGGCCTCGGTCTCGTCGGAGGACTGGGCGGCCCAGGTCGCTCCGGCGTTCTCGAAGCATTCGAGCAGAACGGCGGCTTCGTGCTCGCCCAGCGCGCCAGGGGTGTCCGTGCGGCCGAGCAGGACGACGTTCGCGTCCGCGCTCAGCCCCATGTTCTTCCACGCGTCCACCGCCGCGAGACAGTGCCGGTCGACGAGTTCGAGCGCCGAGGGCACCACCCCTCGCGCCGCCACCGCCGCGGCGGCTTCACCCGCCGCGACCGTGGTGTCGAAATACCCGGCGACGGTCCGCTCCGCGCCGCGAGCGGGCCGGAGCCGCACGGTGATCTCGGTGATCACGCCCAGCGTGCCCTCGGAACCGACCATGAGCCCGGCGAGGTCGTAACCCGCGACGCCTTTCGCGGTGCGGCGCCCGAGCCGGACGAGTTCGCCGGTGCCGGTCACCACCTGCAGGCCGAGCACGTAGTCACGGGTGACGCCGTACTTCACACAGCACACGCCGCCCGCGTTGGTCGCCACGTTGCCGCCGATCGTCGACCACGGCGAACTCGCCGGATCCGGCGGATACCACAGCCCGCGTTCCGCGCAGGCGGCGCCGAGATCGTCGTTGACGACGCCGGGTTCGACGACCGCGAACCGCTCTCGTTCGTCGATCTCCTTGATCGCGGTGAGCTTGTCGGTGACGAGGATGACGCAGCCGTCGAGAGCGTTCGCGCCGCCGGACAGGCCGGTGCCCGCGCCGCGGGTGACCAACGGGACGCGATGACGCAGGCAGAGCCGCACGACCGTCTGGACCTCTTCGGCGGTGTGCGGGCGGACCGCGGCGACGGGAATGCCGTGCGGCGCCCACTCGGCTTCGTCGTGGGCGAAGCTCCGCAGGACGTCCGGGTCGCGGACGAGACGGTCCGGCGGGAACTCGGCGACCAGATCATCGATCATCATGGTCTTCACGCTAGGTCTCGTGAGTGATGAGGATGGTGAGAACTGTCATTTCCACTCACGAGGACCAGCCGGGCGCCCGGAAGAAGTCCACCAGCCCATCCCAGGACTGGGCACTCCGCCGCCGTTCCCACCAGGTCCGGAACGGCGTGGACGCCATCGCGTGCCGCGTGTAGGACGTCATCACCGCGCGATAGACGTTCTCCGCCTGATCCCAGGTCAGCCGCTCCTTGCGCCACGCCAGCACGAGCCGCATCCGCATGGGATCACCCTTGAGCGGCCGGACCACCATGCCCGGAAGCTCGGGTGCGGTCGGTTCCACGAGCTGCACGGCCTGCCCGGCCGCGATCAGGTGCCGCCCACCGCCGTTGGGATATTCGAAACGGATCCGCGGCGTGAACCCGGCCCGATGCGTCGCCGCACGCAATGACGTCAGCGAGCCGTCTTCAGGCCCTGGCGGTCCGATCCACGCTTCGTCCGCGAGGTCGGCCAGGTCGACCTCGAAGCCGTCGGCGAGCCGGTGCCGGGCGGGAAGGCCGACGAAGACGGGCAGCCACGAGAACAGCACCCGGTGCCCCAACTGCTTCGCCAGCGGTACTTCCTGGTCGTCCGACATGGCGATGACGGCGATGTCGAGGGTGGCGCGGGCCAATCCCTGTGCCAGCACGGAACTGGACGGCTCCACGTGGACGGTCACGTCGAGGCCCGGCAGCGCGTCGTCGAGCCGCTCGACGAACGTGGGCAGACAGTCCATTTGGGACGATCCGAGCCGGACCGGGCCGTCGCCCAGCGCGCCGAGAAGATCGCTTTCGAACCGGTCGAACTCCACCAGCAGGGTCAGCGCGCGGCGCAGCGTCTGCTCGCCGACGGGGGTCGGCGTCACGCCGGTGTGGCTGCGGACGAACAGTGGCGCGCCGATCTGCCGTTCGAGCCGCTGGAGCAGCGAGGTCAGCGACGGCTGGGACATGCCCAGCGCGGCGGCCGCCTGCGAGAGGCTGCCCGCTTCGGCGATGGCGCAGATCGCCCGCAGGTGCCGGATCTCCAGGGCCATAGGCGGAGTCTATCGCCGCCGGTCATTACGGCCCGCCCGTTCGCGGTGTGACAGTGCGGCCAGGACCGTGACTACTCGAAGGGGGAGCCGATGACCGGCGACCGAACCCGGCCGGATCTGCGCGCGCTGCTGGCCGCCAAGGGATTCCAGAACTGGATCAGCGACGGCTGGGAACCCGTCGACGACGTGGTCGAGGTGCCGCCGGGCACCGCCGAGGCCGCGGCCGCCCACCGCGGCAGGCTGTCGGCGGAGCTGCCGGGGCAGCGGATCGCGCTCGCGGCCGGCCGCGCCGTGGTGCGCTCCAACGACACCTTTCACGGCTTCCGCGCCGACAGCGACTTCGTCTGGCTCACCGGCTGCCAACGCGAAGGCGCGATTCTCGTGCTGACCCCGGCCGGCGACAGCCACCACGCCACGCTGTACGTCCCGCGCCCGGCGGAGTCGGGTGAACCCGACTTCGTTGGTGACGCGGACACCAGCCCGTTGTGGGTCGGCTCCGCCGCCGGTCCGGCCGCGTACGGCGACGCGCTCGGCATCGAATGCCGTCCGCTGGAAGACCTCCCGCGCGGCCTGCGCGGACGTAACCCGGGCGTGCTGACCGGCGCCGGGGTCGATCCCGTGCTCGACGCGTACGGCTTCGGCCACAGCGAACGGCTCCGGACCGTCCTCGCGGACGTGCGCCGGATCAAGGACGACTGGGAGATCGGCCAGTTGCGCGATGCCGTCGACGCCACCGCGCGCGGGTTCGCCGACGTACTGTCCGCGTTGCCCGAGGCGGTCCGCGGCGGCGGGGAGCGCTGGCTGCAGGGCACCTTCGACCGCCGTGCCCGCACCGAGGGCACGGGCCCCGGCTACACCTCCATCGTCGCCGCCGGTCCGCACGCGCCGATCCTGCACTGGACGCGCTGCGACGGGCCGGTGACCGACGACAGCCTGTTGCTGCTCGATGCCGGAGTCGAGCTGAATTCCTTGTACACGGCCGATATCACCCGCACCTTCCCGGTCGGCGGGGAGTTCACGGCCGCCCAGCGCGACGTGTACGACCTGGTGCACAAGGCGCATCTCGCGGCGCTGGCGGAAGTGCGGCCGGGCCAGGACTTCGCCGCTTTCCAGACGACGGCGCTGGGTGTGCTCGCCAGGGGCTTGCACGAGTGGGGCCTGCTTCCGGTTTCGGTGGACGAAGCGCTGTCGCCGGACGGGCAGCAGCACCGGCGGTACATCGTCTGCGGTACCGGTCATTTCCTCGGGCTGGACGTCCACGACTGCGCTTCCGCGAGCCCCGGTGCCTACCGTGAGGGCACGCTCGCCGAGGGCATGGCACTGGCGGTGGAGCCCGGTCTGTACTTCCACGCCGGCGACCGCACCGTGCCGCCGGAGCTCCGCGGCCTCGGCATCCGCATCGAGGACAACGTCGTGGTCACCGGATCCGGCCATGATCTGCTCTCCGGCGGCTTCCCCTCGACCGCGGACGAGGTCACCGCCTGGGTCCAGGCCGCCAGAGGGTCGTGAGTGATTCGGGTGCCGGGACGTCCGGTGGTTCCGGTGCTCTTTGCCCGCGGTGAAGTACATGATGGCCCCCTTGCTTGCGCCTAGCGCAGTGAAGGGGGCCTTCGTGTACTGGGGAAGGTGTGAAGGTCGAGTTTCCTCGACTCAGCCGCTGCGGTGTCCACAAGGGACACCAGCGGACGATTGAATGTCCGATTGATGCCTATGTGTACGTTTCCGCAGGGGGTCGTGAGTGTTAATTAGGGTAATTTGAGGGGTAAGGCAAAGGTGGCGTGGTGGGTGGTAAGTCCGTGAAGGCCTCCTTGAGGGACTCTGGGTCCCTCAAGGAGGCCTTCACGGACTTCAAGACAGGACGTTGATGTCACAGCCGTCCCACTGTCACCAGGGATCACGCCTGACGGTAGTGAAGGGCTCCTTCACTACCGTCAGCGTAGGCAAGGAAGCCTTCACCACCAGGGAAACGCGTAGGCAGCAGCGACCACAGCCCGCGACACGACACGTTTGACTTACCCCTCAATAGAACGAACCCTCTCTCAGGTACCTACTCGTGGCCTGCGGGCTTGCTCGCGTGAAGTACATGATGGCCCCCGTCCTTGCGCTAGGCGCAGTGAACGGGGCCTTCATGTACTGGGAAAGGTGTGAGGGTCGAGTTCCCTCGGCTGAGCCGAGGGAAGGGGTCCTTCACGCGCCGCTGTTGTGACTGGTGGTGCCGCTGGGGTTTGTGATGGGGTTTCGGGTCCGTGAAGGACTCCTTGAGGGACTCTGGGTCCCTCAAGGAGTCCCTCACGGACCAGCGCTACCCAGCTCACCCGCCGTAGGTAACCAAACACCGTTGGCCAGAGCAACCCAAATCACTCACGACCGCCTCGCAATACCGTGCAAGTCGCCCAAATCGGGCGCATTTGTTGCGAAACAGCGTCCCTTATGGACAGTCATGAGCCGTGTGGGCTCCTTGCGTGAGCCCCTCTTGCCGGGTTCATCACGACAGGTTCGCCTCGTCTCGCTATAGCGGCGGAGTCGACCCGGAACCACCCTCACTCACGAGCCCTGAAGCCGAAGCCGTGTCATGATGTCCGCGAACTCGATCGGCAAAGCGAACAATTCGCCCTCCGATCGTACGGTTTGACGAACGACGCGGGAGAAGCGGTGGAGAACGAGGCCCCCTCGATCCGGGACATGCTGGCGGTCAACCTGCGCGCGGCCAGGACGGCGAGGGGGCTTTCGCTGTCGGAGCTGTCCCGGCGCTCGGGTATCGGCAAGGCGACGCTGTCGCAGCTGGAGTCCGGTGGTGGCAATCCGACCATCGAGACCGTGTTCAGCCTGTCCAGGGTGCTGGAGGTGGCGATCTCCGATCTGCTCGACCACCGGGCCGGCGGTGCGCTCACCGTGGTCCGCGGCGCCGACGTCGAGGTGCTCCGCGGTGAGGGCGTCGATCTTCGGCCGCTGCGGCGAATCGAGACCGGTGACGGCGTGTTCGAGGTGTACGACCAGGTCGTGCGCGGTGACGCGCCGCAGCGTTCGCAGGGGCATGTCGGCATCGAGCACACTGTCGTGCAGTCGGGCTCGCTGCACGTCGAGGTGGCGGGCCGGACCGTCGACGTCGGCCCGGGGGACTACGTCGCCTTCGACGCCCGTGAGCCGCATTGCTACACCGCCGCGGAGGGGCCGGTCCATTCGGTGCTGCTGCTGCAATACCGCGCCGACGAACGGCTCGACGGCAAGCCGCATCCCGTGCTGAAGGGCTGACGGCCGGGCGGGGGATTGACACCTCTCTTCGCGGGAACCTACCCTCCGATCGTTCGCTTTACCGAACACTGGAGGGTCGTTGAACCGAACGCGCGTGGTCGTCCTCGGCGCGGGTATCGTCGGCGCCGCCTGTGCCCGTGAGCTGAGCCGGGCGGGCTTCGACGTCGTGGTCGTGGATCGCGGCCGTCCGGCCGGGGGCACCACGTCGCACGGCGAGGGCAATGTCCTCGTCTCCGACAAAGGGCCGGGCGCCGAACTCGAACTCGCGAAACTCTCGGCTCTGCTGTGGCCGCGAGTGGTCGCCGAGATCGCCGACGAGGACGCACGCGCGGCGTCGGCGATCGAGTACGACCCCAAGGGCGGCATCGTGGTCGCCACCACCGACGAGGGCGCTCGTGCACTCACCGCGTTCGCCGGGACCCAGACCGGTGCCGGAGTGCGCGCGGAACCGTTGTCGCTCAAGGAACTCGCTGAAGCCGAACCCGCGCTGACCCGCGAGGTGACCGCCGCTTTCCACTATCCGGAGGACGCGCAGGTCCAGCCCGCCGGCGCGGCGTTGGCGCTGCTGGGTTCCGCGGTGCGCCACGGCGCCCGGCTGCGATCCGATACCGAGGTCGTCGGCGCTGTCGTCCGCGACGGATCGATCACCGGCGTCCGCGTGCCCGGTGAGGTCATCGAGGCCGACGTCGTCGTCAACGCCGCGGGCCCGTGGGCGGGCCAGGTGTCGGCGCGTCTCGGTGCCCCGATCGCGATCCGCCCCCGCCGGGGCGAGGTGCTGGTGACCACCCCGATGCCCGGTGTCGTCCGGCACAAGGTCTACGACGCCGATTACGTCGGCGCGGTCGGCGCCGATTCGGGTGACCTGCAGACGTCCGCCGTCGTCGAGTCGACCTGGGGCGGGACCGTGCTGATCGGCTCGTCACGCCGCCGGGTTGGCTTCGACGACGCCATCCGCCCCGACGTGCTGAGCGCCATCGCCGTCAAGGCGCTGCGGTTGTTCCCGGCGCTCGCCGACGTCGCGGTGATGCGGGCCTACGGCGGTTTCCGGCCCTATGTGGACGATCATCTCCCGGTGCTCGGCGAGGACCCACGGCTGGGAAACCTGTGGCACGCCACCGGTCACGAAGGCGCCGGAATCGGGTTGAGCGTCGGCACCGCCCGGTTGCTGCGCGAACTGCTCACCGGGACGGAGCCCGCGATGGGTGTCGAAGAGTTCACTGTGGACCGTCCGGCGGTACTGGCCGGGGTGGCGGCGTGAGCGGCCGGTTGCAGCCGCGTGACCGGGATCCGGTCGGCCGTACCGACCGGCCGATCCGGATCACCGTCGACGGCGAACCGGTGGCCGGGATCGCGGGCCAGAGCGTGGCGGGTGTGCTGCTCGCCGCGGGCCGGATCTCCTGGCGCACTACCCGGGCCGGCGCGCCACGCGGCGTGTTCTGCGGAATCGGCGCCTGCTTCGACTGCCTGCTCACGGTCAACGACGTGCCCGACGTCCGCGCGTGCCGCCGTCCGGCCGCCGACGGCGACGAGATCCGCACCCAGTCGCGGGAGGAGGGCACGTGAGCGTTCAGGTCGTGATCGTCGGTGCCGGACCCGCCGGGCTCGCGGCCGCGGAGCACGCGCTGCGGGCAGGCGCCCACGTCACCGTGCTGGACCAGGCGGACGCCCCCGGCGGCCAGTATCACCGGATGCTGCCCGAGGCCTACTCGGCGCGGCATCCGGACCGGATCCAGCACGGCTGGGCCGGCTTCGACGCGCGCCGCCGAGTACTCACGCATCCGCGTTGCCGGTGGTGGCCCGGCACCTCCGTGTGGGCGTTCGATCGCGTGGAGAACCGGCTGCATGTGCTGCGGGGACAGTCCGACGGCGGTGGACGGCGGAGGCTGACCCTCGAACCGGACGCGCTGATCCTGGCGACCGGCGCGCACGATCGCACCCTGCCGTTCCCCGGCTGGGAACTGCCCGGTGTGTACACCGCGGGCGCGGCGCAGGCGCTGGCCAAGGGGGAGCGGGTCGCGATCGGCGAGCGCGTGCTCGTCGCCGGTGCCGGACCGTTCCTGCTGCCGGTCGCGGAATCGCTGCTGGGCGTCGGGGCCGAGGTGGTCGCCGTGCTGGAGGCCAACCCGTTCGCCACCGTCCGAAAAGGATGGTCGGCTCGACCGTGGCAGCTGGCCGCGCATACCGGCAAGGCCGGCGAGCTGGCCCGCTACGGCGCCACCCTGGCCCGCCATCGCGTCCCGTACCGGATGGGCCGGGCCGTGATCGAAGCACGCGGCGCCGACAAGGTCCGTGAAGTGGTGACCGCCAGAGTCCGGGCGGACTGGTCGGTCGTTCCCGGCACCGAGCGGACCTACGAGGTCGACGCGGTCTGTGTCGGACACGGCTTCGTCCCGCAGCCCGAACTGGCCGTCGCGGCGGGCTGCGTCCTCGACGGTGGTTTCGTCCGCGTCGACGGCGAGCAACGGACCACAGTGGACGGTCTCTTCGCCGCGGGCGAGATCACCGGCATCGGCGGTGCGGTCACCGCCGCGGCCGAAGGCGCGGTGGCCGGATGCGTCGCCGCGGGCGGAAAGCCGTCCACGGCGCTGCTCCACGCCCGTGACCGGGCCCGGGGCTTCGCCGAACGGCTCGCCTCGGCCCATCCGATCGGCGCGGCGTGGCACGGCTGGCTGCGGGAGGACACCATCGTCTGCCGCTGCGAGGAAACCACGTACGGCGAACTCGTCCGCGCCACCCGTGATCCCGCCTGTCCCGGCTCACACGCGCTGAAACTCGGCACTCGCGCCGGGCTCGGCCCGTGCCAGGGCCGGATGTGCGGCCCGACCGTGGCCGAACTCTGCGGTGCCACCGAACGACATCACCGCCCGATCGCCCAGCCCATCCGGCTGGGCGAGCTCGCCGCCCGAACCGAAGGAGATCCTGAATGAGCAGCCCCGACCTCGGTGGCGTCGTCGTCGCGACCGCCCTCCCGTACCGGGCGGACGCCTCGGCGCCCGCCGGGCTGGCCGTGGATCACGACGCCTACGCCGCGCACTGCCGGTGGCTGGTCGACAACGGCTGCCGGGGCGTCGGCCCGAACGGCTCCCTTGGCGAATACTCGTCGCTGACCGACGAGGAACGCCGTCGGGTCGCCCGGACCGCGATCGAAACCGTCGGCGACGACGGGATCGTCGTCGTCGGCGTGCACGGTCCCGGGGCGCATCAGGCACGGCATTGGGCCGAGGTCGCGGCCGAGGACGGCGCCGACGGCCTGCTGTGCCTGCCGCCCACGATGTACCGCGCCAACCGCGGCGAGGTGCTCGCCCACTTCGAGGCGGTGGCGTCGGTCGGCCTGCCGGTGATGGTCTACAACAACCCCATCGACACCAAGGTCGACCTGACCCCGGCTCTGCTGACAGAGATCGCGGCGATCGACAACGTGGTGGCGGTCAAGGAGTTCTCCGGTGACGTCCGGCGGGTGCTGGAGATCCGCGAGCAGGCACCGGGCCTGGACGTGATCAGCGGCGCCGACGACGTCGTGCTGGAAAGCCTGCTGATGGGCGCGACCGGCTGGTTCGCCGGGTTCCCCAACGTGTTCCCCGCCGAATCGGTGCGCCTGTTCGAGCTGGCGACAGCCGGCAAGCTCGAAGAGGCCAGGGCGCTCTACGAACCGCTCGTGGCCGCGTTTCGCTGGGACTCGCGCACCGAGTTCGTCCAGGCGATCAAGCTCGGCATGGACCTCGTCGGCCGCTACGGCGGGCCGTGCCGTCCGCCGCGCGGGCCGCTGACCGGCGAGCACCGCGAGCGGGTCACCGCCGACATGCGTCGCGCGCTCGCCTCGCTGGGGGTGGAGTAGATGCGGTCGATCCGGTCGATCACCGCTGTCGACTCCCATACCGAAGGCATGCCGACCCGGGTGGTGACCGGCGGGGTCGGGCTCATCCCCGGTGACACCATGGCCGAACGCCGCCGGTATTTCATGGCGCATCTCGACCATCTGCGGCAGTTCCTGATGAACGAACCGCGCGGTCATTCCGCGATGAGCGGCGCGATCCTGCAGCCGCCGTCCCGGCCGGACGCGGACTGGGGCGTGGTCTACATCGAGGTGTCGGGCTGCCTGCCGATGTGCGGGCACGGGACGATCGGGGTGGCGACCGTGCTGGTGGAGACCGGCATGGTCGAGGTGACCGAACCGAAGACCGTGGTGCGCCTGGACACCCCGGCCGGGCTCGTGCACGCTGAGGTCGAGGTCCGCGACGGCCGCGCGGAACGCGTCAAGCTCCGCAACGTCGCGTCGTTCCTGGCCGAGCGTGACGCCGTCGTCGAGGTGCCAAGGCTCGGGGAGGTGCGGTACGACCTGGCCTACGGCGGGAACTTCTACGCGATCCTCGAACTGTCCCAAGTGGACATCCCGTTCGATCGCGCGGAGAAGGACCGGATCCTCGCCGCGGGGCTGGACATCATGGCGGCGATCAACGACCAGCGTCCGCCGAAGCATCCGGCGGATCCGCTGATCGGTGGCTGCAAACACGTCCAGTTCCTCGCGCCGGGCTCGGACGCCCGCGCGTCGCGGAACGCCATGGCGATCCATCCGGGCTGGTTCGACCGGTCGCCCTGCGGCACCGGCACCTCGGCCCGGATGGCTCAGCTGCACGCCCGCGGTGAGTTGCCGCTGCACACGCCGTTCGAGAACAGTTCGTTCATCGGCACCACCTTCACCGGGGAACTGGTGGAGGAGACCACAGTCGGCGGCGTGCCCGCCGTGGTACCGGAGTTCTCCGGACGCGCCTGGATCACCGGCAACGCCACCTACCTGCTCGACCCGGACGACCCGTTCCCCGCCGGGTTCGTCCTCTGACCCGCGTTCAGTCCTCTAAATGCGGTAGATGCACACGCAACTACCGCATTTAGAGGACGAAATGCGTTTCAGTCCGAGACCACGGTCCCACCCTGGATGACGTGCCGGAACTTCTCCGGTTCGGCCAGGACGCCGATGTCCTCCAGCGGATCGCGGTCCACGACAAGCAGATCCGCGTGCGCGCCGGGGGCGAGCGTACCGATCTCACCGGTCAGGTTCAGCAGGTCCGCGGCGGTCGACGTCGCCGACCGGAGGACGTCGAGCGCGGGCTGCACCTCGCCGCGCAGCCGGAATTCGTGGTTCTGGTGCCGGTGCATCCCGCCGAGCAGATCGCTGCCGTACACCAGTTTCACCCCGCCGCGGGCGGCGCGGTCCAGCGCGGCCATTCCCGCGCCGAGCACCTCGTCGACCTTGCGCCAGCTGGATTCCGGCAGCCCGTGCTCGCGCCCTTCCTCCTTCAACGCCCAGTACGTGACCAGGGTGGGCACGAGATAGGCGTCGTGCCGGAGGAACAGCTCGACACTGAGATCGTCGATCAGGTTGCCGTGCTCGATCGACCGCACGCCCAGTTTCAGCGCGCGGTTCACCGCACGGGCGGTGTAGGCGTGCGCGGCGACGTACCGGTTGGCCGCTTCCGCCTCTTCGACGATCGCGCGCAGTTCGTCGGCGGAATACTGCGTCGAGTCGATCCGGTCGGTGGGGGAGGCGACACCGCCGGAGGCCATCACCTTGATGTGGTGCGCTCCCTTGCGGAGTTCGTCGCGCGCCGCCGCGCGGACCGCGTCGACACCGTCGGCGAGCCGTCCGAGACCCGCGCAGCACGGGTGGTCGTCGCTGGCGTTGGCGCCGCGGGTCCGGCTGTCGCCGTGGCCCCCGGTCTGGCTCAGCGCGCGTCCGCAGAACAGCAGTCGCGGACCCCGGAACAAGCCCTCGGCCTGCGCGTCGACGAGGCCGTAGTCCGCGCCCGATGCGTCGCGGACCGTGGTGAAGCCGCGGTCCAGCATCCGGCTCATCGTGCGGGCGCTGTGCGCGGCCACATAGGACGGTGACGACGAGGGGAGCGACCCGAGATCCGCCGTCGACGCGGTCACGTGCACGTGGGCGTCGACCAGGCCGGGCAGCACGACGGAGCCACGCAGGTCCTCGGTCCGGATGTCACCGACGGTGAGACCCGTGCCGATCTCGACGATGCGGCCGTCCTCGCACCGGAGGTCTCCCTCGGTGTACTCGCCCTTGGCCGGGTCGAGCAGACGGGCGTTGCGCAGCAGCAGTGATCCGTTCATCGCGTCTCCAGGATTTCGCGCAGGGCCGGGACCGCCAACGGTGCCAGTGAACGGGCCGCCACGACGGAATCGGCGTCGTAGCTGCCCTCCGCGTCGAGGATGTTGAGGACGCCGAGCGTTCGGCCGTCTTCCACCACCGGCACGTTGATCACCGCGCCGCAGCCCAGCCGGTCGATGAGTTCGTGGTCGGCGAAGATCTCCCGTACCGCCGCGCTGTCCGGCCCGAAGTAGGGTTCCTGCCCGGTGATGCACCGGTCCAGCCAGCCTGCGGCGACCTCGACGGTCTTCTCGCCGCCCACCGGGTACTCCGCCGGGTGGCTGCTGTGCACGCGCCGCAGCGCTTTCCGTTCGGGCACCCACGCCAGCACGGTGAACAAGCGCACGCCGATCGTGGCGCGGGTCTTGTCCTCCACAGTGGACAGTGACACGGTCACTTCGTCATCTCCTTCGCGGTCTTCACGGGCGCGCCGTGCTCGGTCAGTTCTTCCAGCGAGCGGCCGGCGGTGGACAGGCCGAACACGACCACGCACACCACCCCGGCCGCCAGGACGGCGGTGGTCAGGCCGAAGACACCGGCGAAGCCGAGGCTCGCCGCCGACAGGCCGATGATCGTCGGGGCCAGGATGCTGCCGACCCGGCCGAACGCGCTGGACAGCCCGGTCCCGCTGGCGCGGATCCAGGTCGGGAACACCTCGGGGGTGTAGGAGTACACGCCGGCGTAGGTGCCGTTGAGGAAGAACGACAGCACCGCCCCGGCGAGGGTGATCGACCACGGCGCGTCCATCTGGCTCAGCCAGAACGCGCTCACCGCGGAGCCCGCCAGGTACAGCGCGATGGTGTGCTTGCGGTCGAGCCGTTCCGACAGCCAGGCCGCGGAGAAGTACCCGGGAATCTGGGCGAGGTAGATGATGATGGAGAACTCGAAGCTCTTGGTCACCGTGATCCCGCGTTGCACGAGCAGCGTGGGGATCCAGGAGAAGAAGCCGTAGTAGGAGAAAGTGATCACGAACCAGACAGTCCAGATCACCGCCGTCCGCCGTGCCATCGCGGGGCTCCAGAGGAACTTCAGCGCGCTGAGGAGGTTGACCTTCGGCGTCTCCGTCGCCGGCTGGGCATCGGTCTCGGCGACCGGCGGAAGTGCTTGCCCCGTCGCCTTTTCGACGTCCCGCTCGAGTTTGGTGACGATCTTCTCCGCCTCCGCGTGCCGCCCGTTCGCGACGAGGAACCGCGGTGATTCCGGCAGGGACCGGCGCCACCACAGCAGCATGACGATCGGCAGCGCGGTGATCAGCTGGGCGACCCGCCAGCCCTCCGGCACCGTCGGGACGACGAAGCGCCCGATCAGCGCGGCGGCCACGAACCCGAACGAGAAGAACCCGGCCAGCGCGCCGACGAACCAGCCGCGTCGTTTGGCGGGGACGAACTCGGACAGGAACGGGGCGATGATCGCGCTTTCGGCGCCCGCGCCCGCTCCGGCCAGCACCCGGGCGCCCAGGAAGATCTCGTAGTTGGGGGAGAAGGCGGCGAGGACCGAGAACACCGCGTAGAAGGCCAGCGCGTACATCATGACCTTCTTGCGGCCGATGCGGTCGCCCAGCAGTCCGGCGGCGATCGCGCCGAAGAGGAAGCCGAACGGCGTCGCCGAACCGATCAGCCCGAGCTGCCCGTTGTCGAGGTCCCAGGCCGCTTTCGCGCTCGGCAGGAGGAAGGCGACCACGGCGGAGTCCATCCCGTCGAAGGTGTAACCGAGTCCGCCGATGAGCAGGAGTTTGTAGTGGGGACGGCTCAAGGGGAGCCGGTCCAGTCGTGCCAGAAGCGTCATGGGGAACGCCTTCCGTGTTCGGGCGACGAAGAGTGCGGACAACGTATACTGCGTTTCGACAAAACTGCAATGGTTGTTGCATGTGGTTCGGTGTGCACGATGCGTTACCGTGGCGCGGTCGAGGGAGGGGTGCGCGTGGCAGAGACGGGAACCGACGACGGTTTCGAGGCGTGGCTCCGAGATCGGACGCCGGAACGCGGATTGCGCCCGAAGTCGGCCGCCGTGCTCGAAGTGCTGGTCTCCCAGCCGCGCCGGGCGTCGTTCGGCTCGACGGCCGAGCTCGCCCAGCTCGCCGGGGTCAACGTCGCCACCGTCACCCGTACCGCGCAGGCACTGGGGTTCGCCGGCTGGCCCGCGCTGCAACAGGAACTGCGGGCGCGCTACATGTCGTCGCTGAGCGCGCCGCAAGTGGCTGAGGAACACCGCGACGTCGACTCGCCGGGGTCGGCGTCGCTGCGCCGCGACCTCGACAGCCTCGCTCTGCTCAACCGCCGGTTCGACGAGGACGAGATCCGCAACGTCGCCGAGGCGGTCGCCGCCGCGCGCCGCACGGTCGTCATCGCCGATGGCAGCTACGCCGCCGTCGGGATCGCTTTCGCGCACAACGCGCGGCTCGCCGGTTACGACGTCCACGCGATCACCGCGGGCGACGCCGAACTCGCCAACGCCACGGCGAAGCTCACCGCCGACGACGTGCTCATCGCGATCAGTTTCTGGCGGCTGTACGAGAGCACCGTGCTCGCCGCGAACGAAGCCAAGGCCAGGGGAGCGCGTGCTTTCGCCATCACCGACGCGGCCAGTCCGGCGCTGGCGGGCGCTGTCGAGCAAGTGCTGATGGTGCCCGCCGAGGGTGTCACCTTCTTTCCGTCCTTGACCGCGGGGATGAGCCTGGTGCAGGCCATCGTCGCGCAACTTGCCGCCGTCGACCCCGCTCGGACCAGTGACTCCATCGAAGCGGCCGAGGCCATGTGGTCGCGGTTCGATCTGCTGCACCGCCGCCCTGGGTCGGCCGAAAGGCCGGTGCCGAAAAGGCCGACCGGTGGAGGCGTGCCCGCCGGATGACCGATCCGCCGTACCCCGCCGGGCGGCGATCCTGGTTGCAGGCCGCCGGAAGCGGGCGGCACGGGGATCAGGAGGCGGAAATGACGATCATCGCGACCCTGGGGGCTTACGCCGGACTCGCACTGCTGGCGCTGATGGCGGTGACGCCGCTGCTGGTCGAACTCGACCAGCGCTTCCCGGTCACCCGCCGGGCGAAGACGGCGGAACGCGAACGCCGGATGCCGGCCAAGTTCGCCTCGGCGTGACGCAGAGCACAGACGTCTCGGTGGGGCTACCTCACGTGAGTGATTCAGCCCCGACCAAGTCGTAACTTTGTGTCGCGTTATGAAACGCTGAGTGACGTGACCGTGGATTGCTGCTCCAACGCCCAGCCCGCCGACGCTTTCGCCGAGTTCCGGCAGAACGTCGACGAACTGACCCAGGCGTTCATCGACGCCTGCCGTCAGGGCCGTAGTCCCGGCGATGCCACCCTCGACCTGTTGCAGCGGGTCCACCGCGAAGACCGCAACTGGGTCGTCGTCCACCTGACGTTCGCCATCGCCGCGCTCGCGCATCAGCGCGCCCTCACTTCGGCCGGTGCCGTCACCCGGCCAGGTGGCGTAACGGGTGCGCCGGAGCGGGCGTTGCTAGCTTCCGCGAGTGACTGATCCGACCGTCTCCGCGGTCATCGCGGTGCTCGCGGGTTTCGTGCTCGCGGGTCTCCTGGCCGTCCCGTACATCGCGGCGAGTTACCGGCGCCGCGGCGAACTCGGGTTTTGGCGGGTCCTGCTGGTGTTCGGGTTCCTGGTCTACGCCATGTCCCTGTGGACGTACACGTTGCTCCCCATCCCGCGGACGACGGCGGCGTGGTGCGCCGAACACGCGACGAGTCACCTGCAGCTGCGGCCGTTCCAGTTCGTCGCCGACATCCGCCGCGAACAGCTCGGGAGCGGCCTGCGGGCGATCCTGCGCAATCCCGCGGTCCAGCAGGCGGTGTTCAACGTCGCCTTGTTCGTGCCGCTGGGGATGTTCGTGCGGCACCTCTTCCGGCGGAGTTTCGCGGCCACCGTCGCGATCGGACTCGCGGTCTCGCTGTTCATCGAGTGCACCCAGTTCACCGGGGTCTGGTTCCTGTTCGAGTGCCCGTACCGGCTGGCCGATGTCGACGACCTGCTGACCAACGCACTCGGCGCCGCCGTCGGCTTCGGGCTCGCCCCCTTGCTGCGGCTGCTGCCCGGGAACGAGCCGTCCGCGCCACCCGGGATCCCGCGTCCGGTCACCGCCCGCCGCCGTCTGCTCGGGATGGCCGTCGACCTCGTCTCGGTCGTCCTGCTCGGCACCACTCTCGGGCTGGTGACGACCTTGTCGGCGGGCGAACCGAACACCGTGTTCACGGCCCTGATCGGCACCCTGTTGCCCGCGGTGCTCCTGCTGCTCGTCGTTCCTCTCGCGGGGAATGGTGCCAGCTTCGGCCAACGGGTCGTGTTGCTGCGCCCTGTCGGACCGGACGGCGATAGGCCGGCCGGGTGGCGGATGCTCGTGCGGTTTCTCGCCGGTTCCGGCGGCTACTTCACCTTGCTCACCCTGGCTTCGGTGGTCAACGGCGGATTCGAGGCGCTGGCGAATCTGCTGTTCTTCGCCAGCGGCATCCTCGCGATCCGGCCCCAAGGTCATCAAGGACTGTCCGGTCTCCTCGCCGGTGTGCAGGTGGTCGACGCACGGACGATTACCCGATCGGGTCTATCCTGCCGTTCGCGCGAGTCATTCCGCCTGGCAGCGGATTCGGACGGGAACACTCCCCGCCGTGGACGTGGAGTCGATGGATGACGTGGCCGACTGCCTGCTCTCGGTGGCGTGGAACATTCTTCCGTTGCTGGGAAAGCCGTCGGCTCGCGCGGGAAACCGGCCGCAGGAAATCCGGTCCTTCCTCGTCGACGCGTGCCACGACGCCGGAATGCGGGCCCGCGAATGGGCGGCCGCGCACGGCGCGGGAACCCGGGAGGACCTCCGTCCCTTCCTGCGGCTCGCGGAGGTCGCGGTGGACGCGAATCTGTTCCTGAGCATGGTTTCCGGCACGATGGTCGCCGACGACGAGCGGATCCGCCGCCGGTGGGCCGAAATCGACACGCTGGTCGGCGAGGCGCGCGACCTCGCCGGGCAGGTCACGGAATTCCTTGGCGGGCAAGCAGTGTCGCCCTGTTCGTGACACCGGCGAGAGCGAGCACGACGGGGGCGGCCGGGGAACTCGGCCGCCCCCTGCCCAGGGGGATCAGTCTTTTTCGAGGGTCAGGTCGTAGCGGTTGAGTACCTCCTTGACGGGCTGGAAGAACGTGGTGCCGCCTTCATCGCAGTCGCCGGAGCCGCCCGAGGTCATTCCCTGCGCCTGCACGAGTTTCGTGCCGGAACCCGACGAAGGACGGCTGACGAACGAGCCACCGGAGTCGCCCGGTTCGGCGCAGGCGTCGGTCTGCGTGAGGCCCTTGACGATGTTCCCGTTGCCGTAGTTCACCGTCTGGTCCAAGGCCTCCACTCGCCCGCACTGCCAGTGGGTGGTGATCCCGGACCGGCAGATCCGGCCACCGACCCCCACGACGTCGGCGCCTTCGATCCGCACGTCCGAACCGTCCTCGTACCGATCGACCCGGGGCGGGGTCGAGACGTCCGATTGAGTCACCTTGACGGTCCCGTAGTCGTTGCCGGGGAAGGACGACCTCGCGACTTTGCCGATCGTGCCGTCGACGCCGCGCACGGTGCCGCCGAGTTCGGTGCAATGGCCCGCGGTGATCACGTAATGGTCATCGTCGTCGTAGGCGTTGAACCCGACGGAACAAGCCCCGCCGCTGAAGTAGAGCCCCTGCCCGCCGACGACCGCCCACAGCGGCCGCGGTGCGCTCTTCACTTGTGCCACCCGGACCGGGACTCCGGTGGCCGTCGCCCAGGCCCGGCCCGCCGGATCGCCGCCCACCACGCTGACCACGACCTCGTTCGTGGGCGCGTCGACGTACCAGCCGGCGACCGAAGCGGGTACCCCCGCCGATCTATTGTCCAATGTGGACTGGATCTTCTTCAGTTCGGCGGCGCTGTGCCGCACCACCTTCGGGATCGCGCCCGCCGCGCGGATCCGGGCGGAATGACTCGCGTCGGTGGTGCCGACGATCAGTTCGCCGGTCGTCTTGTCGAGCCAGGAACCGGCGAACGCGGCGCCGAGTGAACCGCTGAGACGTTGTTGCGTGGCGGCCAATGTGGCCGGACCGGCCGCTTCGTTCAGCACCGGCGTCGCCGCCGAAGCCGGGGTCGCGAACGCTGTCACGGCGGCCGCGGCGCCGATCAAGGCGGACATGGTGCGCAGAGGACGTCGAATCACGAAAACCTCCAGGTATTACGGAATTCGTTGCGGGGTGTGTGCAGGAGAAATGCTCCTCATTCGACGTTACGACAAAGATGTATCGATCGAATGCCGCCATTTGAGTTGCACTGGCGGTTCCCCTTTCCGGCTCAACGGGATCGAGCATTTCCGGATTTCCTCACTCTTGTGAGTGGCGCCTGCACGATTTGCCGTCCCCGATTCACCGACCGGCAATCGACAATCCGCGACGCTCGTGCGCCCATTCGGGAAACGGTCGCTCGCGGGCGGGAGCAGGTGCGTCACCTGATGGTGATCAGGCCGAACCCATTCGTTCGAATCGGTGACGAACGCGTCTCGTTCGCCCGGTAGCCGCGGAAGCGGCCCGCGCCGGGCCCGCTGGTGCACTGTCCACTTCGTCCGCTAGGTTCTGGTCGTCAACTGGGGTGGCACGGCTTCGTCGTGCCTGGACAAGGAGTACTAACCACAATGTCACGTACTTTGACGCGGCGCGCCGTGGTCGTCGGGGTCACCGCCGTGTTGCTCGGCGCGTCCACCGCGGTCGCGGCCGCGGCCGATCCGGCCGTCTTGATCCCGACCGGCAAGTATCCGGAAGCCGTCGCGATCAGCCCGGACGGCAAGAAGGCCCTCGTGACCAGCCCGCCGGACGCGACCGTGACCGTCGTCGACACCGCGACCCACAAGGTCACGAACACCATCGCTGTCCAGCGTGGCCCCTTCGAAGTCGCGTTCACCCCGAACGGGGCCAAGGCGTATGTCGCGAACGCCTATGCGAACGCCGTCTCGGTGATCGACATGGCGTCGGAGACGATGGTCGCCTCCGCGTTCGGCGGCGACTACCCGACCTCGCTCACTGTGTCGCGCGACGGCTCACGGGTCTACGTGGCCGGACGTGAAGCCGTCCACGTACTCGACACGGCCACGGACACCGAGGTGACGGCGGTCAAGCTCGAGACCTCCGCTTACGCGCTCGCCGCTTCACCGGATGGCACGAAGATCTGGGCGGCGACGGAATCCGGTGAGCTCACCGCGATCGACACCGCCACCAACACCGTGACCGACGCGGTGAAGACCGGCTCGGGCGGCGACGTGGTGCTTTCCCCGGACGGAACACGCGCCTATCAGAACGGTGGCAGTGCGCTCGTCGTCGTCGACCTGATCGCCCACGAGGTCGTCGCGCGCGTGCCGGGGCTGCAGAACGGCCACCGGCTCGCCATCAGTCCGGACGGAAGCCGCGTCTACGCGGGAAGCAGGGCGAGCGATACGACACAGGGCACACTCGCCGAGTTCGACACGAGCACGAACACGCTGGTGCGCAAGCTGCCCGCGGGTGCCTACCCGTACGGCATCGCGGTCACCCAGGACGGCACGCACGCCTACGTGGTGCTCGCCGGGCAAGCCGCCGTGGCTTACCTCGATCTGCGGCGCTGACCTCCACCGAGGACATGAAGTCGCCTGCACCCTGCTTTTCCCGGCGTCCCGGCATCCTTCGAAGAGCGGCCGATTCCTTTTCGCGATGACCAGGATCTACCTGATGGGAGACGCGGCCCGCGTCTCCCATCAGGTACGCCGAGAAAAGTAAGGCTGATCGCCGATGACCGTTCCAGCGACCATGCGCGCCCTGCAGCAGACTTCCCTGACCGGCCCGCGTGACCTGCGCCTGATCACCGACGCCTCGGTGCCGAGCCCGGAAGCGGGTGAGGTCCTGATCCGCGTGACCGCGGCAGGCGTCAACTTCGCCGACGTCTCGAAGGCCTACGGGACCTTCCTGAACGGTCCGAGGCCACCATACGTGGCGGGCTTCGAGGCCGCCGGCGAGGTCGTCGCGGTGGGCGAGGGGGTGACCGATCCGCGACCTGGAGCCCGGGTCGTCGGCGTCGGAAATGGAGCTTTCGCCGACTACATGGTGCTGCCCGCCGCCGCGGCGATGCCAGTGCCCCCTGGCTGGTCGGAAGAGCAAACACTGGGCCTGGTGGTGAATTGGCCGACCGCGCTGGCCGCGCTGAAGCCGCTGGGTGGCGTCACCGCGGGGCAGACGGTGCTGATCCACGCCGCGGCGGGCGCGACCGGACAGGCCGCGGTGACGATGGCCAAGTACTACGGTGCGACGGTCATCGCCACCGCCTCGCCGGGAAAGCACGAAACTGTGCTGGCGCTGGGCGCCGACCACGTCTTGGACTCCCTCGGTGGTGACCTCGGCGCTGAGGTGCTGCGACTGACCGGTGGCGCGGGTGCCGATGTGGTGCTGGAGTCGGCGGGCGGCGCTACCTTCGAGGCGAGCCTGGCCGCGGCCAAGCGGGTCACCGGCCGCGTCGTCGTCTACGGCTTGGCGGGCGGCGAAGCCACGATCACCAACTGGGACCTGGTGTACAAACACCAGGTTCACGTCATCGGGCTCAACATCGGCGTGCTGATCCAGGCCTCGCCGCGGATCTTCGGCGAGGTCATGAGCGAGCTGTCCGCGCTCATCGCCGCCGGTGTGGTTACTCCCCGGCTGCCCACCGTCTATGACCTGGCCGACGGTCCGAAAGTACTCGCGGAACTGCAGAACAGGGCCACCGTCGGCAAACTGGCGCTGCTGCCCTGACACCGTGCCACACCGGAAGTCGCCTGAAGGAGCCGAGTGACGCCACCGGGTCAAGACCGGTTCACCGCCGAGACCGAGCGGTTCCGCCGGGAACTGCTGGCACACTGCTATCGCATGGTCGGCTCGGCGCACGACGCCGAGGATCTCGTGCAGGAGACCTATCTGCGGGCGTGGCGGTCCTACTCCGGCTTCGAGGGACGGTCGTCGGTGCGATCCTGGCTCTACAAGATCGCCACCAACGTCTGCCTGAGGGCGGTGGAACCGCGGCGGATCAGGATGCTGCCCTCGGGTCTGACCGGCCCGTACGACGGACCCGATCGCCCGCCGAGCACCGTCGCGCCGGACGAGGTCTCGTGGCTGGAACCGCTGCCGGACGCGTGGATCGCCCCGCCCGGCGACGATCCCGCCACGGTCGTGGTCGCGCGTGAATCGCTGCGGCTGGCCCTCGTCGCCGGCCTGCAGCACCTGCCCGCCCGCCAACGGGCGATCCTCATCCTGCGCGAAGTGCTGGCGTTCTCCGCGGCCGAGACCGCGGAGATCCTCGGTACCACCATCGCGGCGGTCAAAAGCGGTCTGCAGCGCGCCCGTGCCCGGCTGGACGAGGTGGAGCCGGAACCCACGGAACTGCTCGAACCGACGGACCAGCGGGCACGCGCTCTGCTCGCGGGCTACATCGCGGCCTTCGAACGCTCCGACGCCCGCCTGCTGGAACAGGTGCTGCGCACCGACGCCACCCTGGAGGCGACGCCGTTCCGCGACTGGCAGTCGGGCAGGGCGATGTGCCTTCACGTGCTCGACGCGTTCGTGCTCGGCACACCGGGCGACTGGAAGATGACCGCCACCACCGCCAACGGCCAACCCGCCGCCGTCGTGTACCACCGGGACGCGGATGGCGTGCTTCGGGCGGACGGTGTCGTGGTGCTGGCCGCGACGGCGACCGGTGTCTCCCGCGTGATCAAGTTCCACGATCCCGCGCTGGTCGCGATGTTCGGGAGGCCTGGGTGAAGCGGTCCGAAGAAACGGCGTACCGGGAGTACGTCACGTCTCGGATGGAGGTCATCGTGGCGACCACTTCGCCCCGGAAAGGTCAGAGCCAGTCCGCCTCGATGCCGCGGGCGCGCAGTGTCTCCAGTGCCTCGTCGTTGCCCGTGTAGAGCAGTGTCATCGACTTCAAGTAAGGAAAGTGCCGCACGTCGGCGAATTCGTCGACATCGAACAGACCGTCCTCGCCATCCCAGTTCGGCGCGATCTGGAGGTAGATCTCGTTGCCGCCGTCCATCTCGATCTCGGTGATCTTCTCCGCGAGCGCGACCGGCACCTCGAGCGCCTCGAAGTAGGCCAGGGCCTCAGGTACCGCCTCGACGCTGCCGTCGTCGAAGGTGAAGCCCTGTGCGGCGGCGTACTCACGCAGGTCGAACCGCGGGAGGAGATCCTGGTTGTACATCAGCTCCTGGATCACGGCGAGCTTGAAGTTGAGGTCGGTGAACGAGATCGGCTGGCTCATGGCCGAACCCTACAAGCGGTGAAGCGCCTGGCCCGCCGCGCGCCGATACTGCCGATGCAGCCGGGCGAACCTCAGTTCGTCGACCGCGGCCGGGTCGGCCAAGAACGCGATCACGGCTGCCCCGTCGGTCGTCCGACGAATATCGGCGTCCAGTCCCGCGGTCAGGGACGGCAACCGCCGGTAGCGGTCGAAATCGAAGTAGGTCGTCCAGCTCAGCCACTCCGGCCAGGAACCCGGAGGTGGCGCGGCGGTCGAAAAGGGATCTTTCAGATCGGTGAGCAGGAGGTGCAGCGCTCGAAACGGGTGGACAGGAAGACGTCCACCTCGGAGCGGTTCCACAGGTTGGTGCTCCAGGATCCCGTGGCGAGGCCGTGGACCAGCTCTCGCCGATTCAGCACCCGGTGTTCGCCCTCATGGCCGGGGGAGCTGTCGAAGCCGTTGATCCCTCCGTCCGGCCGACGCGGCGACAGACCGAAGGCCACGGTCAGCGTGAGCAGGCGTTCCACCGTCGCCGGCCGCAACGCTCCGCCGGGCAGCGTGGGGTTCCACATCCAGTCCGATCCCATGGACGGCATCCTTGCATCGCCGGCACCCCGCGAGCGCGGCCGCGGCCCTGATTACAACTACTGCCGAGTCTCAAGATCACCGCGCTACGAAGGGCGTCACGCTCAGCAAGTGCGCCTTGAAACCCTCGCCGTAGGTGGTGGTCGGGGTGCCGGCGTAGTCCTGGATGAGGACGTTGCCACCGGTGCAGCCCCACGGGTTCCATGTCCACGCCGTGTACCCGAGGCGGTGCGCGTCCAGCCACGCCATCACCTGGTCCAGGTAGTCGTGCGCGCACGAATCCTGGCCGATCTCCCCGGCGTGCACCGGAACCTGCGCGGCGACCGCGCCGATCTGGCTGTCCCAGCAGGCGGAGGTCTTGCAGGCGTTGAAGTTGTACGAATGCCACGACGCGACCACGTTGTTCAGCGGGTCGATCGGCCGGTAGGTCAGCCACTGGGAGAGGTCGTTGGTCCAGGTGAGTCCGGCGGTCATGACGACGTTCGTCGCGCCGGTCGCGCGGACGGCGTCGAGAAGGTCCTGCATCCCCGCCACCTCGTAGCCGATGCCGGTGCACTGGCCGCCGTCGCGCAGGCAGCGCCACTCGGCGGCCGCGTTCGCCCAGTTGTCGGCCGCGTCCGGGTAAGGCTCGTTGAACAGGTCGAACACGACGGCGTCGTTGCCCTTGAACGCGGTGGCGACCTGAGTCCAGAACGCCGGCGTGTGCTCCATGCTCGGCATCGGTTTCTGGCAGGTGGCGTTGACGTCCGCACACGCCGACACGTTGCCGGTGTACAGCCCATGTGTCCAATGTAGATCGAGGATCGGGTTGATGCCGTTGGCCACCAACAGGTTCACGTAGTCCTTGACCGCCTGCTGATAGGCGGGCCCGCTGGGCGAGCCGGACAGGCCCAGCCAGCAGTCCTCGTTCAGCGGGATGCGCACCGCGCGGATGTGCCAGGTCTTCATCGCGTCGACCGACGCCTGGTCGACCGGGCCGCTGTCCCACATGCCCTTGCCCTGCATACAGGCGAATTCGCCGCTGGCGCGGTTGACGCCGAGCAGCCGGTAGGACTTGCCGTCGGCGGTCAGCTGGTTCCCGGACACCTTCAACGCCGGTGCGGGCCCGCCGCCCGGCGGCTCGGTCGGCGGGACACCGGTGCAGGCGGCGCCGTTGACCGCGAACTCCGTCGGCGTGCCGTTGCTGCCGCTATAGGAGAAGTTCGCGCCCGGTTGGACACTGCCGCCTGCCGCGATGGTGCCGTTCCACGTCTCGTTCCGGACGGTGACCTGTTTGCCGGACTGCGACCAAAGGCCGTTCCAGCCCTGCTGAAGAGTCTGGTTGCCGGCGTAGGAATACGTCAGGGTCCAGCCGTTGACGGCCGCGGTGCCGAGGTTCGCGATGGTCACGGAGACGCCGAAGCCGGAGCCCCAGTCCTTCGCGGCGTAGTCCACACGGCAGGCGAACCCCGCGGCCTCGGTACTCGCTCCGGAGACCGGTGCCGCCGACAGCACCACGGCGGCGCAGGCGCTCGCCACGGCGAGGAGTTTTCTCGCTGTCACACCCATGGACACTCCTTTGTGCTCGGTGAGCCGCTCACCCTGGGAGCGCTCCCAGCGCCGATCACGGTGACCGATCGGAGGATGTCCTGTCAATTCCGGAGGCGACTCCAGGCAGGAATTCACCCACCCGCCGACCAGTGATTGGGCCGGGCGGGCCAATGCGATCAACGACGCCCGGGCGGACGCGGACGCCGAGTGACGCGGGCCGTGGAAAACGGCCCGCACGAACGTCAGCCGCGGCGAGCCGGCGTTCTCAGGGGCGCGGGATGTTGCGGAGGTTGGCCCGGGCGAGGTCGATCATCCGGCCCACCCCGCCTTCGAGCACGACTTTGCTCGCGGCCAAGGCGAATCCGCCGAGCTGACCGGCGGTGATGTGCGGCGGGACGGACAACGCGTTCGGATCCGTCACGACATCCACCAGCGCGGGACCGTCGTGCCCCAGTGCCTCCTTGAGCGCCGCACGCAACCGGTTCGGATCGGTCACCCGCTCGGCGCGCAGTCCCGCGCCACTGGCGATGGCGGCGAAATCGACCGGCCGGTGATCGGTCTGATAGTCGGGCAGGCCGTCCACCAGCATTTCCAGTTTCACCATGCCGAGCGAGGAGTTGTTGAACGTCACGATCTTGACCGGAAGGTCGTGCAACGCCACGGTGAGCAGCTCTCCGAGCAGCATGCCGAGTCCGCCGTCGCCGGACATCGACACGACCTGGCGCCCCGGGTAGGCGAACTGCGCGCCGATGGCGTGCGGCAGGGCGTTGGCCATGGTGCCGTGGAGGAACGACCCGATGACCCGGCGGCGCCCGTTGGGCGTGAGGTACCGGGCCGCCCAGACGTTGCACATGCCGGTGTCGACGGTGAAGATCGCGTCGTCCGCGGCGAGTTCGTCGAGGAGGTCCGCGGCGAACTCCGGATGGATGGGCACATGCCGCTCGACGTTGCGGGTGTAGGCGTCGACGACCTGTTCCAGGTTTTTGCAGTGTTCACGCAGCATGCGGTCCAGGAACCTGCGGTCGGTCTTGCGCCGCAAGAGCGGCAGCACGGCTCGCAGGGTCTCCCGCACGTCGCCGTGCACCGCGAGCTCCAGCGGCGTGCGACGGCCCAGCCGGGTCGCGTCGTGGTCGACCTGCACGGTCCGGGCCTGAGGAAGGAAGGAGTCGTAAGGGAAATCGGTGCCCAGCAGGAGCAGGAGATCCGCGTCGTGCATGGCCCGGTAGCAGGCGCCGTAGCCGAGCAGTCCGCTCATTCCGACGTCGTAGGGATTGTCGTACTGGATCCACTCCTTGCCGCGCAGGCTGTGGCCGACCGGTGCCTGCACCGTCCCGGCCAGCTCCATCACCTCGGCGTGCGCGCCACGGACGCCGGCACCGGCGAACACGGTAACGGTCTCGGCCTCGTTGATCAGCTCGGCGAGTCGTGCCACCTGTGGTTCCGGTGGCACGACCGTCCCGTGTTCGGTGACCGGAACCCCTTGGCCGGTGGGCGAAGTGGCGTCGAGCTGCGCGACATCGCCGGGCAGCACCAGCACCGACACCTCACCGCGGGACAACGCGTGCTGCATGGCGATCCGCAGGACCCTCGGCATCTGAGCGGGTCCGCTGATCTGCTCGCAGTAGCCACTGCAGTCGACGAACAGCCGTTCGGGATGGGTCTCCTGGAAGAAGCCGGTACCGATCTGGCCGGACGGGATATGCGAGGCGAGCGCGAGAACCGGGGCACCGGTGCGGTGCGCGTCGTAAAGCCCCTGCACCAGGTGGGTGTTGCCGGGGCCGCAGCTGCCGGCGCACACCGCGAGCCGTCCGGTCAGCTGGGCCTCGGCGGCCGCGGCGAACGCGCCCGCCTCCTCATTGCGGACGTGCACCCATTCGATGCCCGGTGTGCGGCGGATGGCGTCGACGACGGGGTTGAGGCTGTCGCCGACCACGCCGTAGATCCGCTCCACCCCGGCCTGCACCAGGACCTGGACGAACTGCTCGGCGACGTTGAGCTTGGCCATTACGACCCCTTCGATGCTCCGGCGGCGGGACTACGTTCATGATCCACGTGCGGGCGCCGCCTCGCAGGTCCTAGCCGAGCTCGGCCGTGGAGCCGACGACGACGGCGTAGAGGTCACCGATCGTGGCGAGGGCCGCACGGTGCTGTTCCGCCGCGGTCACCGCGCCCGCGACGGACGGGAGCGGGCGCGTGGCACAGGCGGCCGCCACCACGGTCGGGGTGTTCCCGCGCAGGAACGCGCCTTCCGCGGTGAACGTGACGCACATATGGGTCATGAACCCGGCCACGACGACGTCCTGGTGTCCGGCGGCGTCGACCAGCTCCCCCAAGGGTGTCCCGACGAACGAGTTCGGCGCGGTCTTCACCACGACCTGTTCACCCGGAACGGGAGCGACGCGCTCGTGGATCCGGCCGATGTCCTGCCCGAGGTCGTACGGGCTGCCCTCGCCGCCGTCGTGCACGACGTGGATGACCGTCGCGCCCTCCGCGCGAGCACGCGCCAGCAATGTGGCGGCCTCGTCGAGCGCCGCTTCCCAGCCGTCGAGTTCCATCACGCCGCGCGTGTAGGTGTTCTGGTAGTCGACGAGGATCACCGTCGCGTCCGAGAGCGTCGCGGGGGTCGTCGGCAGGGCGCTGATTTCGCGGAGAGTGGTGCTGGTCATCGTGTTTCCTTCGCTTTCCGTCGGTACGGCTACCATCGTGGCTGACCCGATCCGATATCGAGATACGGATTCGGGTCAGGCATGGTCGAGATCGGCCGACATCCGCGGGAAGAGGGATCGATGAGCGCTCCGAGAGTGGCCGTCCTGGCGTTCGAGGGGATCAGCCCGTTCCACCTCGCCGTGCCGTCGCTGGTCTGGGGACCCGAATCCCCGGTGGGCGACATGGAGCCGTGGCCGATCACGGTCGTCGCCGTGAAGCGAGGACTGCTCGCCACGGGCGCCGGCTATTCCATCGACGTTCCCGCGGACCTCGGCGCGCTCGCGGACGCCGACATCGTCGTCGTGCCGTGGTGGTCCGACCCGGAAGCCCCCACGCCCGCGCCCGTCTCCGCCGCGCTGCGGACCGCGCACGAACGCGGAGCACTCGTCGTCGGGCTCTGCTTGGGAGTCTTCGCCCTCGCGGATGCCGGCATCCTCGACGGTCGCGCGGCGACGACGCACTGGAAATGGGCCGAAACGTTCCGGCGGCGCTTCCCCTCGGTGGAGCTGCGTCCCGAAGACCTGTATGTCGACGAGGGCGACGTGGTGACCGGTGCGGGCGCGACCGCCGGGATCGACACCTGTCTTCATTTGCTCGCTCGCCGGGCCGGTCAGGTCGTGGCCAACCGCGTCGCCCGCCGGATCGTCGCCGCGCCGCACCGTCCCGGTGGCCAGGCCCAGTTCATCGAATTCCCCGTCCCCGCCCCGGACGAGGATCCGCTCACTCACGTGATGAGCTGGGCGCAGTCCCATCTCGACGCACAGCACAGCATCGACGGCCTCGCGGCCCGTGCCCATCTGAGCAGGAGCACCTTCACCCGCTCGTTTCGCGCCCGCACTGGGACCACCGTCCACAACTGGCTTGTCGCCCAACGCCTCGCGCGGGCGCGGCACCTTCTCGAGACGACCACGCTCGGCATCGACGCCGTCGCCGCACAATCCGGTTTCGGCACGCCTGCCCGTCTTCGCGAGCATTTCGCCACCGCGCTGGGCACGACGCCGACCCGCTACCGGGTCGAGTTCTCCGGAGTCATTACTGGGCTGCCTCACAAGATCGACGAATAGAGTCTCGGTTACGAGCTAACCGTGCTCTCTGTTCCCCTTGTGGCTGGTCATCAGCACATCGCGATCGCCGGTGCCCACACACTCGCCGTGGCCATGCTCGTGCCGAAGACCAGGTTCGGCCTGGTGACCCGGAATCTCGCTGCCCGCGCGTGGCCTTGGGGTTTGTGACAAGGCGTTCAAGCGGCGTAGATGTCGGTACCTCCGGTCGGAGCGAAGCGGGCCTGGAAGAAGCGGAGGTGGGGCGGTTCGTGGGTGAACGTGAGCCCATGGGTGATGCGGTGGCGGTCTTTGTGGACGAGGATGAGCGTGTCGGCGACGTGGTCGATGTGGCTTTGGGTGTAGACGCGGCGGGGGATGGCGAGCCGGAGGAATTCCAAGGGCGGGTGGCGGTTTTCGCCGGTGGCCGGGTCACGTCCGGCCGAGACGGTTCCGCGTTCGACGCCGCGTACGCCGCCCTCGAGGTAGACGGCGGCGGCGAGGGTCTGGCCGGGGAGTTCGGTGCGGGGTAGGTGGCCGAGGACGGTGGTGGCGTCGACGCAGACGCAGTGGCCGCCGAGGGGACGGACGATCGGGACACCCGCGGTGTGGAGCCGGTGGCCGAGGTAGCCGATCTGCGCGATGCGGGCGCGGATGTGCTGTTCGTCGACGGATTCGGTGATGCCTTGCGCGATGGCTTCCATGTCGCGGCCCGCCATGCCACCGTAGGTGTGGAGTCCTTCGTAGAGCAGGACGAGCCCGCGCGCTTGTTCGGCGAGATCGTGGTCGCGTAAGGCGATCCAGCCGCCGATGTTGGCGAGACAGTCCTTTTTGGCCGACATGACGGCGCCGTCGGTGGGGGAGCAGAGGGCGAGCAGGATGTCCGCGATCGACCGGTGCGCCCAGCCGGGCTCACGTTGTTTGACGAACCAGGCGTTTTCCACCGCGCGGGCGGTGTCGAGGAAGACCGGGATGCCGTGGGCGTTGGCGAGCTCGCAGGCCTCGGTGAGGTTGGCGACGCTGATGGGCTGGCCGCCCGCCACGTTCACGGTCGCGGCGAGCGAAAGGTAGGGGATGGCGCCGCGGTGTTCGGTGATGACGGCCCGCAGCTTGTCGAGGTCGACGTTGCCCTTGAACGGATGCTCGCTGGCGGGGTCGTGTGCTTCGTCGATGATGACGTCGTGGAAGGTGGCGCCGTTGAGTTCCTGGTGGGCGCGGGTACTGGGGAAGTACATGTTGCCGGGGACATGGGTGCCCGGGCGAATGAGGCAGCGGGAAAGGATGTTCTCGCCGCCCCGGCCCTGATGGACGGGGATGACGTGTTCGTAGCCGTAGTGGGCGCGGACGGCTTGTTCGAAGATGTAGAAGCTGCGGGCGCCGGCGTAGGCCTCATCGCCGCGCATGAGGGCCGACCATTGCCGGTCGGACATGGCGTTGGTGCCGGAGTCGGTGAAGAGATCGATGTAGACGTCTTCGGAGCGGAGCAGGCAGGGATTCCAGCCCGCGGCCCGGAGTGCTCGTTCGCGGTGTTCGCGGGTGGTGGTACGGATCGGTTCGACCATTTTGATCCGCCACGGTTCGGCTGGGTGGTCAGGCATCTCGGGTCACCTTGTTTCGTTGGAGGTGGTTGAGGAGCGGGCCGGTCATGGCGGTCGTGACGAGGGCCATGGCGACCATCGCGGTGTAGAAGGCGCTGTCGATGACGCCGAGACCGAGCCCGATGCTGAGGAAGACGAGTTCGGTGACGCCGCGGGTGTTCATCAGGGTCGCGAAGACCGCGGCCGGACGGGGCGCCTGTCCGGCGAGGCGGGCACCGAGGTACGCGCCGCCGCCTTTGGCGATGACGGCGACCGCGATGATCGCGAGGATTTCGGTCACCAGGGTGGTATCGAGCTCACCGAGGTCGACCCTCCGTCCGATGAGGACGAAGTACAGCGGGACCAGCAGGGACGAGAGGGGGGTGATCAGCGCGGCGGGGTCGTGGCGGGACGAGGGGCGGCCCGCGGCGGCGCCGATGAGGAACGCGCCGATCGCGGCGTGCAGGCCGATGGTGCCGGTGACCGCCGCCCCTGCGCAGGCGAGGACGACCATGGTCACGGCCGCGGCCGGTGCGGACAGCCGATCCACCGCCCGGCCGAACCACGGGCGGGCGAGGAAGAGCAGGCCCTGCAGGAATGGGACCACTCCCAGCAGCGACCAGGTCTGAGGTCCACTGTGGACAGACGCGGCGACGAAGGCGAGCGCAGCCCACGCCGTGGCGTCGGTGATCGCGGCGGCGGTGAGCGCGCAGCGGCCGCGCGGGTCGTCCAGCATGCGCCGTTCGGCCAGGATCCTCGCCAGTACGGGAAAGGCGGTGACCGCCATGGCCGCGGCGGCGAAGAGGACGAATGGCGTGATCCCGGCGGGGGCGTGGCGTGCGGCGAGCCAGAGCGCCAGTAGCGCGCCGAGGACGACCGGGACGACGATCGCGCCGAGCGCGGGGACGAACGCCGCCGTGATCCGCGCGGCGGTGATCGACGGCGCGAGGCGGGCGCCGACCCCGAACAGGAACAGGATCAGGCCGAGCTGAGCGAGTGCGTCCAGCGTTGATTCGACGCTGATGGGCACGCTCGGGCCCGCTTGCAGGGCGACGCCGACGACGAGCCCACAGGTGATCTCCCCGAGGACGGCCGGCTGCCGGAGCCGGGTGAAGACCCAGCCGAAGCAACGGGCCAAGGGCAGCAACACGGCGAGCGCGGCGAGCAGGAGGGCGAGGTCAGGCATCGGGCACCCGCCATCGCCTGCCGTCCGCGGTGGGGATCAGCCCACCGGGGAACGTCGGCGGCTCGTCGCCCGCGGCTTCGCCCAGCAGGCCGCGTAACTGTAGCTGCACGCCTTCCGCGAGTACGTCGCCGAACAACGCACGGGAGAAGTCCTTTGAGGACACCCCGCCGACGAGCTCGGCGAAGGCCTCGTCGGCACTCCCCTGATGATCGGTGAGCCGTCGCGCGTGCGCGAAGTAGTCTTCTTCGCCGGTGTCCAGCTCGTAGAAGGTGATGAGGAAATCACGGAACAGCGCGAATTCCCGGCGGTAGCGGGCTTCGAACTCGGCGAAACACCGCTTCTCGTCCGCGAAACCGGCCAGAACGCTGTTGATCGAGCGGGCCGCCAGCAGCGCGCTGTAGGTGGCCAGGTGCACGCCTGAGGAGAACACCGGGTCGATGAAGCAGGCGGCGTCCCCGACGAGCGCCATCCCCGGGGCCCACAGGACGGTCCGGTCGTAGGAGTAGTCCTTCCGCACGCGGAGCCGGTCGTAGGGTGGTTCGGTCGCGCGGTGGGCGTCTCGGAGGAACTCGCTGATGAGCGGGCATTCCTCGATCAGCGAGGCGTAGGCCGACGCGGGGTCGCCCTGTACTTTGTCCGCCGACTCGTGTTTGACGACGGCACCGACACTGGTCAACGTGTCCGACAGCGGGATGTACCAGAACCAGCCGTCGGTGAACGAGACGCACAGGATGTTCCCGGCGTCGGGCGCGGGCATCCGGTGGCCACCCTCGAAATAGCCGAACAGTGCCAGATTGCGGAAATGCGGCGAATACTCGCGGGTTCCGCCGACATCGTGGTGGAGCCTGCTGCCGTGCCCGGAGGCGTCCACGACGAACCGGGCGGTCGCCCGCCGTTCGTGTCCCGCGTCGTCGGTGTAGCGGACGCCGCGGATCCGGTCGTCGGCCCGGATCGTGCCGAGCACACGATGGTCCTGCCGGACCTCGGCACCGAGCCGGCGGGCGCCGTCGAGCAGGATCGTGTCGAACCGGGTGCGCTCGACCTGGTAGGCGTAGGAGGTGGGCCCGGCCATGCGGTCGGACGCGGCGAAGGAGAACGTCCACGGCTCCGGCCTGGTACCCCATTTGAAGGTCCCGCCGTGTTTGCGGACGAACCCGGCCCGCGCGATCTCGTCGCGCACTCCGAGCATCGCGCAGATCCCGTGGATCGTGGCGGGCAGCAGGGATTCCCCGATCTGGTAGCGGGGGAAGCGGTCCTTGTCCAGCAGCAGCACCCGGTGACCTTCCGCGGCGGTGAGCCCGGCGACGGTGGCGCCACCCGGGCCGCCGCCCACGACGATCACGTCGTAGTCGTCCATGACGGTGTCACTCCTTTCGTAGTGGTGGGAACGAGTTCGGCGAGCCGGGCGACCGTGCGCCGGAGCAGGACGTCTCGCAGCGAACACGGCACGCCCAACGCCCGCAGCCGGACGGCGAGCGCCGCGGCGGACAGGCTGTGCCCGCCGAGGTCGAAGAAGTCGCTGTCCGCGTCGACCGCCGGAATCTCGAGCTGGACGCGGAACGCGGACGCGACGAGTTCCTGCGTGGAGGTCAGCGTGCTCACCCTCACAAGCGGGGCCGGCGGTGTGAGGGCGATCCGGTCGATCTTGCCGTTCGGCCCGAGCGGCATCGCCTCGAGCGGGATCAGGGTGGAGGGCAGCAGATACGCCGGCAGCACCGTCCGCAGCCGTTCCCGCACTTGGGCGACCGTGTCGGTGCCGAGCACGACGTACGCGACCAGCCGCGGCTCGCTGCCTTCGGCCCGGACGACGGCCTGCCGGATGCCAGGAAACGCCAGCAGAGCCTGTTCCACCTCACCCGGCTCGACCCGATGACCCCGGATCTTGACCTGATCGTCCAGCCTGCCCAGCCATTCCAGGTGGCCGTCGGCCATGAGGCGGCACCGGTCGCCGGTCCGGTACCGGCGTTCGCCCGTGGTGACGAACCGGTCCGCGGTCAGCTCCGGCCCGCCGAGATAGCCGAGGGCGAGGCAGGACCCGCTGACCAGGAGCTCGCCGGGTTCTCCGGTCGGTACGGGCCGCAGGTCCTCGTCGACGATCTGGATGGAGGTGTTGCCGATGGGCCGTCCGATCGACGGCGTCGCGCGGTCACCGAACCGGCACGCCGTGGTGAACACCGTGCACTCGGTCGGACCGTAGAGGTTCACCGCGGTGACACCCGTGGCTCCACGCAGCTGCGACCAGAGATCCTGGCCGATGGCCTCCCCACCCATCAGCAGCGTTCGCGGAGAGCTCCGGCCGTCGAGCAGACCGGCCTGAAGCAGCGCCGACATCTGCGCGGGCACCGCTTCCACGACCGACAGCCGATGCTCCCGTACGAAGTCCACATAGGACTCCGGTTCCGCGCGTACCGGATCGGGAACCAGATGCAGTTCATGCCCACCGGCCATCCACAACAGCGGATTCCACGACGCGTCGAAGACCAGGGGCAAACCGTGCGCCACCCGTTGCGGACCGCGGCCCGCCGGGAAGAACCGGCCAGCCAGTTCGCCATACAGGTTGACCAGGCTGCGGTGGCCCACCACCACTCCTTTGGGCAGGCCCGTCGAACCGGAGGTGTAGATGATGTACGCCGCGCCCTCCGTGGTCCGCGGCGACCGCCGCTCGGGTCGTCCGGCGAGTTGTCTCCGCCAGTCCTCATCGGACAGCACCAGATCCGCCCGCTCCGCGAGGTCCGCGGTATCCGTCAACACCACGGAGGGACGAGCGTCGGCGAGAATCGCGTCGAGGCGTGCGACGGGCAGGGACGGATCGATCGGCAGATGAACCGCGCCCGCCTTCGCCGTCGCGAGCACGCTCAGCACCGCCCGCGCGGATCTTGTCATGGCGCAGGCCACGACAGTTCCGGGTGCCGCGCCGACGTCCCGGAGTGCCTGGGCGAGCCGGTCGGCCAGGAGGTCGAGTTCGTGAAAGGTCCAGGCGATCTCGTCGGCGACCAGGCACGTCCTGGCCGGGTTCCGCCGAGCCTGGCGCTCGAACAAATCGCACCAGGTCGTGCGGGGGAGCCGTCGTGGCAGGCCGCGCACCACGGACAGCGCGGAGCCGCTCATCGCGCGGCCTCGGTGTCGAACCTGGACCGGTGGACCAACGCCCGGAAATCAGGGGCCTGGCCTGGTGCGAGCATGTCCAAATGGCCACCGGGCACGACAGCCTCGGTGAACCGCCCGGACGTCCAGGCCCGCCACGCCCTGAGCGTGTCATCGCCGCCCGTGAACATCGGATCGTTCTCGCCCCGGATCGCGACGATCGGACAGGACAGCCGCACCTGCGCGGGTCCGGCATAGGAATTGGTCAGCCGCAGATCACCGAGCAGCAGATCGAGCGCGTACTCCCGGAGCTCGGGGGAGGCACCGTCACCCGCAACTGGCGCCATGACGTTCCGATCGAGTAGCCGCTCGGCCTCGGCGGCGTCCGCCTTCGCGAATCTCCCCGGCACTCGCAGTTGCGGGGCGCACGCGCTCACGACGACCAACGCCGTCGGTCCCGGCAGTCCCCGCGCGCGGATGCGCTGGGCCACTTCAAGGGCGACGAACGCGCCCATACTGAACCCGATCAGCGTGATTCGCGAAAACCCTTCGGTTCCGAAATGGTCGAGGGAGTCCCACGCGATCCCCTCGGCAAGGTTCGCGAGCGACGCCGCGGGCGGCTCGGCGAGACGTCCGCCGTGCCCCGGATACTCCGCACCCCACATTTCGATTCCTGCCGTGTCCCTTGTGAGCCCGCGCAGGCTGAGAACCGTTGCGCCGGCAGGAGGAAAGCAGAGGAATCCGGCTCCGAAGCCGTCCCTGGTGTCCACTGTGGATAGTGCTCGGACGGCAGCATTCATCGCCATGTCCTCTCCCGAACCGATCCGTCGACGGACTGACGTCAGCCGTCGAAGACGAAGCCGCCGAGCACGCCGCGATCCCCGTCGACGGGGTGCGAAAGCGCCACGTACCCGTGTGTCCACATCGCACAAGGGCGCTCAAAAGCCGTGCCAGGCAAGCGAATTTTCACAATGTCGCGGTGTCCCGGTGAACGTCCGGCCCGCGCTGATGACGCGCCTTGGCGAAAGCCGGCCATTCCGGACTCGCCTCGCCCGCACCTTTGGGTGACTCCGCGACCGCGCCGACCGCGGGAAAGGTGTGGGACTCCTGTCCTGCCCTCTGTCGTTACGTGGCAACCGGCAGAGTTAATGGTCCGAAAGATACGACGCCGTTAGCCCGACCGGGGTAACGGTTTGATGGAGAGATCGGAAACGCCTGCAAGCGGCGGTGACCGGCCCGTCCGCTCACTCACCTGGGCTACCTCACGGAGGGTGGCGCCGCGGCCGGTAACGCTCGGGTCCGCTCGTGCCTGGCTGCAGCGCGGCGGCACGCCGAAACGGCAGGTCGCCTGGTACAGGAGTGCGGCGCTGGTCTGGTCACGGTGCGGGCCGACGGGGAGCTGCTCGCGTTCGCCGCTCCGCCGTTGCGCCGTAGCGGTCCCGTACCGTCATCGACGGTGGCCGCACTGGCCGCGGCGTTGCGGGTCGAACCGGACGACATCGTGGCCGCGTTCGGTGAATATCCGGACGTCGGCGTGTTCGGCCCGCACCCGCCGGGCGGCGAGGCCCACTTCGAGGTGCGGGCGTTCGTCGATGAGGGCGGCACG
The DNA here is from genome assembly GCF_055598845.1 of Amycolatopsis sp. NPDC039088. Classification (NCBI taxonomy): domain Bacteria; kingdom Bacillati; phylum Actinomycetota; class Actinomycetes; order Pseudonocardiales; family Pseudonocardiaceae; genus Amycolatopsis; species Amycolatopsis sp. NPDC039088. The sequence goes on along the minus strand of NZ_JBVKAE010000003.1, from coordinate 129,460 downwards.
TTCGTGGAGGACCCGGTGACCGGCAGCCTGAACGCCGCGATCGCGCAGTGGCTCATTCCCGCCAACGAGGCCCCGGCCGCGTATGTCGCCGCTCAGGGCACGAAGCTGCACCGCCGCGAACGGGTGCGCATCGAGCAGTCCGACGGCGAGATGTGGGTCGGTGGCGACACGGTCGTGGGTATCACCGGCCACGTCGCACTCTGACCCCGTCGGGGATATGTCGCGCCGGTCGGCTTCGGTTTTGTCATGGCCACAGCATGGGAAAGGCTTTCGACAACGCCCAGATGATCAGCGCGAGCCAGCCGAGGATCCAGAGGATGCCGGGTATGTGGGTCTTCGCGGCGAGGCTGGCGGCGTCGTCGGTGTCGGAAATCTCGCCGCGCCATCGGGCGGCGAGGAGGTGGCCGACTCCGGCGAGTTCGCTGGTGAGCAGCAGCCACGCCTCGAGGTAGGCGATCATTGTCTGTAGCAACGGCGGTGCCCAGGCCAGCGCGGCGAAGGCGATCGTGCCGATGCCGGCGACGATGGCGAAGGTGAGCAGGTCCGCGGAGAGGAACAGCAGCAGGGCGGTGGCGACCACGGTGAGGGTGAGCACGGCGGCGGCGTGTCCGCGCTGAAGTTGCACCGCTGCACCGAGGCCGGCCAACGGCGGCATCGCGTAGCCGGCCGCGGAGGTGAGGATCGAGGAGAGCCGCGAGGGCGCCCAGGACCACGTCACCCCGGAATCAGGGCTGAAGATCCCGACCTGGTAGACCCCGCCGCCGGTCAGGACGCTCATCAGGGCGTGGCCGCCTTCATGCACGAAGGTTCCGAGCACGTTGAACCGGGTCAGCAGTCGCTCTTGCCCGGTCAGCAACACGGATGCCGAAGCCAGTGTCGCGGCCGCGGCGATCAGCCCGGTCGCGGCGACCAGCCACCAGGCGGGCGGTGGCACGGTCGCGTTCACGATCTCGTCGAGTTCGCCGCGCTTCACGAGCCAAGCTCACCAGCTGGTCGGCGAGGGCGGAACCGCTGGATCCGAGTTTGTCATGGAACTGTCAACCCGGACGGTGTGGACACCGCCAGGGACGGACGCGGTGTGCCGATGGTGTCGGTCGGTCAGAATCGGTAGCGGAGTATGCGGGTTCCTTGACGGGACAGGCCTGTGTTCAGGCTCATGAGGCCGGTGAGTGTGCGGAGAGGCTGAGGGAACTCGGTGACTTCCGGGGCGCGGGTGAGGAGCTGCTCGTCGGCCAGGGTGAGGGCCGCGTCCCAGGCTTCGGGTTCGTGTGGGTCGTCGAAGCCTTGGGCGGCGGTGATGCCGAGGGTTTTGATGGTCGGGTGGTATTTCATCGCCCATGCGGCGAAGCGGGTGTAGCCGTTGAGAGCGAGTTCGCCGGTGGGGAAGTGTGTGGTCAACGCGCGCGTCATCCGCTGGAAGGTGTCGCCGGGCATGAAGGGCAGCAGGCCTTCGGCGACGATCATGGCCGGCCGGTCCCTGGGCAGCGCGTCGAGCCAGCCGGGTTCGGTGAGGTCGGCGCCGAGGAGCCTGGATCGTTCCGGGAGGAACTGCGGGCGCAAGCTGACGATCTCGGGAAAGTCGATGTCGTACCAGTCGACGCCGGTGGGCGGGTCGCAGCGGAATACTCGTGTGTCGAGTCCGCAGCCCAGGTCGAGCACGATGGCGTCGGGGTGGTCGGCGAGGAAGTCGATGACCGTCTGGTCCACTTTCTTCGCGCGGAGCGCGGTGCCGCAGATGAGGCTGGGTTTGACTTTGAGTTTGGCGAAGTCGTAGTCGATTTTCTCGATCAGGTCGGCGGAGCGGGTGTCGCCGAGGATCGGATGGGGCAGCTTGCTGTCCAGGGCCCTGGCGTAAAGGGTCAGCAGAAGGGTCTCCTGGATGGGGTCCAGGGTGAGGTGCAGACGTTGCATGACGGAGGTGTCCTCAAGCTTTCAGGGGGTTGTCGGCGGCGATGTCGCGCAGCCAGGTCAGGGACTGCTGGGCGGCGCGGATGCGTTCGACGCGGGGCCCTTCGCCACCGGCGAGGGCGAGGCCTTGTTCCGCGATGTCGCCGAACGCGGCGAGGCTGTCGAGTTTGCGTTGGATCACCTTGTGCCAGGCGTCGTCTTCGATGCGGTAGTAGGCGGTGCGGCCGCCGGGGACGCGGACCTTGCGGATGAGCCCGATGACGGTGAGGAAACGCATGTTCGAAGTCAGCGACGCGCGGCTGGCCTGAATCGTCTCGGCGATCTCGCCGGCGGAGCGCTGGGGCGGGTCGCAGATCATCAGGAGGCCGAGGATCCGGCCGGTGATCGGCGGCAGCCCCCACTCTTCCACGCAGAAGGTGGCCACCTGCTCCACCCACTTCAGTACCTCGTCCTGGTTGTCCTGACCGGGCATGGCGTGTCCTCCTCTCAGCCAGACTCATTGCTAGTTATTTCAGTCTCGACTGAAACAGCTGGCATGTCAACTCTGGGCGAAGGCGGCTGGTATTCATCCATCGGGTGGCGAAGTGTCACGCTGGGTCGGTCATTCGGCCGATGCGCGCCGGCCGATGAGTGGATCCAGTGGTGATCATCACCCCATAGCGTGACGACTGTCAGCAATTCGTCATCTACGGGGAGTTCACGACAATGCTTCGCAAAACAGGGATCTTGGCGGTCGGGTTGGCCGCGGTGGGAGCGGTACTGGTACCGGGGGCCGCCGCTGCGGCGGACGGGCCGACGCCCTTCGTCATCGGCGGGCACGACGCCACCGAGGACTACTCGTTCATGGTGTCGCTGCAGCAGGGCGGAAGGCACCTCTGTGGCGGCTCGCTGATCAGCGAGAACTGGGTGGTGACCGCGGCGCACTGCGTACAGGGGACGCGACCGGAGCAGGTCAGGACCAGGATCGGGGCGCGGCGGCACAACAGCGGGGGCACCGAGACCGGTGTCAGCCGGATCATCGTGCACCCGGACTTCGGCGGGCAGAGTCCGCAGGGCGGTGACATCGCGCTGGTGCGGTTGGACAAACCGGTGACCGAGCAGCCGATCAAGATCGCCGGGGCCGCGGGCGACGCGGGAACGGCGACTCGGATCCTCGGCTGGGGTGAGCACTGCGTCGAGCGGAACTGCGGTGCGCCGGAGATCCTCCAGGAGTTGGACACCAAGGTCATGCCGGCGGGGGATTGCCGCAATCTGGCCACGGGCAAGGAAATCTGCACCGGTTCCGACACGCCGGACGCGATGGGCTGCTACGGCGACTCGGGCGGGCCGCAGATCAAGGGCAGGCCGGGCGAATGGGAACTGGTCGGTGCCACCAGCCGCGATGGTGACGCGGACCCGAAGTGCGCCAGCGGTCTGGGCATCTGGACCGATGTGACGGTGTACCAAAACTGGATCGCCGAGCAGCAGGCGTCGTGAGTGCCCTGTACTTGTGAATCGCCGCTCACGACTGGCGGTCGCGGACTTTCGCCGGGTACGGCTGTCTGACCTTGTGACTGCCCTTCTCGACCTGATCAAACCTGCTCGGCTGATCGATTCTGTGACAGGTCACGGAATTCCGAGAGGCGAACGAGGAGGAAGAATGAACAAGGTGAAGAAGCCCCTGCTGGCGTTGCTCGCCGCTGGAATGCTGTTCAGCGGCGCGGTGGCCGGTGCGCCGGCATCCGCCGCGGCACCCCTTCTGAAGTCCAGGCTGAACGGGAGATGCGCCGATGTCTTCATGTTCCATCAGGAGAACGGTGCCTCCGTCGTCACCTGGGACTGCACTGGCAACACGAACCAGCAGTGGCGCTGGGACGGCGAGCAGATCCGCTCGAGTATGAACAACAAATGCCTGGAGATCTACGCCGCTCACCAGGGTGATCAGGGCTCGGTGGACCTGTGGGACTGCAACGGAACCAGCACGCAGCGATGGTTCCGGAACGGCAACGAGATCCGCAGTCGCCTCAACGGGAAATGCCTCGACATTCTCGGCGGCAGGCCGGAGAACGGCCAGCTTCTGGTCAGCTGGAGCTGTAACAACGCGGCGAGTCAGAGCTGGGACTTCTGAGCGTCGGCTCGACTTGATCAGCCTGATTCAGGGCGTCATCGCCCCTTTACCACTGCTTGGTGAAGGGGCGATGACCTTGAGTGATCGTGATGCCTGGTCGGCTTTCCGGGTCTGACGCAGGAAACCCTGGCGGCTCTTGCTTCGGTGTGCTCCGAAAATTGTCTTCGGTAAACAAAAAACCGCCTGGCCCGGGTTCTCACCCAAGCCAGGCGGCTTCCTCTTCCGGTCGGGCTGACAGGATTCGAACCCGCTTTCGCCGCCTACCGCGATCTCATCCGTGAGTCCTCCGGTTCGGACAGGCCGACGCCCCGGTGATCGACGTCCGGTGGGCGCCCGGCGTCCGCGAACGCGGGTCAGCACATGCCTCAACCTCCGCCGCCAGCGCCTGGCGGTGGCGAATTCCTGCTGGACATCGGCTATCGGGGTACGGAGGTACGCCTCGGAAATCATCACGGCTCCTGGCTCTGATCGTTCGGTCTCGTCACGGTGCGCCGGGGACCTGGGGAAAACCTTGAAGAGGCCTTGTACGAGTGACGGCGATCCGCTACCCCTGAAGACGAGGAGGGCAGAGGCCGTGCTGGAAATGGAGGTGCTGGGGCCGGTCGAGGTGGTGGCCGACGGGGCCCGGCTCGATGTCGGGCATGCGCGTCAACGTGACGTTCTGGCGGTGTTGCTGCTCGAAGTCGCACGAGTGGTACCGGTCGACACGCTGGTCGACCGCGTATGGGGCGAGCGGCCGCCCGCACAGCCGAGGAACGCGCTGTACGGCTACGTGTCCCGGCTGAGGCGGGCGTTTGCCCCGGTGGACGGTGTGACGATCGAGCGTGACCGCGGTGGCTACGTCCTTCTCGCCGATCCGCGGACGGTGGACGTGCACCGCTTCGAGAACTTGCTCGGGCGCGCGCGGACGACGGTGGAAGACGACGCCGCGCTCGCGCTGTACGAAGAGGCGCTGGCGTTGTGGCGGGGCAGGCCGCTGGGCGAGCTGGAGTCCGAATGGGCGGACGGCGTTCGCGGCGAGCTGGCGTACAAGTATGAAGCGGCCGTGCTGGACCGCAACGACCGTCGGCTGCGGATCGGTGCCCACGCCGCCGTGCTGGCCGAGCCACCACCGGACGGCGTGGCCGGGGAACGCGCGGCGGCGCAGCGGATCGAGGCGCTGTACCTCGACGGACATCCGGCCGACGCGCTGCGGGAATACGAAACGTTCCGGTCGCATCTGGCGGAGGAGCTCGGCACCGACCCGGGGCCCCGATTACGCGCGCTGCACCAGCGAATCCTGACCGGCGCAGGGCCGGATGGCGACCGGTCGGCCCCTCGGCAGCTACCGGCCGCGCCTCCCTCGTTCGTCGGACGCACGGAGGAGTTGGCGGCGCTCGACCGGATGCTCGCCGACCGGGGCGCGGTCGCGGTGATCTCCGGCGCGGGCGGTCTCGGGAAGACCTGGCTCGCGGTGCGGTGGGCGACCGACAACGTGACCCGCTTCCCCGACGGGCAGCTCTACGTTGATCTCCGGGGCTTCGACCCGGTCCACGAACCTGTGCCCGCGGCCGGTGTACTCCGCGGTTTCCTTGGCGCGCTGGGCGTTGCCGGGAGGTCGATTCCGTCCGAGCCGGACGAGCTGGCGGCGCTGTACCGGAGCCTGACCGCCCAGCGACGGCTGCTCGTGCTGCTCGACAACGCCCGGGACACAGACCACGTCATCCCGCTGCTCCCGGGCGGATCTTCGTGTTCGGTCCTCGTCACGAGCCGTCATGGGTTCGGCGGCCTGCTGACCACCCATGGCGCGAGCGCGCTGCCGCTGCGAACCCTCGACGAGCGTCAGGCGCGCGAGCTGCTCGCGCACAAGGTGGGCGCGGCCGGCCTGGCCGAGGAACCCGAAGCAGGACAGGAAATCCTGCGCCACTGTGGTGGCTTGTCCTTGGCGCTCGCGATCGCCGCCGCACGGATCGCCGCCCAGCCGGGCAGGCGGCTGTCCTCGGTGGCCGCCGAGCTGCGCGAAAGCCGGCTGGACGCGCTGGACACCGGGGAGCTGTCCGCGAGCGTGCGCGCGGTGTTCTCCGCCTCCTACCGTTCTCTCGACCGCCAGTGCGCGTCGGCGTTCCGCCTGCTCGGGCTCTTGCCCGATGGTGGCATCGACCGAGCGGCCGCGGCCGCCCTCTTCGCGGACACTCGGCCACTGCGTGCCTTGTGCGCCGCCCATCTCCTGGAAGAGAATCCGCCGGGCCGGTTCCGGATACACGACCTCGTCAAGCTTTATGCTGCCGAACTCCTCGCCGAGACCGACGCCTCCGCCGACCGCCTGGCCGCGTCGACCCGGTTGTTCGATCATTACCTGAGCTGGGCATCGGCCGCCATGGACCGGATGTCACCGCACGAGCCCTACCTTCGGCCGCGGACAGCACGTTCGGCCGGGCCACAGCCGAACTTCGCCGCGCACGAGGACGCGCGTGCGTGGCTCGACACCGAACGCGCCACCATGCTGGCGTTGGCCGCCGACACGGCGGAAACAGGCCTGGCAGAGCAGGTGACCCGGCTGTCCGCGCTTCTCTGGCGATATCTGGACGTAGCCGCGCACTACCACGAGGCACTCACCCTCCACACGACCGCTCTCGCACTGACCGGCACCGGCACGGCGGAACAGGGCTTCGCCGGGCAGGCCGTCGGCATGGCTCTGTTCCGGCTCGGCCGCTACGACGAGGCCGCCGGTCATTTCGAGCAGGCCCTGTCCATCGCCCTGGACCGGCGAGACGACCTCCTCGAAAGCATGGTCCGCAACGGTCTCGCGTCGGTGGATGACATGCGCGGCCGGCGGAAGGCCGCCCGGAAGCAGTACAAGCTCGCTCTCGCCGCCGCCCGCCGCACCGGTCATGCGCTGCTGGAAGGTATCGCGCTGTGCAACCTCGGCGAGCACTACAGCTGGTGCGGCCATCATCAGGCCGCGATCGGCTTCTTGGAGCAGAGCGGCAGAATCGCGCAGGACCTCGGTTCAGCCGGTCTCGGTGCACCGGTGCTGGCCGCGCTGGGCAGCGCCTACGCCGGCCTGGGACAGGACGACAAGGCCACACGGCACTTCCAGCGAGCCCTCGAGTTCGCCCGTACCGGTGGGAACACCAACGTCGAAGTCGCCACCCTCAACGAGTTCGCCGCCACGAAAACCGGTGCCGAGGCGATCAAGCTGTACGAGGACGCACAAGTCCTCGCGCAGCGAATCGGTCATCTACACGAACGCGCCAGAGCCCACCATGGCATCGGCAAAACCCACCACGCCGGCGGGAACCACAGCGAGGCGAGGCCGCATCTGGAGGCCGCCCTCGCCGCGTACACCGAGCTTCGCGCACCCGAAGCCGATGACGTGCGCGCGCTGCTCAGTGCGGCTCGACAGCCAGGCCTCACCTGCTGATTCAAGGATTTTTCAAGGTTCTCTCCCGACTCCTCCGTGATCCTGATGGCCAGTCGCGGTGAATTCTTCTACGGGGAGCGGACATGGTCGGAATCTGGGTAGGGCTCGGCGTTCTCGTTGTGGTCATCGGTCTCGCCGTGGTCACCGATCTGCGTGATCGCGGGCGCGGCGGGACACGGAAGTTCCTGTTGCCGGGCTGGGCGTCCCGGCGCGCGGACTACACGGAGCACGACCTTGTCCACGGACGTCCGCTGACGAAGTCGCCGCGCGAGGAGGCCGAGGAACACCGTCAGCGCTACCGTTCCGGCGATGAGTGACGCCACGAAAGCCGGCCGTCCCGGCACCCAGGAGTAGCCGGGCGCCGATCCGGGTACTCGGTCGGCACGAGCGGGGAACGGGGCGATGGGGGATCACTGGTGGTGGGGAGCGGTGGGTGCCGCGTTGGTCGTCCTCGGCGTGTCGGTGCGGCCGCGGGTGAGACGGGGGTGGCGGTCGTTCGTTCTCGAGATCGTCACTCTGGCGGGCTGGATGCTCGTCGTGGTGCTCCTGATCAGGCCCTTGGTACCGGCGAACGTTCTCGGCATCACGATCTTGGTCGTGATCGCGCTGTGCGTTCTGGCGGTTCCGCTGATCGCTCGGCGCAAAGCCGGACGAGAGGGCTCTCGGATGCGACCGCACCGGAAGGAAAACGTCAGTTCTTCTTCAGCGCCTCGGCGAGCATCACGATGATGCCGCTGGGGCCGCGGACATACGTGAGCTCGTAGAGGTCCTCCTAGGTCGCCACGCCACGAAGCGGGTGGCAGCCGTGTTTCGCTGGTATCTCAAGGGCTTTGTCGATGTCGTCGACTGAGAAGGCGACGCGGTGCATGCCGATCTCGTTGGGCTGGGTGGGTTCCGACTCGATCGCCTTCGGGTGGATGTACTCGAAGAGCTCAAGGCGGCCGTTGCCGTCCGGCGTCTGGAGCATGGCGATCTTGGCGTGGTTGTCGTCAAGGCCGACGGCGGTGTCCGTCCATTCGCCACTGACCGTGTCCCGGCCGATGACCGTGAGACCGAGGTCGGTGAAAAGGCGATCGTCGCTTCGAGGTCGCGAACGGCGATACCGACATTCTCAAGTTTGATGGTCGTGCGTCGCATGCTACCGAGCCGGACCGACAATCTCCGGGTGCCGAAGTCGTGCACAGTCTTGACGCTCGTCACGGTACTGCCTAATGTCGGATCCGATCGGTTGGCCCTCGGAAGGTGACGGCAATGGCTGGCATGCGGAATGTTCTGGTGGCCGCGATGATCGTGACGGCGGCTTTGGTCGCGCCGGGCAGTGTGGCGGCGCAAACCCCGTCCGCGACCCGTCATTCCGGTGTCCTGCCGAACGGCACGACGTGGATCGCCGATGTCCCGGCACCCTGGAACGGCACGATTCTGCTCTACAGTCACGGTTACGACCCGAGCCCGGCGAACCCGCCGCGAAACGCGCCGGATCCGGTCACCGCTGAGGCGCTTCTCGCGCGAGGTTACGCCTTGGCGGGTTCGTCGTACTCGCGTGCCGGATGGGCTCTCGGCACCGCGGCGCGGGACCAGCGGGACACGTTGCGCGCGGTGGCCGGACTGACGGGCGCCCCACGCCACGCGATCGCGGTCGGCAGTTCGATGGGAGGACTGGTCACCGGTGAACTCGCCGAGTTCCCGGGCGTGCGGCTCGATGGCGCCGTGGCCACCTGCGGTCTGATGGGTGGCGGCGTCGACCTGCTCAACTACCAGCTCGACGGCGCGCACGCCGTGGCCGGATTGCTGCTCCGCGGACAGTCGCTGAAACTGACCCGCTTCGAGAGCGCCGCCGAGGCGACGGCGACCGCGCAGCGGATGGTCGACGCGCTGGATCAGGCCCAGACCACGGTGGAAGGCCGGGCGCGGGTCGCCCTGATCACCTCGCTCTTCCTTGAACCCGGCTGGGTTCCAGGACAGCCGAACCCGTCACCCGGCGATCGGCAGGCGCGGCAGGCAGGCCAATATCGCAATCTCCGCTCCATCCTGCCCTTCATCCTGCCCGCGCGGTACGACATCGAGCAGGCCGCCGGCGGGAATCCCTCGTGGAACACCGGCGTGGACTATCGCGGGCTGCTCGCGGAGTCCGGCAGGCTCGGCTTCGTGTCGGATCTCTACCGGCAGGCGGGCGCCGACCTGAACGGTGACCTCGACATGCTGACCCGCACCGCCGATGTGAAGGCGGATCAGGCGGCCGCGCGCTGGATGGCCTCGACTTCAGTCCTGAGTGGACGGTTGGCGATCCCCGTGCTCACGATGCACACCACCGACGACAATCTCGTCCCGGTCGAACACGAGGGCGAGTACGCCGAGGACGTCCGTATGGCGGGTGCCGACGGGCTGCTGCGCCAGTCCTACACCGCCCACCCCGGACACTGCACCTTCACCACCGCCGAACTGGTGACCGCGGTGGAGACCGTCCACCGCCGAGTGGACACCGGGGGCTGGGGTACGTCGACGCGACCCGCGCGGATGCAGGCGCTCGCGGAGTCTCTCGGACTCGGCTCCGCCGCCTTCCTCGAGTTTCGCCCGCAAGGGTTCACCGGAGACCGTCGGCCACGACAGTAGCCGGTCCAGCCTCGGGGTTCGGCCCACATCATCGATGTGGCCGTCAGAGCACGGTCTCGATCAGCGCGAGAGCCTCCCGGCACAGCAGGGCCGACTTCGCGTCGTGGAGTCTTTCGTGCACAGGGATGCTCCGACGCGGACAGCGTCCTCGTCCACGTGGTCCCCAAGCGGATGCTTCGGTGCCTGCCGAAACATTGTCTTCGGTGACACGAAAAAACCACCTGGCCCGGGTTCTCACCCAAGCCAGGCGGCTTCGTCTTCCGGTCGGGCTGACAGGATTCGAACCTGCGACCCCTTGACCCCCAGTCAAGTGCGCTACCAAACTGCGCCACAGCCCGGACCCGCACTCCGTGGAGTGCGATGTGAGTACTTTAGCGGGTCCGAAAGCCGGGGTTGCAACCAGGGGTCACTGTGTGTCTGAGCTGGGAAAACAGACCGTGAGGGCCGCCCTGTCGCAATCAGGCGGCGTCGGCGGGGTCACTGTGGGTTGTCCGCGTGCGTGAGGGTCTGCCAGGCGACGAACAGGCTGTTGGTGCCTGCGGGGCGCTGGCGCAGGGTGAGGGCTTCGGTGTTGCTCATGGTGTGCCCGAGGCGGGTGTGGAGGTGGTTGTAGCCGACCTCGGTGACCGGGCCGAGGCCGAGCTTCAGGCTGCCGCCGCACAGCCACGACGGGACGGTCGCGCCCATCTGGTACTTCGCGTGGAAGCCGAGGCCTTCGCGGAGGCGGTCGGCGATCTCCGGGTAGAGGTCCTGGCCCTGGATGCGGGTGGTTTCGGCGAAGTTCGCGATGGCGGCGAGGCCGTAGCCGGTGTGGGTGAAGTCGCGGCAGGTCTCCTGGGACAGGCCGTTGACGAAGGTTGTCTGGCCCTGCCAGTACTTCACGATCTTGTCGCGGGTGTCGAGGCCGCTGCCGGGTGCGGTCTTCGGGAGGGCTCCGTCGCTGGTCAGGTAGAGGTAGGCGGGGACGCGAGTGCGGAACTTCGCGACGGCCTTGTCGTAGCTCGTCTTGTCGTCGAGGAAGACCGCGATGCCGACCGCGGCCTCGGTCATGCTGAGTTCCCAGTTTCCGTTGCTGTGACTGCCGTTGATCACCTCGGGCAGGTACACGTTCCGCAGCATGGTGCCGAAGCGGCCGGAGTTCGGCCAGCTCGGGTAGGTGTGCTTGATGATCTCCGCCGCGCGCGGCCACGAGGAGGCCGACCACGCCGACTGCAGGGGAGCGTTGCTGTTCGTGTGGTCCTTCACTACCGCCGACCAGGCGTCCATGATCTCGATCGCCTTGGTCGCGTATTTCGCGTCGCGAGTGATGTACCAGGCGAGGGAAAGAGAATATGCGGCGATCGCGTCCTGCCGTTCATCGGTACACCCGATGTTCGGATTCGAATAGGGACCGCATTCGACGACGGCGCGTGGTTTCGGTGATCGGGACAGCGACGCGTACGAACTCGACATCATCGCGTCGTAGGCCTGTTTCCACGGTTGCGCGCCGGCTTGGACCTTGGCGCGCACGAAGTCCAGTTGCGGGCGGCTGACCAGCACGCCGGGGTGGGTGAAGGTGGCGGGCGCGGCCTGGGCGGGAGCGTTGAAAAGGCCTAGCGCCAAGGGGATGAGCGTGGTCAGGGCGAGCAGTTTTCTCGGTAGGGACATGGTTCTCCTCGGGCGGGTGTGAGCCAGGTCACCGGCGGCGTGCGATTCAGTGTCATGGTCTGAACCAGTTGCGTCAAGACCTTAATTCGCCCCGAAAAGAAAGAAGTGCCGCTTTGTTCAGCGGGCTGAACAAAGCGTTCAGCCCGCTGAATGAATCAGTGTGGCCAAGGGCCTACGAAGGCCGGGCTTCCGATGGGGTAGCTGCCGATGAGTTTCCAGGTCGCGCGTTCGTAGGCTTGAATCGCGTCATCGCTCTGCGACGCGACATAACAATGCTCGCCGACGATCGAGAAATGCCGCGGCCAGCTACCGGTCCCGTGGTCGGCGACGGCTTTCGGGAGGACGCCGTCGAGCGTGAACTCGGTGATCGCTTCGGGACCGCGGTTCGACAGGAACAGCCGGTCGCCGTGCAGTTCGAGCTGTCCCGGGAGGTTCTCGCCGCCGGGGCTCAGCGTCGCGGGAACCGAGTTCACCACCGTGAACGAGCCTGGCTGCTCTTCCCGCATCGTCATCACCGAGGCTGCCAGTTCGCCGACGACGTAGGCGTGACCGGAACCCGGACGCCGGACCAGCTGACGTGGACCCGTGCCGGCGGGCAGCTCCGACACCGAGACCGGGATCAGTTCGCCGTCCTCGCCGATGCGGTAACTGCGGATCTCGTCGGCGCCGAGATCGACCGCGCTCACCAGTGTGCCGCTTTCGTCCACCACGGCCATGTGCACGTGCGCGGCTTCCTGCCGCTCGGCGTTGGGACCGGTGCCTTCGTGCTGGACGAGCGCCGTGCGCACGGTGGGCACCCCGTCCGGGCCGAGCGCGAAGGCGGCAAGGCTTCCGCCGCTGTAGTTGGCGCACAACAGGAACCGGCCATCGGGCGTGACCGCCAGATGACACGGATCCGCGCCGCCGGTCGGCAGCGAGTTCAACGCCTCCAGTGTGCCGTCCTCGGCGACCGCCACGGCGGTGATGGCGCCCTCGGCCGTCTCGTTCACGGCGTAGAGCACCGGCAACGTCGGATGCGGCGTCAGCCAGCTCGGCGAGTCCAGCGCGAGGGAGCCCGCCGGGGTCAGCTCCCCGGTCCGCTCGTCGCGCCAGAAGGTGCCGATGCCTTCACCGTTGCCGTTGCTCGCGGCGGTGTAGGAGCCGACGATGATCAGGATCCGGTCGTCGTTCGCAGGAGTCACAGGCACACTGTGCAGCAAACCGGGGCATCCGTGAAGGCCTCCTTGCTTACCCTCAAGGTAGGCAAGGAGGCCTTCACGGATCGACCGGAACCTCTACTTCAGCGAGTTGTCCACTGTGGTCATGAGGGCTCCGGTGTCACCCGACATCTCCCAGGCCATGACTCCGAGCAGCCCTCTGGTCTTGAGCCAGGCGACCTTCTGCTGGATGGACCAGGCGTCGTCGAAGGTCCACCATTGCCCGCCGTTGCCGGTGTAGCACGCCGTGGCCACGGCCGCGGTGTCGTGCTGGACGGTGCAGCTCGGCACGCTGGCCAGGAGATTCGCGTAGCCACGAGTACCTGCTTCCTCGGCGAACTGGCCTGGCGCGGCGCCGGTCGCGCTCTGCCATTCACCCTTCTTGCCGCCGTCCGCGACCCCTTGCCATCCTCGCCCGTAGAAGGCGAGCCCGAGGGTCAGTTTCCGTGGATTCGCCCCGGCGCCGGTGTAGGCGTTGATCGCCGACTCCACACTGAACTTGAAGTTGTACGGGTCGTCCGCGTCGGCGTAGAGGTTTCCCTGATGGCCGGTGCGGTACGGCTCCCACGAGTTGTCGCTGCCCGAACCGTGGAAGTCGTAGCCCTGCACGTTGGCGACGTCGAGGTAGTCGAAGATCTTCGGGATTTCCCAGCCGCCGCTCACCTTCGCCGGGTCGGCGGGGGTGAACGCCTGCAGTTCGTACCGCTTGCCGGTGGTAGCGCCGTAGGCGTCCATCTGCGTGCGGAACTCGGCCAGCAGCGCGGTCAGGTTCGTCTTGTCGTTGGCGCTCCAGTGGTTCCCGGGATGCCCGTCGGGACTGCCCGGCCATTCCCAGTCGATGTCGATGCCGTCGAAGATGCCCGCGGCCGTGCCCGGCCCGCCGGCGCCGCCGTACGCCTTCACGTTCCCCTTCAGGTACGTGTCGATGCACGACGCGACGAACTTCTGCCGGGACGCGGCCGTGGCCGCGACGTCGGAGAAGTACTTCGAATAGGTCCAGCCGCCCAAGGAGATGAGCACCTTCAGATTCGGGTTCTTGGCCTTGAGCTTCTTCAGCTGGTTGAAGTTGCCGCGCAACGGTTCCCAGCCGGTGTCGCCGACACCGTCGACGGACTGCGACGCGGACATCGGCCGCGAGTAGTCGGCTTCCGCGTCTCCCGCGCCGTCACCCTGGCTCGGGTCCTGCGGATTCGACGTCGTCCCCTTGGTGACACCCGAAAGGCAGGTGTGGTTGACCGGGTCGATGTTGCCGAAGGCGTACAGCAGATGCGTCAGCTTGCTCGCGGATCCGTTGGTCACCAGGTTCTTGACGAAGAACTGGCGGCCGTAGATACCCCACTGGACGAAGTAGCCGACCCGGGCGTACCCACTCACGATGTCGCCGGTGCGAGCGCTGACAGCGGCGCTCGCCGCGGAGACGTTGTCGTACCCGTCGCGGGCTTTGACCGTGAAAGAGTACGAAGTAGACGGTGAAAGCCCGCTCACCGTCGCGGTCGTCCCGGTCACCGTGGTGGCCAGTGTCGTGCCGCGGTAGACGTCATAGGAGACGACGCCGGTGTTGTCGGTGGACGCGGTCCACGCCAGCGCGACGGAGCTGGAGGTGACCGCGGTCGAGCGGAGGTTCGACGGCGCCGTCGGTGCCTGGGTGTCGTCGCCCGGGTTGTTGGTGGTCACGGCCAGCGCCGGGGTGGGCGGGGACTTGGTGTCCTTCCGGTCCTTGGCGACGACGGTGAAGCTGTAGGCCGTGTTCGGCGTCAGGCCGGTGATCCTGGCTTCGGTACCGGTGACCGACGCCGCCAGGGTGGTGCCCTGATAGACGTCGTAGCCGGAGACGGGCAGCGAACCCGGCGCCGACGCGTTCCAGGCCAGCGCCGCGGTCGTGGTCGTCTTCGCCACGAGGCGCAGGTTGGCCGGCGTCGACGGCGGCGTGTCGCCCGAGCCGTCGCAGTTGGCGTCGTCGATCCGGCACGTGGTCGGGTTGACCGCGGAGCTGAGCTGGAACGACGGGCTGTAGGGGTAGGTCGAGCGGCCCGGCGCGAGCGACTTGATGTAGTACGCCGGGGTGAGGGTGACCTGGTTGCCCGCTTGGGACACGGTGGCGTTGGAGCCGCTCGTGGCGGTCACCCCGGCGGGGAGGGTGAAGGTGATGGACCAGTCGGCGACGGTTTCGCTGCTGGGGTTGGTGACGGTGTACTCACCGGTGGTCCCCGTCAAGGTGAAGGCGGCGCGGAGGCGGCCCGCCGCCAATGCCGGAGTGCCGGCGGCCACGAGGAGCCCGGCGGCGAGGAGTGTCACGGTGAGTGCGCTGAGTAGTCGTTTTCCGGTGCGTCTCATGGCGGTTCTCTCCAAAAGAGGCGGCGAGACTGAACCTGATCTGAACTGGCGCGATGTGGTCTAGACCACACCTGAATGTAGCGCGGCTCGCATAAAAGGTCTAGACCGATTCGGGGGGCGTGAACCCGTTCGGCCCCCGCCGCGGATAGCAGGTGACACTGTCGAACGGCGAAGGGCGGTTCATGAGCACATCTGGGGTGGATCCGGGCGATCTCGAAGACGCGGAGCTGATCGCGAGGTCGGTGACCAGGCCGGACTGGTTCTCCGCGATCTTCGACCGGCATGCCGCGCACATCCACCGGTACCTGGTCCGGCGCATCGGACCCACCGCCGGCGAGGACGCGCTGGGCGAGGTGTTCCTGGTGGCCTTCCGCAAACGCGAGGGCTACGACACCGAGCGCCGCGACGCCCGGCCGTGGCTCTACGGGATCGCGACCAACCTGGTGGCGCAGCGGCGCCGCGAGGAGGTCAAAGAACTGAAACTGCGTGAAGCCCTCGGTCCGCCGCCGGAGCAGGAAGGACATGCCGAGCGCGTCGCCGAGCAGGTCACCGCCGAGGCGATGGGAAAGCTGCTGGACTCGGCGCTGGCGGAACTGACCGACGGGGACCGGGACGCGCTCACGTTGTTCGCCGGGGAAGGCCTGAGCTACGAGGAAGTGGCCTCGGCACTGGGCATTCCGCTCGGCACCGTCCGCTCACGGCTCAACCGCGCCCGCCGGAAGGTCCGCGAGGCACTGGGGCGCCAGGACATCACGACTTCGAAGGAGATCACCACCCATGGATGAGCTGCAGCTGATCGCGGAGCGGACCGGATCGGTCCCGCTCGCGGAATCCGGCGCGCTCGGCGCGGCGCGGGCGCGCCTGATGGCCGAGATCGCCGCCGCCGAAGCGGAAAACGTGGTGCCGCTGCGGAAACGGCGGCGCTGGGTCTGGACCGGGGTGGGGGCGGCGGGGCTGGCCGCGGCCATCACCGCTGTGGTCGCGCTGGCCCCGGTCGAGGAGGTCGGGCTCGAACCGCCCGCGGCCGCCGCGGATCCGGTGATGGTGCTCCGCAACGCCGCGGCGGCCGCGCTGAAGACGCCGGGCACGCCGCCGAAACCGGACCAGTTCGTCTACACGAAGACCAAGCAGCCCGACGGTGAGCGGGAATCATGGCTTTCGGCCGATGGCACCCGCGACGGGTTGATCAAAATGGCGGAGGGGGGTTTCTTCCCGCTTCCGGGCTGCCGGAACGGACAGGCGCAGGCGTACAAGGGCGAGGAACCGCTCAAGGGTGTCACCGAGCCGTGCACGCCAAGGCCCGCTTACCGGGCGGATCTCCCCACCGACGCCGACGCGATGTTCGCCTACCTCAACGCCAACCACAGCGGTCACGACGGCGACTTCAACGCGATCGGCAAGGACGTCCTCGCGCTGGCGAACGAAAACTACCTTCCGCCCGCCGTCCGGGCGGCTCTGTTCGGCGCGGCGGCGAAGGTCCCGGGGCTGCGCGCCGTCGACCACATCCAGGACGCGGCGGGCAGGCCCGGGGTCGGCATCACCTGGCCGCTGCGGCCGGAGGACGACCCCAAGGTGGCGAAACCGGTCGTGATCGTCTTCACCGCCGACACGTTCCAGTACCTGGGCGCGAATTCGACCGCGGTGACCGCGTTCGGCGTGGTGGACGCGGTCGGTCAGCGGCCCTAGCGGTCACCGCACAGCGGGTCAGCGGCCGGTGAAGGTCGCCTTGCCGGGGCCGTCGGCGAGGAACGACTTCACCGCGCCGCGCAGGTCCTCGGTGTCGAAGAGTCGGGCGGCGATCGTCGTGATGTGCTCGTTCGCCTCGGCGACGCCGCCGTGCTCGTAGTGTTCGAGAACCTTCTTCGTGGCCGCGTGCGCCTGGGTCGGACCCTGCGCGAGGTCGTTCGTGAACGCGCGGACCGCCTGGTCGAAGGCGTCCGCCGGGAACACGCGGTTCACCACGTTCCAGCGTTCGAGGGTCGCGGCGTCGTAGGTCGCGCCGGTCATCACGAACTCCTTGGCGCGGCCGACGCCGGCGCGGGCGGCGAGCCGCTGGGTGCCGCCCATGGTCGGGGTCAGGCCGACGACCCGCTCGACGAGACCGAACTTGGCCTTCTCGCTCGCCAGGATGATGTCGCAGGCGACCGCGACCTCGAAGGCCCAGGTCAGGCACAGGCCGTGGGCGGCGAACACGGTGGGGAACGGGAGCGCGGCGATCCGGTCGGGGATCGCCAGCATCTCGTCGAAGAGCACCTTGGCCTCGGCCGCGGAAGACTGGGCGTCGAACAGGGAGACGTCGACCCCTCCGCTGACGATCTTCCCCTCGGCCCGGATGAGCGCCGCGCGCGGCGGCGTGGCCTCCAGGTCGCCGATCGCCTCGCCCAGTTCCTGCTGGAGTTCCGCGGTGTAGAGGTTCAGGGGCGGCGAAGCGATGGTCAGGACGGCGACGCCGTCCTCGCGGTCGAGACGGATCGAGGTGGCCAAGGCGGTGTTCCCTCCGCTAGATCGTTTTCGGTGACCCTAGCCGGAGGAGTCCGCGAGTTCGCCCCATTGCGCCTGTGCTTCTGGTCGCCATTCCACGTGCTTGCGGTGGAACAACTCCGCCGCGCGCACGCCACTCCAGCCGTCGGGAAGAAGTTTTAGCGGGAGCCGTGGATCGAGGAACGGGAAACTGCGCCATTCGTGGACGAGTTCGGTCTGCGCGCGGAGAACGCCGTGTTCACCCGAAGGATGCAAACCGGTGAAACGGTCGATGAAATCCTCGTACCGGTCCTTCAGTTCGCTGAGATCCCAGGACCGCGCGACCATCGTCTCCTGATCGCCCACGTCGCCATAGGCGGCGGTGAACGACATCGCCTGCGCGTCGAGGCCGAGATCCTGCACGATCTGCTGGGCCTCCCGCTGGCGGCTGAGGTCCGGGCTGACCCAGACGCCCGCGACTGGGGAGCCGAATCCGGCCCAGGTCAGGCGCGTGCGCAGCCGGTGCCGGAGATCGCGCTTCGCTTCAGGGACCGAGACGATCAGCATCAGCCAATGGCCGTCCCATGCCCGCTCTTCGTTGCCGAAGGCGTAGATCCGTTCCGCGCCTTCGGTCAGGAGGCGTCTGCCTGGTGGAGTGAGCGACCAGCGCACTCTTCGTCCGACGCGTTCGGAGACGACCCAGCCTTCGGCGGAGGAGCGGGCCAGCGCCTGCCGGGCGGACTTCTCCTCGATGTCCAGCACTCGCAGTGCTTCGACCAGCGTGGACGTCCAAATCGGCTGGTCGCGGGGCAGGACGTACTCGCCGAGGATCGTCATCAGCAGCGAGCGCGCGCTGGCATGACTGACTTCCCGCCGCCTGCTCAGTGTCGGCCTTCGGGTACCGCCTTTCTGCTGATGGGCGACGGGGACCTGGGTGGCGGAATCCGCCATTTGCTGTCACCGACCTCAATGCTCGGGGGTTCGTTCGGGTCCAGAAGAACAACAAGGTTACCCACGTTCCGTGATCGGTTGGATACTTGCCACTCTTCCGAGGGACCACGAGCTGTTCAATCGGTCCCCGTAGACTCACAGATCTCATGAGCGCCACACTCGTTGCCAAGGATCTCGCCGCCGGCCACGGCGACCGTGTTCTGTTCTCCGGTCTCGACCTCGTCGTCGCCCCAGGCGAGGTGATCGGGCTCGTCGGCGTCAACGGCGCGGGCAAGTCGACCCTGCTGAAAACTCTCGGCGGCCTCGTTCCGCCCGAAGAGGGCAGCATCCGGCTGAACCCGCCCACGGCCACCGTCGGTCACCTACCGCAGGAGCCGGAACGCCGCGAAGGGGAATCGGTCCGCGCGTTCCTCGCACGCCGCACCGGTGTCACCGCCGCGCAGGCGGCGCTCGACGTCGCCACCGAGGCGCTGACCGCGGGTGAACCCGGCGCGGACGACGCCTACGGTGAGGCCCTCGATCGCTGGCTCGCGCTCGGCGGGGCCGACCTGGACGACCGTGCGGGCGAGGTCGCCGCGGAACTCGGGCTCACGGTCAGTCTCGACCTGCCGATGCTGTCGCTGTCCGGCGGGCAGGCGGCGCGGGCGGGGATGGCCTCGCTGCTGCTGAGCCGCTACGACATCTTCCTGCTCGACGAGCCGACCAACGACCTCGACCTCGACGGGCTGGAACGGCTCGAGCGGTTCGTGACCGGGTTGCGCGCCGGGACGGTGCTGGTCAGCCACGACCGCGAATTCCTCGCCCGCACCGTGGATCGCGTCGTCGAACTCGACTTCGCGCAGCAACAGGTACGGACCTATGGCGGCGGTTACGAGTCCTATTTGGAGGAACGCGCCGTCGCGCGGAGGCACGCCCGCGAGGAGTACGAGGAGTTCGCGAACACCAAGGCGTCGCTCGAAGCCCGCGGCGCGATGCAACGTTCGTGGATGGAGAAGGGCGTCAAGAACGCCCGGCGCAAGGCCACCGACAACGACAAGGTGGGCCGCAAGTTCCGGAGCGAGGCGACGGAGAAGCAGGCGTCGAAGGCCCGGCAGACCGACCGCATGATCGAACGGCTCGACGTCGTCGAAGAACCGCGCAAGGAATGGGAACTGCGGATGGAGATCGCCGCGGCGCCCCGGGCGGGTGCGGTTGTGGCGACTCTGCGCGGCGCGGTGGTACGACGGGGCGAGTTCACTCTCGGCCCGGTGGATCTGCAGATCGACTGGGCGGACAAGGTCGCGATCACCGGGGCCAACGGCGCCGGGAAGTCGACCCTGCTGGCCGCCCTGCTCGGCCGCGTCCCGGTCGACGAGGGCGCCGCGTCGCTCGGCTCCGGCGTCGTCATCGGCGAGGTCGACCAGGCGCGGAAGCTCTTCCTCGGCGACCTTCCGCTCTTCGAGGCCTTCGCCCGGGAGGTTCCGGAACTCGCCGACGCCGACGTACGGACGCTACTGGCGAAGTACGGGCTGAAGGCCGCGCACGTCCTGAGGTCGGCAGCGACGCTGTCGCCGGGGGAGCGGACGCGGTCGGCGCTGGCGCTGCTGCAGGCGCGCGGGGTGAACCTGCTGGTGCTCGACGAGCCGACGAACCACCTGGACCTGCCCGCGATCGAGCAACTTGAGTCGGCGCTGTCGGAATACCCGGGGACGCTGCTCCTGGTGACACACGACCGGCGGATGCTGGACGCGGTGGAGACCACGCGGCGGCTGGAAGTGGCCGACGGGAAGGTCACCGAGCTTTGAGCGTTGAGAGGACGAAATGCGGGAGTGCGGCTCGCGATGTCGGCGTCCTTTGTCTCGAATGAGGCCGAACGTCACTGTCTACAAGGGACACTGTCGGACAACTCCGTGTCCGATTGATGGCTACATGTGCGGTTTTGAGTGGCGTCGTGAGTGCTGATTAGGGTTATTGATGGGTAGGGCAAAGGTGGCGGGTTGGGATCTGGTCCGTGAAGGACTCCTTGAGGGACTCTGGGTCCCTCAAGGAGTCCTTCACGGACGCGAGGAACGCCCCGCACCTCGCCGCGCCGGATCGCGATCAGGGGGCGAAACGCAAGTGCGCCCGGAGCGCGTTTAGCGGGCTAAACGCGAGATGTGTCCCAGTGTCACGGGGGATCGTCCCGTCAGGGTAGTGAAGGGCCCCTTCACTACCCTGAGGGTAGGCAAGGAGGCCTTCACGGCGCGATGACTCATACGCCACGTTTGACTTACCTCTCAATAGAACCCTACTTGGCACTCACGACCCCCTCGCGAAACCACGCATACCACTCAAGTTAGACACTTGCCTGCCAAAAGATGTCCTTTATGGACATCTCCGTTCTCGTCCCGGCTTCGGGCAGCCAGTCCGGACCCGCGCCAGGGCACGCCACGTTTGACTTACCCACCAATAGAACGCTCCTTATCACTCGCGACACCCTGGGCCGCGGCCCGGCTTCCGGCGCCAGTCCGGACCAATGCATTGAGAGGACTGAATGCGGGGGCAAGTCAGCCCTTGGTCGCGCCGCCGGTGAGTCCCTTCACGAACTGCTTCTGCAGCGCCAGGTAGAAGATCAGCACCGGCAGGGTCGCCAGGAACATCAGGGCGAACACGCTTCCGAGGTCCGCCTGGTACTGGCCGATCGAGCGGTAGATCCCGGTCGTGACCGTGGTCCCCTGGCTGGGGCCGAGGATGATCAGCGGGTCGATGAAGTCGTTCCAGATCCACACCCCGAGGAAGATCAGCACGCTCGCCGTCGCCGGCCGCAGCAGCGGGAACACGATCCGCCAGAACACCTGCGTCCGGCTCGCCCCGTCGAGCAGGGCGGCCTCCTCGAGTTCCACGGGCACCCCGCGGATGAAGCCGGTGAACACGAACACCCCGAACGGCACGTAGTACCCGACGTTGAACAGCACCAGGCCCTGCAGCGTCGCCATCATCCCGGTCAGCCGCAGCACCTCGGTGACCGGGATCAGGATGACCTGCGGCGGGATCATCAAGCCCGCCAACAGGATCAGCGCGAGCACCTTGGTCCACCGCTTGCCGGAGCGCGCCAGGTAATGGCCGAGCATGGCCGAAAGCACCGTCAGCACGATGATCGACAGCACCGTCACGAGCATGCTGTTCGCCAGACTCACCCAGAACAGGCCGTCGGGCCGGGTGAGGACGGCGTGGATGTTGGCGAGCGTCGGTGGCAGCGGGACCGACGCCGGCTCCTGGGCGATCAGATCGCCGGGTTTGAAGACGTTGACGAGTACGTAATACAGCGGCACGAAGAAGATCGCGCTCGCCAGGATCGCCGCGGCGGGCCGGAGCCACGAACGCCGTGCACCGTCCACTGTGGTCACAGGTCGACCTCCCGTCGTCGCAGGAAGCGCAGCACGATCGTGGTCAGTGTCGCCACGATCACCAGCATCACCACGGCCATCGCGGAGGCGTAGCCGACGTGGTTCGCGTCGAGCCCGGTGGCGAGGACGTTGAACGCGATCGTGGCGGTGGTCCCCGAACCCGGTCCGCCGTTGGTGACGACCTTGACGTAGTCGTAGGTCTTGAACGCCGAGATCAGCAGGACGACGGTGTTGATCGTCAGTGACGGCGCGAGCAGCGGCCAGGTCACCGCGCGGAATCGCCGGACGGGTCCGGCGCCGTCGATGTCCGCGGCCTCCAGCAGTTCGGCGGGGACACCTTGCAGGCCCGCGAGATAGACGACCACGCAGAAGCCCAGCATCTGCCAGCACACGATCGACGCGACCGAGTACAGCGCCAGATCCGGGTCCGAGAGCCAGCCCGGCGGATGCTCGACGCCGATCGCGCGCAGGACCTCGTTGACCGGCCCCCGGTCGTCCAGCAATTTCGTCCAGATGATGCTGACCACGACCGAGCTGAGGATCACGGGCGTGAAGAACACGCTCCGCAAAACGTTGTACAGCCAGCCTTTCCGGTCGAGCAGCAGTGCGACGCCGAGGCCGAGCAGATTCGGCACGACCACCACGATCACGGTCAGGATCGTCGTGACCTCGAGCGCGGTCAGGAATTGCTCGTCCTGGAAGAGCAGCTTGTAGTTCTCGAGACCCACGAACCGCGAAGGCGGGTTGAACGGGTTGTGGTTCGTCAAGCTGTAGCCGAAGCTGATGAGGATCGGCGCCATCACGAAACAGAGATAGACGACGACGCCGGGAGCGCCGAACGAGGCGAAATGCCACACTCGCGGCAGGATCGGTTTTCTCCTCATCGCGCGTCAGCGCGCCTTCGCCCACTCGGCGTCCAGGAACGCGCACGCGTCGGCCACCGCTTTGCGGCCGGTGATGACGTCCTGGGCGGCCTGGTAGACCTTGTCCTTCATCCCCGGCAGGAGCCCGTCGTCCGCGGTCTCCCAGCTGAAGGCGTTCACGATCGCGTTCCTCTCGACGGCTTCCCGATAGAGGTCGTAGCCCGCCTTGAAGACCGGGCCCACGCCGGATGGCGGCGTGTAGCCCTTGATCGCGGGGAACAGGCCGTCGGCCTTGACCGACGCGTCGATCTGCTCCTTGTCGAGCTGGAACGCGAGCGCGAACTTCCTGGCGGCGTCGAGCTTCGGCGACTTGGCGTTCACGACGATGCCGCCGCCGGTGTAGGCGGGCACGACGAGTTTCCCGTCCTCGGAAGGGAAGTTGAAGACGCCGATCTCGAACGGCGGCTTCTTGGCGTCGGCGCTGGCGGCGAACCAGTTGCCCATCGGGTACATCGCGCCTTCACCGTTGAGGAAGGCCGCTTCGGTCGCCGAGTAGTCCCGCGAGACCTGTGTCTTGTCGAGGTAACCCTTGGCGACCAGATCGGCGAACTTCCCGAACGCCCGCTGGAAGGCCGGATCGGTGAACTTGACCTTGTCGGCCCGTCGCTGGGAAAGCCAGTCCGGGGTCTTGCCGTAGACATCGACGCTGACCAGGCCGTCCAGCAGCATCGCGGACGGGAACCCTTCCTTGCCGCCGCCGATGGTGAACGGCGTGATGCCCTTCGCCTTCAGTTTCCCGGCCGCGGCGAGGAGGTCCGCCCAGGTGGCCGGGGTCGAAGTGATTCCGGCGTCGGCGAAGAGCTTCTTGTTGTAGTAGATCGGCGGGATGGCCTGGGTGTTGGCGGGCAACTGGTGGTGCCCGCCCTTGATCGGGTTGGCGCCGGGGAACTGGAAGTCCTTGAGTTCCTCGGGCGTCCACGCGTAGAGGTTGCCCGATTCGGCGAAACCGGCCGAGTCGACGGCGATCGCGACGTCGGGGAACTGGCCGGACTGCAGCAGCTGCTTGGCGTATCCGGTCCGGTCGGTCGACGGGGCGACGAGCTTCTTCACGCTGAGACCGGGATTGCGGTCGGTCACGCGTTTGATGGCGGCGTCCCAATAGGACGGTGGCAGGTTCGGTGTCTCGAAGGTCAGGAAGGAGATCTCGCTGCCGGACGCGCTCGTCCCGCCGCCCACGGTGCAGCCGGTGAGACTGGCGGCGACGAGCAGCGCCGCTCCCCACGCGAAGGATCTTCTCATCCCCGGCCACCCTTCTCGCGACGATGCGCGGCGTCTCACGGACGTCGGCATTCGATCGGATGTCTAGGGGGATGTCAAGCAGGTTCACGGGGGGAAACGGCTCAAATCGGGCGATACATCTGACCTATTTCGGTGCTCGGACCTTGGTCAGCCGGATCATCGTGCTCGCGAAATCGCCGTCCGGAAGCCGGGGCAACAGGCCGTGTGCCTGCAGTGCGGCGCCGTGCCACACCTTTCCGGTGTCCTCGTCGCGGTACCGGCCGCCGGCGTCGAGGCCGTCGAGCCGGACCGGTCGTTCGGGAGCGTGGAAATGTGCCGCTTGCCGGAACACGAACACGACCGCGCGTCCACCGTCGGCCGCCACGTACTGCAGTGCCGAGACGCCGTCGGTGGACGGTGGCACGAGCCGGTAGAGCCTGCCGTGCTGCACGACCGGCCGGATCTCCTTGTACAGCGCGATCTGTTCGCGGGCGTAGTCCAGGTCCTCGTCCGGCCACTTGACGATGTCGCCGCCGATGCCCAGCACGCCCGCCATCGCGACGTGGAACCGGAAGCGCAGCGGGGTGGAGCGCTGGGTGACGAAGTTGGGGTCGTCGGTGACCCAGGCCGACATCGCGCGGGGCGGGTACACCTGCCCATAGCCGTGCTGAATGACGAGCCTGTCGAGCGCGTCGGTGTTGTCGGAGGTCCAGACCTGGTCCGTCCTGGCCATGACGCCGAAGTCGATCCGCCCGCCGCCGCCACTGCACGCCTCGATCCGCAGTCCGGGATGGCCGGCGCGGAGGCGGTCCATGATCGCGTAGACAGCGCGCGTGTGCTCCACCCACAGCCGGTCCGGGTCATTGTCGGCGGGCCAGCCCGCCTCGGTGAACGGCCGGTTCATGTCCCATTTCAGGAAGTCGATCCCGTGCTCGCCGACGAGCGCGTCGAGCCGGCCGAACGCCCACTCCGCGACGTCCGGGCGGGCGAAGTTGAGCACCAGCTGATTCCGCAGCTCGGATCGTGTCCGATGTGGATGGTGCAGGACCCAGTCCGGGTGCTCGCGGTAGAGATCGCTGTCCGGGTTGACCATCTCCGGTTCGACCCAGATCCCGAACTTCATGCCGAGACGTCGTACTTCGCCGATCAACGGCGCGAGGCCGCCGGGGAACTTGTCGCGGTTGACGGACCAGTCGCCGAGCCCGGCGTGGTCGCCGCTCCGGGCGCCGAACCAGCCGTCGTCCATCACGAACAGTTCGACACCGAGCGCCGCGGCTTTCTCCGCCAGCGCGCGCTGTCCGGCTTCGGTGACGTCGAATCCCGTCGCTTCCCAGGAGTTATAGAGCACCGGCCGGATTTCGTCCGGGTATGGAAGGACATGGCCGAGGGTGTACGCGTGCCATGCGCGGCTCGCGGCGCCGAAGCCGCCTTCGCTGTACAACCCGGCGAAGACGGGCGTGGTGAGGGTGTCCCCGGGCGCGAGGCGATGCACGACGCCGTCCTGGCCGAAACCCCCGGTCACGGTGAGGCGGCCGGTGGACGAGCGGGTGGTGGTGATGCGCCACGAACCGCTCCACGCGAGCGCGGCGCTGTAGACCTCGCCGTACCGCTCGGTCGCTTCGCCGTCGTCGATCATCACCCACGGATTGGCGTGGTGACTGGTGATGCCGCGCCTGCTGCCGAAGGTGGTCTCGCCGTGGGGGACCGGCTCCCGGAGCAGCTGGCTCTCCGCGGCCCAGCGACCGGTGACGTGGCTGATCCGGTAGTCCGGCCGGACGGGCACGACCCAGCTCGCCGAGTCGGCGCGGATGACCTCGATCGGGTCGTCCGCGCCGTCGTGGGTGAGTTCGGTCCAGCGCTCGATGACGTCGGTGCCCGGCGGGACGCGGTAGCCGAGGGTGATCCGCAGGGGATAGTGGCGGTCGCGGAAATGGACCTTCAGCAGCCCGCCGTCGATGGCGTGGGAGAGGTACCGCCATTCGAGGGCGCGGGTCCCGTCGGCGAACCGGACCTGGAGGGCGGGGGTCCAGTGCCGGGTGCCGCCGTCGGCGGCGAGTTCGTCGAGCCCCTCGTTGGGATCGTTGAAGGAGTCCCAGCGTGTCTTGGTCTCGGGAAGGACGTCGGCGAGCTGGTCCGCGGTGAGCGACGGGCCCCAGTGGACGTGACTGGGCGTGTCGTCCTCGGTCAGTCTCAGCGCGTAGCTCGTGGCCGCCGCGCGGATGAGCCAGGAACGGGTGCTCTCGTCGAAAACGATCTCGGTCACGGCGCCATCCTGACCTTAAACAGTGCCGAGGCCAAGTGTCTCAGCCGCCGACCTTCGCGATCGCCACGATGTTCTCCGGCCGCACCCGCACGACGACCTTCCCCGGTGACGTCGCGTAGGCCAGCCAGCCGTCGATCGTCTCCTGTCCGGCGTCGCCGAGGTAGCGCTCGGCGATCGGCATCGAACCGCGGCGGATCTCTTCGGGATCCGTGACGATCTCCGCGACACCTTCCACACTCACGAACGAATACGGCGGACGCTGGTCGTCGATGACCACCGAGACGCGCGGATTCTCCTTGAGTGCCCTGCCCTTGACGGTGTCGGCGCCCAGGTTGACCAGGATGTCGTCCCCGTCGACGGCGAACCAGACCGGAACGGCGTGCGGCCTGCCGTCCGGGCGGACCGTCGCGAAGACGGCGGTGCGGGTGCCTTCGGCGAGGAAGGCGCGGCGCTGTTCGTCGGTCATCTTCTCCGGCATTACCTCAGCCCTTCAGGATGGTGTCCAGGCCGAAGGCCGGGAACAGGTTGCTGTTGAACGTGGTGAACTCGGCGGCCTTGCCGTCGACGACGCGGACGAGGTCGAGTTTGAAGGCGCGGAACTCGGTGTCCCCGGGACGCCGCAGGTACGACGCGAAGGCGGGCATCCGGTTCGCGCCGACCGCGACGGCACGCCATTCGCCCATCTCCTCGGCGATCTTGCCGTGCCTGGCGAGCGGTTCGAGCCCGATGTAGCAGTGCGGTTCCGGTGGCATGGTGACGCGGACGTCGTCGCGGACCAGTTCGCCCAGCGAGGCGAAGTCCCCGCGGTCGTGCGCTTCGATGAGCCGCCGGACCAGCGCGCGTTCCTCCTCGGACGGGGCCGCCGCCGACCATTCACCGCGCTGCTGCGGAAGGCGTTCGCGCAGGGTCGCCCGGCCGCGCTGCAGGGCGCTGTTCGCGGCGGGGACCGAGAGATCCAGCAGTGTGGCGGTTTCGGCGGCCTGCCAGCCGAGCACGTCGCGCAGGATCAGCACCGCGCGTTGCTGCGGCGGCAGCATCTGCAGGACCGCGAGGAAGGCGAGTTCGATGGTCTCCCTGGCGACGGCGAGCGCGTGGGGTTCGCCCTCCGGCGGCGCGATCTCGTCCAGCAGCCTGTCCGGATAAGGCTGGATCCACGGGACTTCGGCGAAGGAGCGCAGCGATGGCACCTGGCGCTTGTTCCGGCGGATCGCGTCGAGGCAGGCGTTGGTGGCGATGCGGTACAGCCACGCGCGGAAGTTCCCGCCGTCGAAGGTGTCCAGCCCGCGCCAGGCGTTGATCAGCGCCTCCTGGACGACGTCTTCCGCTTCGTCGAACGAGCCGAGCATCCGGTAGCAGTGGACGTGCAGTTCCCGCCGGTGCCGCGCGGTGAGCGCGGCGAAGGCGGTTTCGTCCCCCGCCTTCGCCGCGGCGACTGTCGCGTCCGTTTCCGTGCTGGTCATGGCGCCTCCCATCGAGTGTTCTTACCCGATGTAACGGCGCCTTCGGCGAGAACTCATCGGTCCCGCGACGAGTTTTTTCCCGGGACCGCGAAACCGCAGGTCAGGGGCGAGCGGTGAGGTATCCGCCCATGGTGCGGAAGTACTCGGTCGCGGCCAGTTCGGTGCCGTCCTCGGTCCGGACCCGCTCGATGACGAGCCCGTGCGAACGGCCGCGGCGGGATTCGGGGCCGGCGACGATCACGACGCCCTCGCCCTCGCGGATGAAGATCCGCCCCGGGGTGCCGCCGTAGTGGCCCACCGACACCGAGGAGCGGACGACGCGCAGCGGCTTCCCGCGGTGGTAGGTGAAGGCGTTGGGATACGGGTCGGACTGCGCCCGCACCAGCCGCTCGATCTCGTCGGCGGGCCAGGACCAGTCGATGAGGCTGTCCTCGATGGCGCGTTTGTGGAAGAAGCTGGCCTTCGACCGGTCCTGGGCGACCGGGGTGAAGTTCCCGCTCGCGATCAACTCGATGGCTTCGGTGGTGATCGGCGCGATGAGCTCGACCGTCCGGTGGAAGAGATCGGTCGTCGTGTCCTTGGGCCCGACGGGGACCGACCGCTGCAGCACGATGTCACCCGCGTCGAGGTCGGCGTCCATCATGTGGGCGGTGAGGCCCACCTCGGGCTCGCCGTTGATGAGCGCCCAGATCAGCGGGGAGAACCCGGCGTAGGCGGGCAGCAGGGAGTCGTGCACGTTCAGGGTGCCGTGGCGTGGCATCTCGAAGATTTCGGGCGGCAGCCAGGTGCGCCAGTTGTTGGCGACGATCAGGTCGAGATCGGCTTCCTTCAGCTCCGCGAGCAGTTCGGCGTCGTCGGGACGCTGACGCAGCAGGGCGCGGATCCCGTTGGCCTCGGCGAGGTCGGCGACGGAATCGGACCAGATCTTCTCGTAGGCGTGGTCGCTCTTCGGGTGGGTGACGACGAGGGCGACTTCGTGGCCCGCGTCGATCAACGCCCGCAGGGTGCGGTGTCCCCAGGTCTGGTATCCGAACATGGCGACCCGCATGGGACCGGCCTCCTCCTGGTCGAGGGATGAACATCACCACTGAAAGTACTAGTTGAGCCTCACCTAACTTAGGTTAGGGTTCCCTGGTCTTTGTAAGAAGTACCGAGATGCGGCTGAGCCGCGCAAGGGGTTCAAAAGATGGCACGAGCAGTGGTCGGTGAACGGGTTCCGGTCTACGACGTGGTCGGGGTCGGGTTCGGGCCGTCGAACCTGGCGCTCGCGATCGCCGTCGCCGAACACAACGCCGCGCCAGGGGCCGAGACCGTCACGGCCCACTTCCTCGAGCGCCAGGTCCGCTTCGGCTGGCATCGCGGGATGCTGCTCGACAACGCCACCATGCAGGTCTCCTTCCTCAAGGACCTGGCGACGATGCGGAACCCGACGAGTTCGTTCAGCTTCCTGTCGTACCTGCACAGCAAGGGCAGGCTGGTCGATTTCATCAACCACAAGAACCTGTTCCCGCTGCGGATCGAGTTCCACGACTACTTCGAGTGGGCGGCCGCCAAGGTCGACGACGTGGTCTCCTACGGCACCGAGGTCCTTTCGGTCACGCCGGTCTTCGACGGCGAGGAGATCGTGTTCTTCGACGTCCACGCCCGCACCGACGGCGAACTGGTGAACCTGCGCGCCCGGAATCTGGTGATGGGCACCGGGCTGCGGCCGAATCTGCCCGAAGGGGTCACGCCCGGCACCCGGATCTGGCACAACAGCGAACTGCTGCACCGTGTCGAGGGAATGGCCGCCGAGGAGCCGCGCCGGTTCGTCGTCGTCGGCGCCGGGCAGAGCGCGGCCGAGGTCAGCGCGCTGCTGCACGACCGCTTCCCGCAGGCCGAGGTGTGCGCGGTGTTCGCGCGCTACGGCTACAGCCCGGCCGACGACAGCGCGTTCGCGAACCGGATCTTCGACCCCGAAGCGGTCGAGCGGTTCTACGCGGCGCCGGAAGAGGTCAAGGAACGCCTGATGCGCTACCACGGCGCGACCAACTACTCGGCCGTGGACATCGAGCTGATCGACGAGCTGTACCGCCGCGTCTATCGCGAAAAGGTGCAGGGAGTCGAACGCCTGAAGCTGATCAACGTCTCCCGGCCCACCGAGGTCGTCGACACCGGCTCGGGCGTACGGGTCACCATCGAAGCGCTGGAGACCGGTGAGCGGACCAGGCTCGACGCCGATTTCGTGGTGTACGCGACGGGGTACAGCCCGGCGGACCCGACCCCGTTGCTCGGCGAGCTCGCCTCCGCCTGCGCGCGCGACGACGAGGGCAGGCTGCGCGTCGAACGCGACTACCGGATCGTCACCGAACCCGCGCTGGACGGCGGCATCTACCTCCAGGGCGGTACCGAGCACACGCACGGCATCACGTCGTCGCTGCTGTCGAACACCGCGGTCCGGGTCGGCGAAATCCTCCAGTCCATTGTGGACCGGCGCGGCGCCGGCGCGTCCCGTCCCGAGTACGCGGTGAGCGGCACCGGCCCCGCCTGATCCGCAGACGACGTTCAGCGCTTTTGAATGGTGGAGGCAATTCCGATGAACCGCGGCTTTCCCCTGACTCCGGCCCAGAAGGGGATCTGGCTCGCTCAGCAGCTCGACCCGGCCGACCCGGTCTACACGATCGGCTGGGTCGCGGAGCTTCGAGGCGACCTCGACGTCGCCCGGCTGCGTGAGGCCGTCGGGCGCGCGGTCGCGGAGGCGGAGTGCCTGCACGTCACGGTCGGCTTCGAGCACGGCGAGCCGGTCCAGCTTCCGGCAACGCCGGGTGAGGCCGCCGTCCTGGACTTCACCGGCGAGCCGGATCCGGAGCGGGCGGCCGACGAATGGGCGCGGGCGGAACTGACCGTGGTGGCCGACCTCGCGCGAGGCCCACTCACCGCGCACGCGCTGCTGGTGCTGGCCGAGGACCGGGTCCGCTGGTTCCAGCGCTACCACCATCTGGTGATGGACGCGCACGGGCAGGCGGTCCTGACCCGCCGTGCGGCGGCTCTCTACTCGGGCAGTGTCGAAGAGGTTTCCTGGCCGCTTTCGGGGCTGGCCGAGAGCGACTATGACGGAACAGCCGACCAGGCTTACTGGGCAGGCGAACTCGCGGGCAGGCCGAACCCGGTGCGGCTGCTCGAACGCGCGTCCTCCGGCCCGGTCCGGCTGCGAAGGCACTCCTGGGAGCTGACGGCGGCGGAGACCGGTCACCTGCGGAAGTTCGCGCTCGACGCTGGAACGAGGCTGTCCCGGGTCGCGATCGCCGCGGTGGCGGCGTACGCCCACCGGGTGACCGGAGCCGAAGACCTCGTCCTCGGCCTCCCGGTCACCGCGCGCACCACCCGCGCCCTGCGTGAGCAGCCGGGGATGGTGTCCAACGTCCTGCCGCTGCGGCTGACCGTGCGGCCCGAGACGACGCCGTCGCGCCTGGTCGCCCAGGTCGCCGAGAAGGTCTCCGCGCTGCTGGAGCACAGCCGGTACCGCGGCGAGGACCTCGCGCGGGAACTCGGCGCGAGCGGCGGGGTGCACGAACTCGTCGGGCTGAGCGTGAACTTCATGGCCGTGGACGGCGAACTCGCGTTCGGCGACGCGAGCGCCACCGTGCACAACCTCGAACTCGGACCGATCAGCGACGTCGCCATCGCCGTCTACGACGCCGGTGAAGGCCGGGGCCTGCGCTTCGACTTCGATGCCGACGCGGCCGTGTCCTCGGACGACGAGCTGGCCGAGCACCGCCGCCGGTTCGCCACGGTGCTGGCCGACCTGGTGACGCGGCCGGAGCTGCCGCTGGCCGCGATCGACCTGCTTTCGGCCGAGGAACGGGCCAAGGTGCTGGAGTTCGGGACCGCGGTGGCGGATTCGCCGGAAGTGTCCTGGCCGGAGGCGTTCGACCGGGTCGTGGCGCGGAAGCCGGACGCCGAGGCCGTCGTCTGCGAGGACGTCCGGCTGACCTACGCCGAGGTCGACGCCGCCGCCAACCGGCTCGCCCGGCTGCTGCGGAGCCGGGGTGTCGGTGACGAGGACGTCGTCGCGGTCGCGATGCCGCGATCGGCGGACCTGATCGTCGCACTCCTGGCCGTCATGAAGGCCGGGGCGGCTTACCTCCCGCTCGACCTCGACCATCCCGAA
Organism: Amycolatopsis sp. NPDC039088; assembly: GCF_055598845.1. Taxonomy (NCBI): domain Bacteria; kingdom Bacillati; phylum Actinomycetota; class Actinomycetes; order Pseudonocardiales; family Pseudonocardiaceae; genus Amycolatopsis; species Amycolatopsis sp. NPDC039088. The sequence continues at coordinate 97,465 of NZ_JBVKAE010000003.1, read as the reverse complement.
GACCGCGTCGCGTACATGCTTTCCCACGCCGGTGCGGGCGTCGTCGTGTCCACAAAGGACGAGGCGGCGCAATTGCCGTCCAGTGTGGACGTCGAACGGGTCCGTCTCGACGATCCGGCGATCGCCGCCGAACTCGCGACCTTCGACGCGTCCACTGTGGACGTGAGCGGGATAGCGCTCGACCGCGCGGCGTACGTCATCTACACCTCGGGCTCGACCGGGAAGCCGAAGGGCGTGGTCCTGTCCCACGACGGGATCGGCAGCCTGATCAGCACGGCGACCGAACGGATCGGCATCGGCCCCGGCAGCCGGGTCGTGCAGTTCGCCTCGACCGGGTTCGACGTGACGGTCTGGGACCTGGTCATGTCGCTGTGCGTCGGTGGAACGCTGATCGTGGTGCCGTCACACCGCCGGGTCGCGGGTGTCGAGCTCACCGGCTACATCGCCGAGCACGAGGCGACGCACATGATCCTGCCGCCGTCGCTGGTCGCGGCACTGCCGCCGGACTGCGAACTGCCGAAGGGCGCGGTGCTGATCGTCGGCACCGAAACCGTCCCGCCGGAACTGATCGCGCGCTGGGCCGAAGATCTGCGGGTCGTCGCCGCGTACGGGCTGACCGAGGCGACGGTGAACTCGACATTGTGGGCGGCCGAGCCCGGCTGGACCGGGCCGATCCCGATCGGCCGACCGGATCCGAACACCCGCTGCTACGTCCTCGACACCGCGCTGCGGCCGGTGCCGGCCGGCGTCGAAGGCGAGCTGTACGTCGGCGGCCGCGGTCTCGCGCGGGGTTACGCCGGACGGCCGGGCCTGTCCGCGGAGCGCTTCGTGGCCGACCCCTTCGCCGGTGGCGGCGAGCGGATGTACCGCACCGGTGACCGGGTCCGCTGGCGTGCCGACGGCGATCTCGACTTCCTCGGCCGCACCGACCACCAGGTCAAGATCCGCGGCTTCCGGATCGAACCGGGGGAGGTCGAATCCGCGCTGGCCGCGTACCCCGGGGTCGACCGGATCGCCGTCGTGCCCCGCGAGGTCAAGCCGGGCGACCGGCGGCTGGTGGCGTATTTCGTCCCGGAGACGGGCGGTTCGCCGTCGCTGTCGAAGGACCTGCGCGGCCACGCGGAATCGGTGCTGCCGCACTACATGGTGCCGTCCGCGTTCGTGGAACTCGACCGGCTGCCGATCATGCCGAACGGCAAACTGGACCGCACTTCGCTGCCCCTGCCCGATTTCGGTGCCGCCGCCACCGGCCGTGCACCGCGGACCGAGCGGGAACGGATCCTGTGCGACGTCGTCGCGCGGGTTCTCGGGCTGGCCTCGGCCGGTGCCGACGACGACTTCTTCTCCCTCGGCGGCGACAGCATCCTGTCCATCCGGCTGGTGCTCGGAGCCGCGGAACAAGGACTCGTCATCACCCCACGCCAGGTGTTCCAGCACCGGACGCCCGAGGCGCTGGCCGCGTGCGCGGAAATCCTGCCCGGTGAGTCCACTGTGGATGAGCGACCGTTGCTCGAGCTGACCGACGCCGAACGCGCGTCACTCGCCGAGTACGCCGACGTCCTGCCCGTGACGCCGTTGCAGGAAGGCTTCTTCTTCCACGCGGAGTTCGAAGGTGGATCGGCCGCCGACATCTACACCGTCCAGGAGGTGCTGCGCCTCGAAGGGCCGGTCGACGCCGTCGCGCTGCGCCGGTCGGTGCAGGCGTTGCTGGACCGGTATTCGTCGCTGCGGTCCGGTTTCCGGCAGCTCGACGGCGGACAGGTCGTCCAGCTGGTGACCCGGCATGCCGAACTGCCCTGGCGCGAGGTGGCCGCCGAGGACGCCGCGGAAGCCTTCGAGGCCGATCGCGCGCGCCGGTTCGACTTCGCCCGGCCGCCTCTCCTGCGGGCGGCCTTCGCCCGGCTCGGTGAAGACCGGGCCGAACTGGCGCTGACGTTCCACCACATCATCGCCGACGGCTGGTCGGTCGTGGTGCTGCTCCGCGAGCTGCTGGCGGCCTACGCGGGAGTGGACGACCCACGCCCGGAGGTGGACTCCCGAACGGACCACCTGCGGCGGCTCGCGGCGCGCGACCACGAGGCCTCCCGCGAAGCCTGGCGGACGGCGTTGTCCGGAGTGGACGAACCCACGCGGCTGATCGAAGCATCGGCCACCGGCGAGCGGCGGCCGTCGCGGTTGCGACTGAGCCTCGGCGGGCGGGCGACGGCGGAGCTGTCCGCCATGGCCCGGACGCACGGCCTCACCCTCGGTACCGTCCTGCACGGCGCCTGGGGGCTTCTGCTCGGCGGCCTCACCGGCCGCGACGACGTCCTGTTCGGCAGCACCGTCTCCGGCCGTGACACCGGCGCCGCCGGTCTCGAATCGGCGGTCGGCCTGTACATCAACACGGTGCCGGTGCGGCTGCGCTGGGCCGGTTCCGAAACGGTCGCGTCGGTGCTGCGGCGGCTGCAGGACGAGCAGTCGGCACTGCTGGAGCACCAACATCTCGGCCTCGGCGAACTGCAGCGCATCGCCGGTGCCGGACAGGAAGAACTGTTCGACACGCTCGTCGTCGTCGAGAACTTCCCGCGTGACGAGGAGCGCGTGGATCCGTCCGGAACCGTCCGTCTCACCGGCGTCGAGGTCACCGACGCGGTGCATTTCCCGGTCGCGCTGATCGTGACCCCGGGCGAGGACCTGGAGTTCAGCCTCAAATTCGACGCCGCCCGGATCGACGCGGTCGCGGCCGGGCAGCTCGCGGAACGGTTCGCCCGGCTGCTGGAGACGCTGACCGCGAACCCGGCGCTGCCGGTCGCGGCCGTCGATCTGCTGTCGCCCGCCGAACGCGGCCGTCTGACCGAACTGAACGCCACCGCGCATCCGGTGCCGGAGCGCACGCTGGCCGAGGCCTTCGCCGAGCAGGTCGTCAGGACGCCGTCCGCGACAGCGGTGGTGTTCAAGGACACCGAACTGTCCTATGCGGACCTCGACGTCCGCGCGGAGGCGCTGGCCCGTCGGTTGCGTTCGGCGGGGGCCGGTCCCGAACAGGTCGTCGCCGTCGCCGTGCCGAGGTCGGCCGAGCTGATGGTCGCCCTGCTGGGCGTCCTCAAGGCCGGGGCCGCGTATCTGCCGATCGACCTCGACTACCCGGCCGATCGGCTCGAATACATGCTCGCCGATTCCGGCGCGCGTCTCGTCGTCTCCGAACCCGGGACGGCTTCGCGCATCCCTGCCGTCGCCGGGCTCGACCACGTTTCCGTGACCGGCCAGGCCGACGTCGGCGACGTCTCGCGCGCACCCGCCGGCCCGGACAACACCGCCTATCTGCTCTACACCTCCGGTTCGACCGGGCGGCCGAAGGGCGTGGCGGTCACCCATCGCGCGATCGTCAACCGGCTCGCGTGGATGCAGCACGAGTACCGGCTCACCGCGTCGGACCGGGTGCTGCAGAAGACACCGTCGAGTTTCGACGTCTCCGTCTGGGAGTTCTTCTGGGCGCTCTGCGAAGGCGCCGCGGTGGTGCTGGCCGAACCGGACGGCCACCGCGACCCGGCATATCTCGCCCGGGTGATCCGGGAGCGTGGGATCACCACCCTGCACTTCGTGCCGTCGATGCTCTCCGCGTTCCTGGGCAGCGAAGACGTCACCGAAGACCTCGGCTGGACCCGCTCCCTGCGCCGCGTGTTCTCCAGCGGGGAGGCATTGACCGGCGAGATCGCCGCCCGCTGGCGCTCGCTCACCGGGGTCCCGCTGCACAACCTCTACGGCCCGACTGAGGCCGCGGTGGACGTGACCTTCTTCGGCACCACCGGGATCGAGGGCGCGACCGTCCCCATCGGACGTCCAGTGTGGAACACGCGTCTGCACGTCCTTGACGGCCACCTCCGTCCGGTTCCCGACGGCGTGGCGGGTGAGCTGTACCTCGCCGGCGTCCAGCTGGCCCGTGGCTACCACGGCCGTCCGTCGCTGACCGCCGAACGGTTCGTCGCCGATCCCTTCGGAGAACCGGGGCAGCGGCTGTACCGCACCGGGGACCTGGTCCGGCGCCGCGCCGACGGCGAGATCGAGTACCTCGGCCGCACCGACCGGCAGGTGAAGATCCGCGGCAACCGGATCGAACTCGGCGAGATCGAGGCCGTACTCGCCGCGCAACCCGGCGTCACCGCCGCCACGGTCGTGGCGAAGGACGGTGCGCTGATCGGCTACGTGGCCGGTGCCGCGGACCCGGAGCGGCTGCGTGCCGCGGTGAGCGAGGCGTTGCCCGCTCCGATGGTCCCGCGCTCGCTCGTGGTCCTCGACGAGTTCCCCTTGACCCCCAGCGGAAAGCTCGACGTCCGGGCCTTGCCCGCGCCCGAAATCGGGCAGCCCGCGATCGCGCCGTCCGGGAATGAGCAGGAACGCGCGCTCGCGCGGATCTTCGCGGACGTCCTGGGACTGGACACTGTGGACGTTCACGGGGACTTCTTCCTGCTGGGCGGCGACAGCATCTCCTCGATCGCCGTGTCGAGCCGTGCCCGCCGGGCCGGTTTCGAGCTCAGCCCCAAGGACGTGTTCGAACTCCGGACCCCGGCCGCGCTCGCCGCCACCGGTCTGGCGGCCGAACCGGATCCGGTGGCGGACGGCGACGGAGTCGGTACGCTTCCGCTCCTGCCCGAGGTACTCCGGATCCGGGAGCTGGGTTCCGCGGTGCAACCGGAGTCCGTCGTCCTGACGGTGCCGTCGGAGGCCGACGTCGAGACGCTCGCCGCTGCTCTGCAACTGGTCCTCGACCACCACGACGGCCTGCGGCTCGAACTTTCGCGGGTCGTTTCGGTGCTGTGGTCGCTCGAAGTCCGTCCACAAGGGACGGTCCAGGCGACGGACCTGCTTCGCCACGCGACCGGCTCCCTCGAAGACGAATACCGGAACGCCGTCGCCAGGCTGGAGGACAGCCTGCTGCAGGCCGTCTGGTTCGACGAGCCTGCCCGGCTGCTCCTGGTAGCGCATCCGGTACTGCTGGAAGCGCGGGACTGGACGACGCTGGCGGCCGATCTCGCCACCGCTTGGCGCGCCGTGACCGAGGGCCACGCGCCCGTATTCATGCCGGTGGAGACCTCGTTGAGGACCATCGCCCGCCGGATCACCGGGGGCGCGCAGGATCCCGCGCTGCTCGGCGAAGTCGGCCACTGGAGCGAGACACTGGCTGCCGGTGCTTTCGAGATCCCCACCGCCGGTGAAGTCGCCGAACGCCGGATCACCCTGTCCGTCGAGGACACGCGGACGCTCGTCGGCCCGCTGCCCTCCGCTGTGCACGGCGACGTGACCGACGTCCTCCTGACCGCGCTGAAAGCCGCCGTCGACGGTGACCTCCTCGTCGATCTCCATGGACGAGAGGACGACGTCTCGCACACGGTCGGCGCGCTGACCTCGGTCCGCCCGGTGCGGATCACCGCCACCGGCGAACCGCTCGCGCTGCTCAAGGCCGTCAAGGAAACCGTCCGGAAGACGCCCGACGGTTACGGTCTGCTGCGCTACCTCAACGCGCAGACCGTGCCGCTGTTCACCGGCCTCGCCCGGCCGCGGATCGCCCTTCGGTATGAGGGCCGTGTCCCCGCCGGAGCGGGGGAGTGGCAGGTCCCCGGGTACGCCGCGGTCCCGCCGCCAGGTGACCATGTCCTGCGGATCGGGGTCGCCTGCGAGGACACCGAGACCGGACCGAGGCTGGCCGCGACGTTCGCGGGTCCGGCCGAAGCGCTCGCCGTCGCCGACCGCTGGGCCGACGCCATGGCCGGACTCGCGGCGGTGGACACCGGCGCGCCGGTGGGGCTCACACCGTCCGACCTCGAACTGGTGTCGCTGACCCAGGAGGAGATCACCCGCGTCGAGAAGGTCAGCCCGGTGCCGGTCGCCGACATCTGGCCGCTGTCGCCGCTGCAGGAAGGGCTGTTCTTCCACTCCAGCTACAACTCCGACCGGGTCGACATCTACACGATCCAGGAAGCGATCGACTTCGACCACCGGCTGGACGCCGACCGGTTGCGGACGGCGGTGTCCGCGTTGCTCCGCCGGATCCCGAGTCTCGGTGCCGGTTTCACCAGCGACGGGCTGCGCGGTCCGGTGCAGTTCGTCGCGTCCGCCGTCGAACCTCCGGTGTCCGAAGTGGATCTTTCGGGTCTGTCCGAAGACGAACGACAGGCCCGGCTCGACGAGCTGATGGCCGAGGACCGGGCCACCCGGTTCGACCTCGGTGCCCCGCCGCTGTTCCGGTTGAAGCTGGTGCGGCTCGGGGACGGACGCGACCGCGTCGTGCTGAACCGGCACCTGCTGCTGTGGGACGGCTGGTCGGCCTGGCTCTTCATCGAGCAGCTGTTCGCGCTGTACGACCTCGGCGGGGACGACCGGACGCTGCCCGCTGCCGGGTCCTATGTGGACTTCCTCCGCTGGCTGGCCCGGCAGGACATCGAGACCGCCACGAATGCCTGGCGCGAAGCACTGTCCGGGCTCGCGGAGCCGACCGTCATCGGACCGGACGGCCAGGACCTGGTCCCGGCCACCCCGGTCAACCTGGACACCGTGCTGCCCGGCGACCTGGGTCGTCGGCTCCGTGAGCAGGCCCGGCGGCACGGTCTGACCGTCAACTCCGTGCTCAATGCCGCGTGGGGCCTGGTCCTGTCGACCATGACCGGGCGGCACGACGTCGTGTTCGGCGCCGCGGTCGCGGGCAGGCCGGCCGCCGTGCCCGACATCGAGAACACCATCGGGCTGTTCCTCAACACCGTGCCTGCCAGGGTCCGGCTCGACCCGGGCGAGTCCGTCCTGGACCTGGTGCGGCGCCTGCAGTCCGAGCGGATGGACCTGACGCCGTACGAGTTCATGAGCCTCGGTGTCCTGCAACGGGAAGCCGGGCATCGGGTCCTGTTCGACACGCTTTTCGTGCTGCGCAACGCGGACGGCGACGAGCGGCGCGAGGGCCTCCGTCACCGGCACGGCATCACCGGCCTGCTCAACATCGATGCGACCCACTACCCGTTGACGCTGGTGGTGACGCCGGGCGAGGAAACGCGGATCACGCTGTCCTACCGGGACGACGTGATCGACACGGACGAAGCCGCCTCGGTGTTGGGCCGGTTCACCTCACTGGTCGAGCAGATCGTCGCCGATCCGGCGAAACCTGTCGGCGCGCTCGCCACGGTGTCCGCAGAGGACCGCGCCGCGCTCGAAGCGGGCTGGGCCGAGACCGAGCACCCGGTGATCGAGGACACGATCGCGGATCTGCTCGCCGCGCAGGCGGAGCGGACTCCGGACGCGACCGCCCTGGTGTTCGGTGAGGAGCAGCTGACCTACGCCGAACTCGACGCGCGCATCAACCGGATGGCCCGGCTCCTGCTGTCAAAGGGGGCAGCGCCGGAACAGGTGATCGCGCTCGGCCTGCCGCGCTCGATCGACATGGTCGTCGCGTTGTTCGCCGTGCTGCGGACCGGCGCGGCGTACCTGCCGCTGGAACTCGACTATCCGGCCGACCGGCTCGCGGTGATGCTGGCCGACGCCCGGCCGCTGTGCCTGGTGTCCACAAAGGACGTATCGGCGGCACTGCCCGATGACGTCCCTCGTGTCCTGGTCGACGACCACGAAGACAGGGCGTTCGGCGAGGGCCCGATCTCCGACGCCGAACGCCCGCTGTTCGCCCGCGGCCGGGCGGACCGCATGGAGCACCCGGCGTACGTCATTTACACCTCGGGCTCCACGGGCAAGCCCAAGGGCGTCGTCACGCCGTATCGCGGCCTGACGAACATGCAGCTCAACCACCAGGGCGCGATCTTCGCCCCGGCCATCGCGTCGGCGGGCGGACGGCGGCTGCGGATCGCGCACACCGTGTCGTTCGCCTTCGACATGTCCTGGGAAGAGCTGCTGTGGCTCGTCGAAGGGCATGAGGTCCACGTTTGCGACGAGGAACTGCGGCGGGACGCGCGGGCACTCGTGGCGTACTGCGACGAGCACGAGGTCGACGTCGTCAACGTGACGCCGACGTACGCCCACCTGCTGATCGAGGAAGGGCTGCTGGAGGACGGGGAGGGACGGCATCGGCCCGCGCTCGTGCTGCTCGGTGGTGAGGCCGTCTCGGAGTCGGTGTGGAACCGGCTGCGCGACACCGACGGGACCTACGGTTACAACCTGTACGGCCCCACCGAATACACGATCAACACCCTCGGCGGCGGGACGACCGACAGCGACACCCCGACCGTCGGCAAGCCGATCTGGAACACCCGCGCCTACATCGTCGACGCCTGGCTGCGGCCGGTTCCGGACGGTGTCGCGGGTGAGCTCTACATCGCGGGCGAGGGCCTGGCCCGTGGCTATCTCGGCCGGCCCGGCCTGACCGCCGAGCGGTTCGTCGCCGACCCGTTCGCCGTCGGCGGCGGGCGGATGTACCGCACCGGCGACCTGGTGCGGCGGCGCCCGGACGGCAACCTGGACTTCCTCGGCCGGACCGACGACCAGGTCAAGATCCGCGGTTACCGCGTGGAACTCGGCGAGATCGAGACCGCGCTCAGCCGGTATCCGGAGGTCGCGCAGGCCGCCGTCATCGCCCGGCCGGATCCGTCTGCGCCGGGGCTGCAGCGGCTCATCGGTTACGTCGTCCCGGCCGAACTGAGCGGGGACGCGCGCGCCGAGGCGGAGGCCGACCAGGTCGGCGAATGGCAGCAGATCTACTCGGACGAGTACACCGAGATCCCGACCGCGTTGTTCACCGAGGACTTCGCGGGCTGGGACTCCAGCTACGACGGCGATCCCATCCCGCTGGAGCACATGCGGGAATGGCGGCAGGCGACCGTCGACCGGATCGCCGAACTGAAGCCGGAGCGGGTGCTGGAGATCGGCGTCGGCACCGGTCTGCTGATGGGGCAGATCGCGCCCCTCGCGCGCGAGTACTGGGGCACCGACCTCGCCGCGCCGGTCATCGCGAAGCTGAACCGGGAGCTGGAGCGCGATCCGGAGCTGGCGGCGAAGGTGAACCTGCGCGCCCAGCCGGCGCACGTGTTCGACGGCCTGCCCGCCGGCCGGTTCGACACGATCGTGATCAACTCCGTCATCCAGTACTTCCCGAGCGTCGACTATCTGACCGGCGTCATCACCAAGGCGATCGGCCTGCTCGCCCCCGGCGGCACGCTGTTCGTCGGCGACGTCCGGAACCTGCGTCTCGCGCGCTCCTTCCACACCGCGATCCAGCTGACCCGCGCCGACGCGACATCCGACGTCGCCCAGGTGCGGCGGGCGATCGAACGCGGTGCCGCGCTGGAGAAGGAACTGCTGATCGACCCGGACTACTTCACCGCGCTCGCGCGGCGCCTGCCGGACGTCGCGGCGCAGGTCCGGATCAAACGCGCCCGGCTGCACAACGAGCTGAGCCGGTACCGCTACGACGCCGTCCTGGTGAAGGAGCCCGCGCGGACCTTCTCGGTCGCGCAGGCACCGCGTCTGACCTGGGACGAGGCCGGTTCGCTCGCCGCGGTGGAGGAACGGCTGGCGGACGCGGAAACCCTGCGGGTGAGCCGGATCCCGGACGCCCGGCAGCTGCCCGAGGTCGAGGCGACCCGGGCACTGGACGCCGGTGCGCCGCTCATCGACGTCCTGGAGCGTTTCCGGGCCGCCGACGGCATCGAGCCGGAGGACGTGCACGAACTCGGCGAACGGCTCGGCTACCGCGTGCACACGACCTGGTCCGCGGACGGCGCCTTCGAAGCCGTGTTCGTCCACAAGGGACAGCCGGACGCGCTGATCACCGATGTGCACCTGCCGGTCTCGGTCGGCACGAACCTGGCCAAGTACGCCACGAGCCCGACTTCGGCGCGTGGTGGCGGCGAACTGGTGCAACGCCTGCGGGACCGGCTGAAGACGGAGCTGCCCGACTACATGGTCCCGGCCGCGTTCGTCACCCTCGGCAGCCTGCCGTTGACCGACAACGGCAAGCTCAACGTGCGGGCGCTGCCGGACGCCGATCCGGCGGTCCGGCGCACCGAAAGCCGCCCGGCCGAGACCGCCGAGGAAGAAACGCTGTGCGCGCTCTTCGCCGAGGTCCTCGGACTGGACGGTGTCGGCGTCGAGGACAACTTCTTCGACCTCGGCGGCCACTCGCTGCTCGCGACCCGGCTCATCAGCCGGGCCAGGACCGAACTCGGGGCCGAACTGGCCATCCGTGACCTGTTCGAGGCACCGACGGTCGCCGAACTGGCCGCCCGCGTCGGCGGCGGCGAACCGGCGCGGCCGGCGGTGGTGCGTGCCGAACGCCCGGATCGGATCCCGCTTTCGTCCGCGCAGCGAAGCCTCTGGCTGGTCGACCGGATGGAAGCGAACGCGGTCGCCTACAACTTCCCGCTGACCTTCCGGTTGCGTGGCGAGCTGGACTTCGGCGCCTTGCGCGCCGCGCTGGGCGACGTACTCGGCAGGCACGAGGTCCTGCGGACCGTCATCGCCGAGGACGATGGGGAGCCCTACCAGCGCGTTCTCGACGCGCCGGAGATCCCGTTCGCCGTCGAGGAGTGCGACGAGGCCGGGCTGGACGCCCGCGTCGCCGAGCTGTCACGGACGCCCTTCGATCTCGCCCGCGAGATCCCGGTCCGGCTGAGGGTGCTGCGGCTCGGCGCCCAAGACCAGGTGATCTCGCTGGTCCTGCACCACAGCGCGACCGACGAATGGTCCGACCGCCTGTTGCTCGACGATCTGAACTCGGCCTATCAGTCCCGGCTCGCCGGCGGCGCTCCCGGGTGGACGGACCTGCCGGTGCAGTACGCGGACTTCGCTCTGTGGCAGAAGGACTTCCTCGATCAGCGTGGGGCCGAGCAGATCGCCTTCTGGGCGGACGCCCTGCGCGGCGCACCGGACGAGCTGACGCTGCCACTGGACCGTCCGCGTCCGCTCCGGCCGACCGGCCGAGGTGGAAAGGTCAAGTTCCGGCTGCCCCACGAGCTGTCGGCCGCCGTGCGTGACCTGGCGGCGAAAGCGGGAGCGAGCCCGTTCATGGTGCTGCAAGCCGCTGTGGCCGCGCTGCTGCACCGCACCGGCGCCGGGGATGACATCGCGCTCGGCGCCCCGATCGCGGGACGCACCGACGCGGCGCTCGACGACCTCGTCGGGTTCTTCGTGAACACTCTCGTCCTGCGGACCGACCTGTCGGGTGAGCCGACGTTCGCCGAACTGCTCGACAGGGTGCGCGAGGCGGATCTCGCCGCGTTCTCGCACGGTGACCTGCCGTTCGAGCGCGTCGTCGAAGAACTGAACCCGCCCCGCGTCCCGGGTCGCAACCCGCTGTTCCAGGTGATGGTGGGCTACCACCGGCAAACCGGCGCCCACGACGTGCTCGGCCTGCCGGCCGAGTGGTTCGAGATGGACACCGGCATGGCGAAGTTCGACCTGCACTTCACGATGGTCGACGACGAGAACACCGCCACGCTGATGCTGGAGTACGCCGAAGACCTCGCCGACGCGGCGACGGCCCGACGGCTGCTCGACCGGCTCGCGTCCCTGCTGGAGCAGGCCACCGCCGAACCGGACCGGCCCGTCGGCGCGCTCGACGTCCTCGTCGGCGACGAACTCGCGCGGGTGACCGAATGGAACCGCACGGCTCGTGAAGTCCCGGTGACGACGCTGCCGGAGTTGTTCGAGGCTCAGGTGGCGCGGACGCCGGAGGCTCCCGCTGTGGTGTTCGAGGGTGTCTCGCTTTCTTACGAGGAGTTCAACGCGCGGGTGAACCAGCTGGCGCGGTGGCTGGTCGAGCAGGGTGTGGGTGTGGAGTCGGTGGTGGCGGTGTCGCTGCCGCGGTCGATCGATCTGGTGGTCGCGTTGTACGCGGTGCACAAGGCGGGCGGGGCTTACCTGCCGGTCGACCGCGACTACCCGGCGGATCGCATCGTCTTCATGCTCGAAGACGCCGCCCCCGCGGTGGTTCTGGAGACCCTGCCTGATCTCGACGGCTACTCCGGCGAGAACCTGGGCCGCGTTGTCGATCCGAAGTCTCCGGCCTACGTGATCTATACGTCGGGTTCGACGGGGCGTCCCAAGGGCGTCGTGGTGCCGCACTCCGGCATCGTGAACCGTCTGCTGTGGATGCAAGATGAGTACGGTCTGACCGCCGATGACCGGGTGCTGCAGAAGACGCCGTCGAGTTTCGATGTGTCGGTGTGGGAGTTCTTCTGGCCGCTGATCACCGGCGCCACCCTGGTGGTCGCGAAGCCCGAAGGACACAAGGACCCGGCCTACCTGGCGGACCTGATCCGCACGGCGGGGATCACCACCGTCCACTTTGTCCCTTCGATGCTCGCGGTGTTCCTGGAGACGGCGGAGTGCACCGGATTGCGGCGCGTCATCTGCAGTGGTGAGGCGCTGCCGTCCGAGCTGGCCGCCCGCGTGGACGTCCCGGTGTACAACCTCTACGGCCCGACCGAAGCGTCGGTCGACGTGACCGCCTGGCCCGCCGGTGCTTCGGTGACGCCGACCGTCCCGATCGGACGTCCGGTGTGGAACACGCGGACCTATGTGCTGGACGCCCGGTTGAACCCGGTCCCGCCGGGTGTCCCCGGTGAGCTCTATCTCGCCGGTGCGCAGCTCGCCCGCGGGTACCAGGCCCGGCCGGGCCTGACCGCCGAGCGGTTCGTCGCCGACCCGTTCGGCGGCGCGGGGGAGCGCATGTACCGGACCGGTGACCTCGCGCGCTGGTCCGTCGACGGGGTCCTGGAGTTCCTGGGCCGCGTCGACGACCAGGTCAAGATCCGCGGCTTCCGGGTCGAGCTCGGCGAAGTCGAGGCGACACTGACCGCTTCGGGGTCTGTCACGCGTGCCGTGGTCGTGGCCAGGGAAGACCGGCTCGTGGCCTACGTCGTGGGGTCCGCTAGTGGCCTTCGGGAGGAGGTTGCGGCGAAGCTGCCCGAGCACATGGTTCCGTCGGCGTTCATCGTCCTCGACGAGATCCCGCTGACCCCGAACGGCAAACTCGACCGCAAAGCACTTCCGGCACCCGAGTTCGCGACCACCGAGGGCCGCGAACCGCGGAACGCGCGGGAAGAGGCGTTGTGCGCGTTGTTCGCCGACGTGCTCGACGTGGACCGGGTCGGGATCGATGACGACTTCTTCGCGCTCGGCGGGCATTCGCTGCTGGTGATGCGCCTGGTCAGCCGGATCTCGGCGGGTCTGGACGCGACGGTGTCGGTCCGTGATGTCTTCGACGCGCCCACGGTGGCCGCGCTGGCCGCACGGCTCGCCGGACCGTCGGCAAGGCCGGCCCTGAGCGCCGGACCACGCCCGGACGTGCTGCCGCTTTCGCCCGCGCAGCAACGGTTGTGGTTCCTGTACCGGCTCGAAGGGGTCACACGGACGTACAACATCCCGCTCGCCTGGCGCCTGCACGGCGAACTGGACACCGGCGCGCTGCGCGCGGCGATCGGCGACGTCGTCGAGCGGCACGAAACGCTCAGGACCGTGTTCGTGGAGGAGGAAGGCGTCGCGGCGCAGCGGATCTTGGCCGACGCGCGACCGGAGATCCGCTTCTCCGACGCGACGGACCTCCCTGCCCAGCTGTCCGCCGAAGTCGGGCGCGGCTTCGCTCTCGACGAGGAACTCCCGATCCGGGCCACCGTGTTCGTGGTCTCACCGACGGAACACGTGCTCCTGCTGGTGCTGCACCACGTGGCGACGGACGAGTGGTCGCAGGGACCGCTGATGACCGATCTCGCCACGGCGTACGAGTCGAGGCTGACCGGTAACGCTCCACAGTGGACCGAACTCCCGGTCCAGTACGCGGACTACGCCCTGTGGCAACGGGAACTGCTTGACTCGACAGCCGCCGAGCACCTCGAGTTCTGGCGGACCACGCTGGCCGGGCTGCCGGACGAACTCGCCCTGCCGACGGACCGGCCGCGGCCGTCGGAATCGAGTCACCGCGGCGGTCTGGTGACCTTCCCGATCGACGCCGCGCTCACCGGACGGCTGCGCGAGGTCGCCCGCCGGCACGACGTCAGCATGTTCATGCTGGCGCAGGCCGCGGTCGCGGCGCTGCTGCACCGCCTCGGCGCCGGGGACGACATCCCGCTCGGCGCACCGAGTTCCGGCCGCACCGACGAACGGCTGGAGCCACTGGTCGGGTTCTTCGTGAACTCGCTCGTGCTGCGCACCGACCTGTCCGGCGAACCGGCGTTCGGCGACCTGCTGTCACGGGTGCGCGCGGCGGACCTGGCCGCTTTCGAGCACCAGGACCTGCCGTTCGAGCGGCTGGTCGACGCGGTCAACCCGGAACGTTCGCTGGCCAGGCACCCGTTGTTCCAGGTGATGGTGGTCTACCTGCCCGAATCGGGCGATGGGCTGGAGCTGTCCGGCCTCCGTGCGGATCAGGAGGACTTCGCGCAGGGGATCGCCAAGTTCGATCTCGAGTTCGGGTTCCTGGAGAACACCGATGGGATCTCCGGCGCGATCGAGTACAGCGCCGACCTGTTCGACGAGAGCACGGCCGAGGCGATCGGGCGGCGGCTGGTCGCCGTCCTGGAGCAGGTGGCCGCCGATCCCGCGATCGCGGTCGGCGCGCTCGACGTCGTCGACGAGGACGAGCGCGTTCTGCTCGAACGCTGGAACGACACCGCGCACGACGTTCCGGCGGCGACGTTGCCGGAGTTGTTCGAGGCTCAGGTGGCGCGAACGCCGGACGCTCCTGCCGTGGTGTTCGAGGGCGTCTCGCTTTCCTACGGTGAGTTCAACGCGCGGGCGAATCGGTTGGCGCGGTGGCTGGTCGAGCGGGGCGTGGGTGCGGAGTCGGTGGTGGCGGTGTCGCTGCCGCGGTCGATCGATCTGGTCGTCGCGTTGTACGCCGTGCACAAAGCCGGTGGCGCCTACCTGCCGCTGGACACGGACTACCCGGCCGACCGGTTGGCGTTCATGCTCGAAGACGCGGCCCCCGCCGTGGTTCTCGACACCCTGCCTGATCTCGGCGGCTACTCCGGCGAGAATCTCGGCCGCGTCGTGGATCCGAAGTCCCCGGCGTACGTGATCTACACGTCGGGTTCTACCGGTCGTCCCAAGGGTGTCGTGGTGCCTCATGAAGGCATCGTGAACCGTCTACTGTGGATGCAGGACGAGTTCGGTCTTACGGCGGATGATCGGGTGTTGCAGAAGACGCCGTCGAGTTTCGATGTGTCGGTGTGGGAGTTCTTCTGGCCGCTCATCACCGGCGCCACGCTGGTGGTCGCCAAACCGGACGGGCACCGGGATCCGCGGTACCTCGAGACGGTGATCCGCGATCAGCGGATCACGACCCTGCACTTCGTCCCCTCGATGCTGGAGGCGTTCCTCGCCGAGGAGCCGGAGTGGCACGGCGTGCGCCGGGTCCTGTGCAGTGGCGAGGCGCTCCCGCCGGAACTGGCGGCCCGCGTGGACGTCCCGCTGCACAACCTCTACGGACCGACCGAAGCTTCGGTCGACGTGACCTCGTGGGAGGTCGTCGACGACACCGTCCCCATTGGACGTCCAGTGTGGAACACCCACACGTATGTCCTGGATGCCCGGCTCCAGCCGGTTCCGCCGGGTGTCGCCGGTGAGCTGTACCTGGCGGGGACGCAGCTGGCGCGGGGTTACCTCGGGCGGGCGGGCTTGACGTCCGGACGGTTCGTGGCGAACCCGTTCGCGGCGGGGGAGCGGATGTACCGCACCGGTGACCTCGCGCGGTGGCGGTCCGACGGCGTCCTCGATTACCTGGGCCGGATCGACGACCAGGTCAAGCTGCGCGGCTTCCGGATCGAGCTGGGAGAGATCGAGTCCGTGCTCTCCCGGCGGGTTCCCGCGCGGGTGGTCCTGCGCGAAGGCAGGCTCGTCGCCTACCTCGCCGGCCCGGCCGACGTCGAGGACCTCCGGCGGCAGGCGGAGGCCGCGCTGCCGGAGTACATGGTGCCGTCGGCGTTCGTGGTGCTGGACGAATTCCCCTTGACCCCCAACGGGAAGCTCGACCGCAAGGCACTGCCGGCCCCGGACTTCGCCGAAGCCGTGTCCGGTGACGCACCGCGCACTCCGCGGGAGGAACTGCTCGCGTCGCTCGTCGCAGGCGTCCTCGGACTGGACAAGGTCGGCATCCACGACGACTTCTTCCGCCTCGGTGGCGACAGCATCGTCGCGATGCAGCTCGTCGGCCGTGTACGGACCGCCGGGTTGTTGCTCAGCCCGCGTGACGTCTTCCGGCACCGCACAGTCGCCGCCTTGGCCGAGGTCAGTACGGTGCGGCTCGACGCGCCCGCGTCGGTGAGCGGGAAGCCGTTGGTGGACCTCGACGAGGGCGAACGCGCCGAGATCCTCGAAGTCGCACCGGGTACGGCCGAGGTATGGCCGCTGACGCCGTTGCAGGCGGGATTGCTCTTCCACGCGACGATGGACGGCGACGGCCCGGACGTCTACACCGTTCAGGTCTCCTTCGAGCTCGACGGACCGCTCGACCCGCGGCGGCTTCAGGAGGCGGCTCAGGCACTCGTCGACCGGCACGCCGTGCTGCGCACCGGCTACCGCTACCTGGCATCCGGTCGTCCGGTCGCGCTCGTGGCGCGCTCGGTCACGGTTCCCTGGCGTTTCGTGGAATCGGACGCTGACATCGAGGCGGAGCTGGCTCACGATCGGCGCCGGTTCGATCCGGCGGTCGCGCCGGTGCTGCGGTTCCTGTTGCTGGCGATGCCGGACGGGCGGCACCGGCTGGTGTTCACCCACCAGCACGTCCTGCTCGACGGCTGGTCGGTTCCGCAGCTGTTCGCGGAGCTGTCCCAGCTGTACGCGGGCGCGGACCTGGCGCCCGCCAGGCAGTACCGCGACCATCTCGGCTGGCTCGGAGACCAGGATCGCGAGGCGGCCGAGGCCGCTTGGCGGCGGGCGCTCGACGGGCTGACCGAACCGACCCACCTCGTCCCGCACGACCCCCAGCGAGCACCGGCGTTGCCGGAGCGCCTGACCCTGGAGCTGCCGGAGCAGGCGACCGCCGCGCTGGCCGGACTGGCCCGCTCGCGAGGGCTGACCCTCAACACCCTCGTCCAGACGGCGTGGAGCATCGTGCTCGGCAAGCTGACCGGGCGGTCGGACGTCGTATTCGGCGCGACGGTCGCCGGGCGCCCGCCCGACCTGGCCGGGGTCGAGCGGATGATCGGCCTGTTCATCAACACGATCCCGGTGCGGATCGCGGTCGACCCCGCCGAAAAGCTGAGTACGCTGCTCGGCCGGGTCCAGGACGAACAGGCCGGCCTGCTGGCGCACCAGCATCTCGGTCTCGCCGACATCCAGCGCGGTGCCGGGCTCGGCGAGCTGTTCGACACGCTGATGGTGTTCGAGAGCTACCCGGGTGCGGAGGAGGACGAGACCGGTGCCGGGCTGCGCGGGGAGATCGTGCGTCACGAGGACTCCACGCATTATCCGCTCACGTGGGCGGTGGAACCCGGCGCGAGGCTGAAGCTCACCGCCGAGTACCGCGCCGATCTGTTCGATGCCGGTATGCCGGAGCGGCTCCCGGTCGCGATGGAGCGGGTGCTGACCGCGATGGTGTCCGATGTGGACACTCTCGTCGGCCGGGTGGGCATCCTGGCCGAGACCGAACTCGACCGGATCCTGCGTGACGGGACGGGTGCTTCCATAGCTGTCGAACCGTCCACTGTGGCCGGTTTGTTCGAGGCGCAGGTCCGGCGTTCGCCCGACGCGGTCGCGGTGGTGTCCGGCGACGTCACCTGGACCTTCACCGAGCTGAACGAGCGCGCCAACCGGCTCGGCCGGGCGCTGGTCGCGCACGGCGTCGGTCCGGAGGACTTCGTCGCACTGGCCTTGCCGCGGTCGGCGGACGTGCTGCTGGCGATCCTCGCCGTGCACAAGGCGGGTGCGGCGTACCTGCCGCTCGACCCGGACTACCCGGCCGAGCGGCTGGCCGCGATGCTGGCCGACGCGCGGCCCAAGGTGCTCCTGACCGAACCCGAGCTGCTGGAGTCGCTGCCCCGGACCGGGATCGAGACGCTCGCGCTGTGTGCGCTCGTCACCGAGGACAGGCTCGCGCACGACCTGACCGATCGGGACCGCGTCCGCCCGCTCGTCCCGGAACATCCGGCGTACGTGATCTACACGTCGGGTTCGACGGGGACGCCCAAGGGTGTCGTCGTCCCGCATCGCGGCGTGGTGAACCTGTTCCACAGCCACCGCGCCACGCTGCACCGGCCCGCCGTCGAAGCCACCGGCAAAGCGCATCTGCGGGTGGGGCACGCCTGGTCGTTCTCCTTCGACGCCTCCTGGCAGCCGCAACTGTGGCTGCTCGACGGGCACGCCGTGCACATCGTGGACGAGGAGACCCGGCGCGACCCCGAACTGCTGGCCGCGATGATCGAGCGGGACGGCTTCGACTTCATCGAGGTCACACCGTCGTTCTTCGCGCAGATGGCGGACGCCGGCCTGCTCGACGGCGACCGGTGCCCGCTGGCCGTGATCGGCGTCGGCGGCGAGGCGGTACCGGAGAGTCTGTGGCGACGTCTGGCCACTCTGGACGGAACCGAGGCCTTCAACCTGTACGGGCCAACGGAGTCCACAGTGGACGCGTTGATCGCGCGGATCGGCGACAGCGGGAAGCCGCTGGTCGGCCGTCCGGTCGCGAACACCCGCGCCTACGTGCTGGACGCGGCGTTGCGGCCGGTGCCGCCCGGTGTCACCGGTGAGCTGTACCTCGCCGGTGCCGGTCTCGCCCGCGGCTACCTCGGACGGGCGGCGCTGACCTCGGAGCGATTCGTGGCCGATCCGTTCGGTCCGGCCGGCGCGCGGATGTATCGCACCGGCGACCTCGCCCGGTGGACCGCGGACGGACGGCTGGACTTCGGCGGGCGCGCCGACGATCAGGCGAAGATCCGTGGCTTCCGGGTCGAACCCGGCGAGATCGAAGCCGTGCTGGAGCGGCACGACGAGGTCGCGCAGGCCGTCGTCCTGGTGCGTGAGGACCGGCCGCGGGTCAAACAGCTGGTGGCCTACGTGGTGTCCACTGTGGAGCACGCGGAACTGCGGCGGTTCGTGACCGAGACGTTGCCGGACTACATGGTCCCGGCGGCGTTCGTCACCCTCGACGCGCTTCCGGTGCTGTCCAACGGGAAGCTGGACCGTAAGGCGCTGCCCGCGCCGGACTACACGGAGCTGGCCGGTGGCCGCGCGCCGGAGACCGACCGGGAGAAGACGCTGTGCGCCCTCTTCGCGGAAGTGCTCGACGTACCGGAACTCGGCGCCGACGACGACTTCTTCGCCCTCGGCGGGGACAGTATCGTCGCCATGCGGCTGGTCAGCCGGGCCCGCGCGGCCGGACTCAAGATCACGCCGCATGACGTGTTCGCGCACCGGACGGTCGAGGGCTTGGCCGAGGTCGCGGTGAGCGTGGCGGACGACAGCGCGATCGCGCTGACGCCGATCATGCACGCGCTGCGCGAACTGGGCGGGCCGATCGCCGGATACCACCAGGCCGCCCTGGTGCGGACGCCGTCCGGGATGACCGGCGAGCAGCTGGAGAAGGTGCTCGGCGCGGTCGTCGCGCGGCACGACATGCTGCGTGCCCGGCTCGACCGGTCGGTGGACGGCTGGGCGCTCCGGGTGGCCGAATCCGTCGACGTCCTCATCGACCGTGTCGACGTCGGGGAGGGCGACCTGTTCGCTCAGATCGAGCGGCACGCCGAACCGACCCGGGCCCGGCTCGACCCGGACGCCGGAGTGATGCTGAGCGCGACCTGGTTCGACACGGGGGACTCCGGTCCTGGCAGGCTGCTGCTGATGGTCCACCACCTGGCGATCGACGGCGTCTCGTGGCGAATCCTGTTGCCGGACCTCGCTTCGGCCTGGGCAGCGGTCGCCGCCGGTCGTGAACCAGACTTGTCCTCTGTGGACACTTCGTTCCGGCGGTGGTCGCGGGCACTGTCCGAACAGGACCGCGCGGGTGAACTGGACCTGTGGAAGTCGGTACTGGGCGGTGGGGATCCCCTCCCGCTGGACCGGCCGCTGGACCACGGACGTGACGTGACGGCCACGGTGAAGAAGGTGTCGCTGGCACTGCCCGCCGAACGGACGGCCCCGCTGCTGTCCCGCGTGCCGTCGGCGTTCGGGGCGACGATCAACGACGTCCTGCTGACCGGGCTCGCGCTCGCCGTCGCCCGGTGGCGCCGGGATGAGGGCCGCGCGGTGCTGGTCGATGTCGAGGGGCACGGCCGCGAGGAGGAACTGGCCGGTGGCGCGGATCTTTCGCGGACGGTCGGCTGGTTCACCAGTGTCGTGCCGGTGTGCCTCGATGTGGGCGACCTCGACCTGGACGACGCGTTCGCGGGCGGAGCCTCCGCCGGCGCCGCGCTCGAACGGGTACGGGCGCACCTCGCCGGGCTGCCGGACGCGGGGATCGGGCACGGGCTGCTCCGGTACCTGGACCCGCGTACCGGCCCCGAACTGGCAGCGTTCGCGAAGCCGCAGATCGAGTTCAACTACCTGGGCCGGATCGGCGTCCCCGAGGCGACGGACTGGTCGTACGCCGCGGAGGCCGAGGCGGCGGAACTCGGGGCAGACGACGAGATGCCGGTCTCGCACGCGCTGACGATCAACGTCCTGACCGAGGATCGCCCCGGCGGTCCCGAACTGAACGCGCAATGGTCCTGGCCGGAGGCCGTACTGACCGAAGCGTCGGTGCGGGAACTGGCGGAGGGCTGGTTCCTCGCGCTCGACGCGCTCACCCGCCGGGCTGATTCACCGGCCACGAAGAAGGAGAACAAGGAATGACGAACCCGTTCGAGAACCCTGACGGCACGTACCTGGTGCTGGTCAACGACGAGGGACAGCACAGCCTGTGGCCCGAGTTCGTCGAGGTCCCGGCGGGCTGGACCACGAAGTTCGGCCCGGCATCGCGGCCGGAGTGCCTCGAATACGTCGAGACCAACTGGACGGACCTGCGTCCCGCTTCGCTCGTCAAGGCCATGGAGTCCTGACCGCGGTGGGGCTCGTGAGTGATTTGGGCCGTTAGGCCGACAACTTGTTTATGACACACCAGGTTTGTGACTGTCCGTGTCATGACCCGGACAGTCATTACACAAGCGATCATCTACCTACGACTCTCTGACCTGCGCCAGGAGGATCTGAACGAGGACGGCACCGGCAAGACGTTCGGTGACCGGGAGCGGAGGCTCCGCGAGCTCGCTGACCGGTGGGGCTGGCAAGTCGTGAAGGTCGTAGTCGAGAACGACGTCGACCCGAAGACCGGCAAAGCCCGACCGGCTTCAGCGTTCAAGCGCCGCAAGGTCACGCTGCCCGACGGCTCCACTGTGATGCGCGTCATCCGCCCTGGATACAGGGGCATCCTGAGGGACCTGAAAGCAGGTGTCGCGAATGGCCTGCTGGCCGAAGACCTGGACCGGGTGCTGCGCGATCCGCGAGATCTCGAAGACCTGATCGACGTGGCCGAGGCGAAGAGGATCAACGTCAGGTCCCTCACCGGGAGCCTGACTCTGACCGACGGCGGGACCGACGCCGAGATCACCCTCGCGCGGGCCATGGTCGCGTTCGCGAACAAGTCGTCACGGGACACCTCCCGCCGCGTCTCCCTCGGACGTGAGCGGAAGGCCATCGCGGGCGAGCACGGCGGGGGCATCCGGCCCTTCGGGTTCGCCGAGGACGGGGTCACGCCGCTCGAAGGCGAATCCGACTTACTCGCCTACGCCTCCATGCGCGTCCTCCAGTTGAACAAGCACACGAAGAAGCCGTGGACCCTAGCAGCGCTCGCGGCCGAGGCGCGGGACGCCGAGATTGTGACGAGCACGGGACTGCCGATGACGGCGGGTGCCCTGCGCGAGCTGCTGGTGCGTCCACGGAACATGGGCGTCCTCGTCCACAGCGGCGAAGAGGTCGGCAAGCTCCCCGGCAAGCCGATCGTGGACCCCGAGATCTTCCGAGCTGTCGTCCGGCTCCTGACCGATCCCGCGCGTCGCTGCAATCCGCCGGGGCGGCCCCCACGGTGGCTCGGGTCGGGCATCTACGGGTGCGGCATTCATCTGGACGGCACGACGTGCAATGTAGGCATCGGTGACCGCTCGCCCCGGTACAAGTGCAAGCGCAGCTCTCATCTGACGCGGAACGCGGCCCATCTCGACGCTTTCGTGCAGGCAACCCTTCTTCAACGGATCGCGAGAGACCGAACGCTGGTCGAACAGTTCGTATACGAGGCGGAGAAGAGGCCCGCCGTGGATCTGGGTGCCCTGCGGTCTGAAGCTGAGGCAATCCGGGTCGAGCTGGACGGGTTCGCCGAGGACCGCATTCGCGGTCGGATCACACGATCTCAGATGTTGAGAGGAACCGAATTAGGTCTGCTTCGGCTGGAGGCGATCGATCAGCAGATTCGGGACGCGGCCGCCGTGGACTCTCCTCTCGTTCAGTTTATCGAAGTGAAAGACGTGGCTAAGCTGTGGAATTCGCAACCGTTGAGCGTCCGGCGCTTCGTTCTCAGCACTTTGCTGGAGGTCACGATCAAGCCGGTGGGCCGTACCGGTCACGCGTTCGACCCAAAGTCTGTTGACCTGCGGTTCAAGGCGCCGGACGAGCAGATGAGGGCGTGACGGTGCCGCCGATCGGGTGATCCGGTCAGCGGACCTTATCCGATTACAACTGCTCCATTCGGAGTACCTGCGAGAAAGTAAGTAGCGAGACGGCATTCTTCTCCCCTGGCCGTCGCGCTACTTACTCTCCAGATACATAAAGAGGACGTTTATCACCCGATCATGTCACCGTATGTCATTCGGTTGCCGGGTTGATCATCGGCTTGTAAAACTCCAGTTACCCCTCGCAACGCAATGGAATTACACGATGAGTGGAACCACGACAGGAAGTGTTGCCTCACATGGTGACCCGCCACCGGGCGCTGATCGTCTTCATGAACGAAGACGAAGACCAGCGCGCATCTCCAGGCGGCCCGACGGCCGCCACGATGTACGAAGTCGATCTTGACGCGGACGAAGCAGGGGTGGTCTGCCGTCTGCTCCGCAACCGAGGGAAGGGAGAGTCCCACGAAGCAGATGACGCCACGATCAGGGCGTGGGCGCTACGGCGGAAGCTGCCGGTCAGTGCCCGCGGGCGAGTTCCCGCACAGATCCGCCGGCAGTACGACCAGGCGCACTCCGATCCACCTCGTCCGGACACAGTGGCCGATGCCAGCTCGGATCAGGGGGATCAGGAGAACGTGGTCCAGCTGAAGCGCCGCCAAGACGGCGCCGATACGTAGCCGGGAGAGAGATGGCACAGAAGATCGAAACCATCGTCAGTTATGTCGATGACGTGGATCCCTCGCATGAGGCGACCACGGCCCGGACGTTCGAGGTGGGCGCCCGGTCCTACGTCATCGACCTAGGCGAGGAGAACGCCGCGAGGATCGACGATGACTTCGCGGAGTGGATGACAGGCTGGCGGAAACGCACGTTTACGTACAACCGCAAGCAATACACGCGGTGGCTGCGGCCGGACGAAGTCGAGCGTTTCGACGCCATGACGTCGTACTGGGCGAAGGCGGCCCGGAGGCTGAAAGATGACGAGGCCAGCCAAGATGGCCATCTGGCGATTGACGGCCGCTCCGGTGGCCCGTTGCCGACCATCAACCCAGTACCCGTGCAAGGCCAATCCTGGTGGATGGACCCGCCGCGCCCGCTGAGCCGGGAAACGGCCCGGCGCTTCTCGGAGGCTCGCCGGACAGTTAGGGAGTGGGCGAAGCACAACGGGTGGGACGACCTCGGTACTCGAGGAATCGTTCCCAAGGCCGCCTACGAGGACTGGTTCGACAAGGTCTGGTCCACGATGGCTGACCCGTCCTGGGAGGGCCTGGCGCAGCATCCCCCCTCGTCAGGTGCCGGGAAGGCCAGCAAGCCTCGCAGGCGGGCTAAATGAGCAGAGCACGAACGCGATTGGACACGATGACCTTGCACGAGGACGCGGAGATCACGGACCCCGATGAGTATCTGCGCAATAACCCCCGGTTCGCGAAATGCCGCAAAGGGCACGCCTTCCCGCACGAGGACGACGTAGATCTGCTGGAGGCGTACAACGACGCGGAGGCGACACACGAGAAGACGTTCGTGTGTGGCCGATGCAAGGCCAAGAAGCGCGAGCGGTTCCACGTCGTCCTGCGACGTGGGCGGGTCGTGAGCTATGTCAGGTTGGACAACCGCTCGGACTACAGCGAGGCGGAAGGCTACCTCGCGAAGGGCGTGAGAATCAGCCGGGCCTATGCGACCGAGGTCTCCGTCCGCGCCGAATTGGAGGACTTGGCATCGGCCGGGACGACAGTTCGCCATCATCGTCGCCGCAGGAAAGCGATGCCGCCCACGGCGTCGACGCAACGGCAGTCAGGCAGGAAGGCCGCCGTCGCCTGACCCCAGGCAGAAGGCGGTCGGGCATGTGAGACGCGCCTCCAGCCCAGCTTGACGCAGGCGGAGGTGTCGGGGTCGCGAGTGCTGTAGGGGGCATCGACGGAGATCTCGTAATCCGGCCCGGACAGAGGTTCAACGAGATCCCCGTCGTTCTCGCGGCTCTGAGATGGGAGTCCGGCAAGTCACCGGCGACGGGGCTTGCCGGACTCCCAAGGGTGCTGCCGCTCCGGTCGCCGGACGCATGGATACAGGGAAATCCCATCGGCGGATCAACCGCGACAGGTCACTGAGCGATCCTCACACCGAGCATCGCTGAGACGCAGGGTTTCGCGTCGGAGGGCCGACACGCTAGAGTGTCGTCCGTCGGATCCTGTAAATGACTCTGTCCGGGCCATTTGTGTATGGGTACGACAGGCGGCCCCCGTGCTCACGCTCGGGGGCCGCCCCCATTTCGGAATCAGAACATGTGGCCCACGTCGGACATTCGGGTTGTGGTTGTTGTCCGTTTTGCGATGGCACACCTAGGATTTAGGTGTGCCCGCACGGTGGGTACAAGGCCCGGACAGCCTTCATAACCACGCTTTTGTTGCTACCTCTGCATTGTCACGCTTGCTCCATCGTGCCTGCACTACGGCCCGCGTGATCGCTGCAGGGTGTTCATTGCGTGGTCGTGGGGGTCCTCGTAACCCATACACAGAACAGGACCCGAACACTATGAATTGCACTGACAGCACGGCAATCGCCGATCTAGCAACCGTGTTCATCGATATAGAGGGGCAAACAGGTACTCCCCGTTTCCAGGCGTACTTGCGTGACCCGCAGGGCATCGGCGAGCACATCGAGCCGCTGTTCCCCAAAGCTATCGCCGAGCAGGTCGTGGCGTGGACGAACGGGATCGCCGAGAACGACGACGAATCCCCGATCTGCGAGTGGACGCCTGAGGGCTACGTCCTCGTGTTCATGCCGGAGAAGCCGTACGAGCCCTCCGCGGTCATCCAGCCCGACGACGACGGCATGTACGCGTTCGGCCTCGGCTGGGCGTGGCAGGTTGAGGAGGTCGTCGAGTGAACGAACTCCATGGCCTCGTCCTCACCCCGGACGGCGAACTCGAAGAGAAGCAGTTCCCCATGTCGGGGAACGGCTTGCTGAAAGCTCTGCACGCGACAATCAACTGCAACGCCATCGAGGCCGTTCACCTCGGCCACAGTGGGCACCACGCCTCGATGTACCTGGACGAGGAAGGGAAGCTCGTGCAGCTCCCCATGCCCAACGAGTACGCCACCGTCGTCGTGGGCGGCTTCAACCACGGCGTGACCGAGATCTACTACGGAACCGTAGTGTTTCTCGGCGCTCCCGACAGCGGGGGCGCCGACACGTCTCTCTCCGCGCCTGCGGGCATGTACATCCGTTCTCTCGTAACCGAGATCAAACGTCGCGACGTCAACGTTCGTGACCTTCGTGGATGGCGGTGGATCTGATGCCGGAGAAGTCCAATGTGGTCGCCCCCGAGCTGTTCGCGTTCGAAAGCGGCACGATGAGCCTGACCGGGGCCGTTCACGACCGTGGCGATGGCCTGTGCACGGTTCGCGGCAGGTTCGAAGACGCGGCGACGGTCAACGACCAGGGATTCGAGATCCGTTCCGTGCCCCGGCAACAGCTCGCTGACCTGTTCCGTTCGTTCGCCGACAACATCGCGCCCGTCCAGCATGGCTCGTACAACTTTTGGTGCGACCAGCACGTGGCCGATCTGGAGGGCGAGCCCGTCTTCGTCTTCGCCGAGGACAGCGCGACGTGGACGGTCACCCTGGACCGCATGAAATGCCTCCACTCCAACGAAAAACAGCAGTGCCGTCCCGCCTGGTGCATGGGCTCTGTCGCACTGGACAGGGGCGACCGATGAGCCAGGTCTCGACTCCTGCCGATTCCTGCGAGATCGAATCCCACTTCTGGGATACGAAACGACCATGTGGCAAGGAGGCCGTCTACTTCGTGACGTACTTCAACAACGGCGACGGAGGACGGCACAGCTGCCGGTCACACCTGCACTCCGCCATTGTCGAGGTACTCGGTGATCCCGCGAAGAGCAAGCGTGTGAACGCCACGGTGACCAGGCTCCACAAACGGTCCTGACCCGTTCCGCGTGGATTCCGCCGTCTGCCTCTCTCTGGAGAGGCAGACGCGCGGTGTCCACAGGGGACTGTGGACGGCCCGGACAGGTCACGAAAGGAATCAGCACATGCACCATGCATTACCACCCGCGCTAGCCGCGCGGCCCTATGACCCACAACGGAAGTTGCCCATCCCGTGGGTGAACGAGCACGATCGAGGTGACGGGTCTGTGGATGTGGACTTCGCCATCGTCAGCGGCGCGCGGGCGGTCGAGTGTGCTCAAGACGGCTTGTGTGGCCTCTGCGCGAACGAACTCGACCCCGAGGTCGCTTTCCTCGGAGGCCCGCAGGCGACTGAACTGCGTACCTTCGGCGATCCACCCATGCACGAGGGCTGCGCGATCGCAGCGTTGCCGCTCTGCCCGCATCTCGCGACCAAGCGGCATAACCGACCGCCTCGCGCAAGCCAGGATCGGGAAGTCTTGTACGGCCCCAAATTCTGGACCGACCGCAAGCCGGATCGATGGTTCCTCGGCATCACCCGCGACTTCCGGCTCCTCCAGATCAGCGGCTACCCGGTTTTCCTGGCGTTCCCGTTCGATCGCCTCCGTGTCTTCGGATACGACGAGCAGGGCCATCTAACTGAGCAGTGGCCGGAAAAGGCCACCCAGGAAGGCACAGCATGAACGAGGCTCAGCGATCGATCGGTGAGGTCCGCATGGCGGACGCGGACCCAGCTGTCATCAAGGATCAGCTTGGTGCCGCTCTGCGCGCCGAGATCTCCGCCCGCAACCTCATCGGCATGGAGGACGGGCTGATGTTCCTCTTCGGCCCCTCCAGCACTAAGTTCCGCAAAATCATCATCAAGCTGAACGGGAAAGACCTCTACGAAGTCGAAGTCGGCTACGTCTCGCGGAGCACCTGGCAGTGGACGGTAATAGCGCAAGAGTCCGATGTCCACGTCGAAGATCTGCGCGACTGCGTCCGGAGGCTCGCTGCGGAAGGAATGGACGCGTGACCGCCCAGGCCGGTCACGGAGGACCGCTGGAGCCCAACCCCATCATGACCACGCTCCGGCTAGCGGACCTGCCGCTGATCGAGGACTGCATCACGGGCTTGGCCGACCACGAGTTGAAGGTCCTGGCGGCCATCTTGGACAACGTGGTGGTTCGGGTCCGAGCCGAGCAGGACGCTCGACGGCGAGGCCGGTCCGGTCATGGTCTCGCGCGCCTCGGCGCCCGAACCTCGTGCGTGTTCTGCCGAGGGGTGTTCGTGGTCGACGTCCTACCCGGTCACCTCCTGCTCAACCACGGCCGTGAGCTGCGGAGGTGGTGGACCATCCAAGCCGTCTAAGCGAGGCCGACCTCATGAAGGAACCCCCGGTGCCGAGGTATGGCGCCGGGGGTTCCTGCTGTCGCAAGAGCCGCTTAGGCCGGTGCTACCCGCTCGGCGAGGTTAGCGGCGACCTCGTCGATCGGGATCTGGCGCTGTTCGCCGGATTCCATGTCTCGCACGGTCACGGTCTTGGCGTCCTGTTCGTCCGGACCGTAGAGCAGGACCCAGCGGGCGTACTGGTCGTTGGCCCATTTCATCTGCTTCGCGAGCTTGCCCGACGAGCCCAGGTAGACACCCGTCCGTAGTCCGCGGGCGCGGAGCTGCCCGGCGAGGCGCACGATCTCCTCTTCCGCGCCGAGGACAGTCAGCGCGACGTCGAGTCCTCGTTCGGCCGGCGCTTCGGCTTCCTGGATCGCGAGGATGCGTTCCAGGCCGATCGAGCCTCCGCAGGCGGGCATGTCCGGGCCGCCGAGCTTGGCGACCAGCTGGTCATAGCGGCCACCCGAGGCGATCGATCCGGGGAAGCCTTCGGCGGAGACTTCCCAGATGGGGCCGGTGTAGTAGTCCAGCCCGCGCACCATGCGCGGGGTGAACCGGACCCGGCCCGCCGGAAGGTCGGCGGTGAGGGCGAGCAGGCGGTCTACTTCGGCTAGACCGGCCCGGCCGCGCTCGGTCGTGGCCAGCCGTGCCCGGACCAGCTCGCCGCCTGGTGCGGTCACGTCAGCGACCAGGCCCTCGGCGACGGTCGCGGAGAGGTCCCGGTCGACCAGCTCGGCGACCACGGCCTCCGGGGTGGCTTTGTCCAGCTTGTCCAGTGACCCGAGCACCTGGGTGCCCTGGTCGTCCGGGATGCCGTAGGCCTCCAGCAGCCCGGCCAGGGCCAGCCGGGAGTTGAGCTGGAACGTGAAGGACTCGACGCCGAGCGCCTCGAGTCCGGCGTTTATCGCCCACACGATCTCGGCATCGGCCAGAGGGGACGCCGAGCCGAAGCAGTCGATATCGCACTGGACGAACTCCCGGAATCGCCCGCGGGCCGCCCGGTCCGCTCGCCACACGTTGTCGATGACGTACCGCTTGAACGGGAACGACAGGCGGCTTCCGTGGGTGACCACGGCGCGGACGGCCGGGACGGTGTGGTCGTAGCGCAGCGCGAAGTCCGCTTCGCCGGTCGCCGCTTTCGCTCCCCGCTTCAAGATCTTGAAGATCAGCGAAGTGGCTTCTTCGCCGAGTTTCCCGGCGAAGACCTCCAGCCGCTCGAAGACGGGCGTGGTCAGGGGCTCGAAGCCGTGATGCTCGAAGATCGTGCTCACCGTGTCGAACGCGGCCTTGCGTCGGCGAACCTCGTCGCCGACGAAATCGCGGGTTCCTGATGGTGGCTCGACCTTCGCCATGAACCGTCCCTCTTACGTATTGGTGGGTTGGGTGGCCATTCTGGCCGAACACCCGACCCGGTGACGGGACCGGCCCCCAGGGCCGGACACGCAAGGGGCGCGCGTCCACGCTCTGAGGGCCGGTTTCCCCGCGCCCCGTCAGGCAGCTTCTTTCCAGTCGGCGAAGTACTCGCGTAGCAGGCCGAGGACCTGGTCCTCGGTGTCGAGGTCGCTCATGCCGGTCCGCATCAGCGGCGTGCCCTCGATCGGGGTCAGCGGTGCCCAGCCGTCGGCCTCGTTCATGAGCCTGGACACGCCCTTGAGCAGGGACAACGACAGCTGCGGCTGGATCGCGTCCAAGGCGTGTGCCAGGACGTAGATCGCCGAGCGCTGCGGGGTCGTGGAGTCCACCCGCTCCTTGTAGTTGCTCGCGCTGTAGCGCGGATAGCAGGCGTCCAGCAGGTGTTTCGGGATCTCCCACAGCGGGAACAAGCAGTCCACCGTCCCCATCCGCCGGACCGGGTATGGGAGCGGTGACCTGCCGTTGAGCAGGCAGAACAGCAGCTCGGCCGTCAGGTCCTCCCGGTTGTAGCCGACCGCCAGGTTGCGGATCTCTCGGTCCTGGCACAGGCGGCGCCCGACGAGGTTCACGAAGAACGTGCCGAAGAAGTGAACCGTGTCCGGGCCGAAGTCCCGCCGGAACCGGTCCCACAGCGCTTGCGGGCTCTTCGTCATGCCGAGCAGATCGGCCATGTCCTGGGCGTAGAGGACCACGTGCTCGAACCCGGCGTCCTCGCACAGCTCACGGGCACGATCGACCGCGGACTCCGGCCACAAAGGCTCCATCGCCAACGTGAAGCAGACGACGTTGCTCGCGGCCTTCTTGAGCCCCTTGACCAGTGTGTTGCTATCCCCGCCACCGGAGATCCCCGCCAGGATCGTGCCCTGGACCTCGTGCTGTTCCAGGAAGCGCTCGATCCGGACGGCAACCATCTCCCGCAACGTGTGCTCGTCGACCAGGTGAGCCCGCGCGACCGGGTCGTGAGACCCCACGTCGAGGTCCGGCACGGCCGCCACCGGCCTATCGTCACGCGCGACAAGGTCGACAGTCGGCGCCCGGAGTGTGGTGATATCGGTGTTTCTGATACACCGCAGAACGATCTCGCGATCCGCCGGCACTTCGGCCAGAACCGTCGTCATCGGTACTGCTTGAAGCTCGCCTACCTCATCGGCCACATAGGCCTGGAACAGCCCCGGCGGCATCTGGTTCGCCAGCAGCATGTCTGCGAACGACAGCTCATCCGGTGTTCTGAGGGACCGCGAGCCAGCAGTGAACTGCATGCTGACACGTCCCCAATCCGTCGTCATCAGAAGTACGCCTCCCAGCTCGCGGCCCAGCTGCCCTACAGGTGCGCGGTCAACGCGACCGGCGTCAGGAACTCCTCCAGACGCGGAGGCGTCATCCGATCCAGACCACAACGATCCGGCACCGGCTCGGCCACCAGCGCCGCCAACGCAGCCGCATCCAGCTGCTCGACCGACTCGACTGCCTCCACCAACGGGACACCAACGGACAAAGGCATCTCAGCCCTCCAATGCACTCTCAGGGAAGAATCTCGAACTTGATCCAACGTAGCGACACGATCACCACGTGTTAACGGGAAGGAACTGTTACGAAAACCGCAGTAGACCTGGGCGGCTTCGAGGACTGCCAGCTCGAAGCTCGCGACCAAGGCGGCTCAGCCACCGGCCCCGGACTGATGCGCTGTACCGTTGCAACTACGGACCTGCGACTCGAACACTGAGAGTGAGCAGATATGGAAACGCTGGGTAGCACAATCGGAGAGCGCATCCGCAACCTGCGGGAAGGCTGGATGTCTCAGCAGGAGCTGGCGACAGCTGCAGGGGTAAGCGTCGATTTGATCCGCAAGCTGGAGCAAGGACAGCGCCATGCCGCCCAGATCGGCAACCTTCATCGGATCGCCCGTGCGCTTGATCGCGACGTGGCGGATCTTCTCGGCCGTGAGGCGTTTCCAAAAGCAGGTGATGACGCAGGAGTCCTAGCTCTGCGCAGGGCGGTAACGGACATTAGCGACCTGCTGGGAACATTCGAGGGCGAGCCTGTTCCAGTGGGCGATGCCGCGCGGACAGCGAAGTATTTATGGGGCTCGTACTGGTCCGGAAAATACGATGTACTCACGAGTCTCATCCCAGTCGCGTTGACTGATTTGCAGGCCACATTGCACGATGCCAATGAAGCAAATCGCTCGAAGGTGGCGGATGCACTCGCACGCACATTCTGGGTAGCTGCGTGCACATTGGCTCATCTACATCAGCCCGACGCCGCTTTTATCGCTGGTCGACGGTCGATTGAATTTTCCGACAGTGCTGGCGACGAACTTTTGACAGCAACGCTGCGCGGCTCGATTTCATGGCAGCTTCTTGTTTCAGGTAGGTACAAGGATGCCGTGAACCTTGCCACGAAGACAGCGGAATCTATTGAGCCTGTAGGAAAAGTGACGGCTCCTCATCTGTCTACTTATGGATCCCTGATTACCACCGCAGCCACGGCGGCAGCGCGTAACGGGCGAACTGTAGGCGCTAGTGATCTTCTCGCCGAGGCCAGTGAAATAGCTCGGCGAATTGGCCACGATAGGGACGACTATCAAACGGCGTTCGGCCCCTCGCAAGTTGCTATGCAAACCGTGGACGTCCACGTCGTCACCGAGGACTACGGTGCCGCATTGCGCGCAGCGAAGCAGATGCCGCAGAATCCCGGCTTGCCACTGGCAGCCCAGGCTCGGCACCTGACTGACCGCGCTCTTGCACATGTGCGAATGGGACATGGGAACAAAGCACTTCAAATCTTGCTGGCCACCGAGGATATGGCACCGGACTGGATGCAGCACCAAAGTCTTGCCAAGCAGGTGACCCGAGAACTGCTCGCAAGGGAAGCGCGAAAGTCAAATAGGCTTCGCGGCCTTGCAATGCGAATTGGTGTAGGTCGGGAACTCCCTCTCGGCTAGATATTCACGCGGATGGGGGTAGGACACTGTGTCCTACCCCCATCCGTGTAGTAGGACACGGCGTCCTACCCTGACCGAGCTGGGGATTCTTAGGTTGGGTTGGTGATTGATCTTCAAACACCAACCTTCGTGCTCGTGGTCATGGCCGCTGCGGTCTCTGTGCCACTAATCTGCGCTGCGTATAGCTGGGTTCGACGTCGCGTCCAGCTCCGAGCGCCAAGCAGTAGACCTCGCATTCCGATTACTGGGAATTCTTCTTCGCAAGGCAGCGCTGGCGGTGCGGGGGCGGCGATGATCTCCAGTGCTCCCAGGCGGGTCGTCCCGGTTGCACGTCGAGCTCCTCAGCATGGCCTCGGACGGGATCGCCGATGACTGCCGCACCGGTATCTCCGTTCGCGCCAATTTGGGAATCGCCCGAGTTTGAACACCTGGCTGCCCTAGTGTCTCGTGGTTGGCTATTCGAGCCTTCGTTCGATGATGAAGGTCGTCTTGATCGTGTCCTGGGGGCCTACACCTGGATCCTCGAAGGTGCCGTCGATGCGATCCGGATAAAGGGGCCGGACGACTCGGGGGCGCTGCGTTGCGACCATGCTAACGGCTTGCTGTGGGAGCGAGAAGGCTCCCTTGCGTACGTACTCGAAGAACTGCTCGACCTTCCTGCCCCGAGTAGCCCACATGCGCCGAAGCTCGTTCTGGCTTCCGCTCCGCGGTTGTGGACTCCGTGATGGGATGGCGGAGGCGTCGTCAATCACGGCGAAGGGTGGCGATCGGGCTTGCTCGAACTGCCCTAGCTGACCTTCCGCGCGCATACCGGTATAGCACCGATGAGGAGCATCGCCAGCTGATCGCGATCCGAACCTCAATACGCAAGGCGCTTCGCGTGACCCGGCGGCGATCGGCGGCAGGCCGCCTACTTCACGAAGCGGACAGATGGGTGTCGCACTGGTTGAGCCTGGTCGAGGAAGGGTATCCAAAGGCGCCTCCAGCCCACATGGCAGGAATGTATCGACAGATGGTGGAGCGTCTTCTGTCCTTATCGGACCGGCTAGCCGCAAAGGGTGGCGGAGTAGCTGGCCAGGACCAGCAAGGTTTTCCGCCCGAGTACGGATCAAGCTAACGAGAGAAATAAGACCTGGCTCGTCCGCCATGCCCCCCGAGCGGTCGAGGCAGCGCCCCGCCCGTTCCCTTAAGCCATCAGGTGGACGGGCGGGGCATCCATTACCTATGGCGGAGAAACTAGCCTATGCCATCTAAGGTCAATACTCTTGACTGGGCCCTTGATAACCTTCCGATAAACGAAGTTCGTCGACATCATATCTATGGCCCGCTGCTGCGTCACCGAATTGCAAGCGAGTACAACGAGAAGCCTGACACAAGTGAGATTGCTCTCGCCGCGAAGTACAAAGTTTCTCAATCTTGGGTTCAAAGGGTAATCAGTGAGTCTGATGTCCAGTCTCGTCCTCCAGGGGCTAGGCGCGACCCTAGGCCATACACTGACGAGAAGCTGCGAGAAGAGTATGAGAAAGAGAAACTGTCGGCGCGAAGTATCTCGGAGAAGTACTCGATAGCAATAAATGTTGTCTATCGCGATATCACGCGCCTACGAATTGATTTGCGCAGTGTGAATGAGCAAGCCAGGTGGGATCGGAAACGTGGCGTGGGACGTGGATATTCGGCGCTTCGAGCAGGCGGCAACAAGTGTGCCGAGTCATCTCCAAGGTGCTGAAAGCAACGGCGTCCATGCGCGAGGCGGAGCCGAGCTACGCCGTGGCGTTGAGGGTTGGGGGGCGATGGATTGGTTTCAGTCTTCAACTGAGCGAACGGTGCTGTTTTGGCCAGTCGGGCGTACGCCAGAGCCGGACGAGAGCTACTTGTACCCGCTTCCCGGCACTAAACGATTGCATAAATGGATGCTCGACCAACAATGGCCAGTCGAAGACCTCGACGGTCCGCCTACAACCGAGGCTCTGCGGCACAAGAGTGCCAGGGAACGACCATTCATCTATCCGGGGCCAGCTGCGCTCGGCCCGGCTGACAGCGGGATCATCGTGAGTTCATCGAGGAAGAGTCGTAGAACGTCCACTCTGGTCAGTCGCCGTCTGGCATGGGCGGACAAGCACCTGCACAGCGTGCCGATCGCCGCTATTGCGCGTGCGGACAACGTCAGCTATGGCGACGTGCGCGATGCGCTGGACGCACTCGGGGTCCTGAATAGCCAGACCGAGGAGGGAGGCAGCCGGTGACGACCGATCTTGAACTTCACGATGGAGTATCCGGTCCAAGTGCGGAGCCTAAGCCGAAAGAGGGCAACATCAGAGGGGCCTTCGCCGAGGCGTGGTTCGACCTGGAGCTATCGATCGCCGAGATCAAGGATTTGTTTGGCTTCGGCGACAAGAACATGTACCGGCATGTCTTCGTGTACGGCCTTCCGAAGAGGCCACTCTTGCAACCAGCTGGGAAGCGGAAGCTCCATCAGCTGCTCTGCGAGGATGAGAAGACCGTACAGGAGATCGCGGAAGTACTGGGGCACAAGACGATTGCGGTTATGCGAGCTCTGAATTTCCATGGTCTTCTGCCTGAAGGCGATCGAGGCGAGAGCGACGGCGAGGCGCTGCCTGATTCGATAGCCGCTTTCTCCGACGGGGCCATGACTGTAGAGCAGGCTCTCGGCCGAGAGCTGCGGGATTTGAGGAAGCGCCGGGGGTGGACTCGGAAGATGCTCCTTGCCCACATGGATTCCGACCTGTCGCTGCAAACTCTCGCTACATATGAGCTGGGTACTCGGAAGTGCTCCGTGACGCGACTATTCGAGCTATGCCTAGCTTTGGACGCCCGGCCCGCCGATGTGATCGCGGCTGTTCAGCGTCGCGTACTTGTAGACGATCCGTGGCGGATCTCCCTAGATCTCCGAGAGGTCGTCGCCGACTCGCGGCCGGAGCTAACTCCGCTGCGTCGCTGGGCCGAAAACCTCCTCAGTCAGAAGCACGCTCTCACGCATTTCGTGCTGGAGGGACCGGCTTTGCCTCAGCTAGCCGACCTATGCGGAATACCGGTGGATGACCTCGGAACGATTCTACGAACGATGTCCGCTCGCCCTGCCATGTAGGCAATCCTGTGCTGGTGGACCAGTCATCCTCTGGCCCACCTCGGTGACGTCCCGGCTTCCTCTTCTCGCTCTCGCCGGGACGTCACCACCCCGGACGTGAACCCGACAAGGAACGTTGTGTGTCTCAAGTGGCTAGTCCCGTCCTACGCACCCGCTTCGCACGGCCATGCGTGGTCTCGGGATGAACTCGCCGGCATCTCGACGGCGCTGTGCGGTTTCGAGTGCCACGAGCGGCATCTTGAATCCTTCCGCCACAGGCGACTCTGTCAGCGCTGCGTCGTCGCTGCCCGCGGGGCCGAGTACGGCGACCCCCTTGTCCAGCGGGCTGGGCACGCCTTCCAGATCGCCGCAGTTCTCCTCGTCCTACTTCTCATCGCCACCGTCACCATCCTGACACTGAGCTAGGAACCCGAATGCAGAAGAAGAACAGCAGGTCAGCAATATGGGAGGCCGCACAGTTCGCCGTCGGGCGCGGCTGGCCCGTCACGCCCGCCACCTTCCCCGACCCGGCTATCCCCGACCATGTCGACCGTGGCTTCTGCAAGTGGTCAGGATTCCCAGCGGCCACACGCCTTCAACCTGTGCTCGCGACCTGGTGGCGAAAGCCATTGTGGACGCCGGACGACGTCGACGCGTGCTGGTCGAAAACGCCCTTCGGGACCCTGCTCGTCTGCGGCCACGGAGTCGACGCTCTCGACCTCCCGACCGAGGTCTTCGACCACCTCAACGCGAACATTCCGGAGACCTTGCGGACCTATCCCGCCATCGCACTGCCTCGCGAACGACGAATCGTCCTGACCTCGGGCACCACTGCCGCCCTACATGACGTGATGCTGCCACCAGAATGCCGATGGCTGGCGGGCGCGCGGTGGGTTCCACTTCCTCCGACACTCGTCTCCTCGTCCGTGTCGGCGACGTGGACGAACCCGCCGGATGGGCAGCTGAGACTTCCCGAACCTGACGTCCTCGTCCAGGCGATCGTCGCGAACTACAAGCGAGGACAACTCATGCCGAAGCGTGATCCAGGCACCGCGAAGGCCAGGGCTTAACCACGGCACTCTGGCCTCGTGTTTTGGGTGGACACAGCAGAATGCCCCCTCGCTGCCACCTGGTCCAGGTGGCAGCGAGGGGGCTGAGCGTCCTACATCATCGATACTAAGTGGAAGGCGTTTCATCGTGGCTAGACCAATTCCGGACTACCAGTTCGTGCTCATGGCGGCGGCGCTCGCTTCGCCGCAGCGGCTACGGGTGTTGGACATGCTGCGAAACCTCGACAAGCTGCCAGCCGCAGACAGCGAGATCAGCGAGCACGGCATCAATCAGAGTGGCTTGGTCCGCCTCTGCCCAGATATCCCTGTTGCGGCCTCGGTACGACACCTGAACATACTTACCGCCGCAGGGTTGATCATCAGGACTAGTGCCCCCCACTTCGGACGTCGGCGAACTTTCTACCGGCGCAACGACGATGCAATTGCCGCGTTCGCTTACACGACGGCACATCGCCTTTCTTGGGTGGGTTAGCGCTTCTTGGTGAGGGTTTCGACGCAGAGGCCGTACGGGAACTCGGACTTGACGAAGACGGTGAACTGGTCCACGCCGGAAGGCGCTTCGATAGCGGGGCGGGCGGCGTCGTGGGCGACGTTGGTCCAGGTCTTGTCGACCGGGTATCCGGCTTTGGTGCCGCTGGAGATGGCCATGAGCCGGACAGATTCGGCCGGGCCGATGGCTGTCTTGAACGACAGCCAGGCGCGTTCCACGATGGTGCTGACGGACCCGACGGGGATCGGGAGGACGTGGCAGCGCTCGCGGAGTTTGCCGTTGGCGTCGCGGCCGGTGCCGTCGAAGGTGTATGGGATGGCGGGCATGTCGTCCTCCTCGGACAGTGACGGGCTGGTGGTGTCGAGCCGGAGCGCGGCGAGGTCGTCTGTCCAGTTCAGATCGACGTCGCCGGTGATGCCGGCGATCCGGCCGACGCTGGTGTACTGGTGCAGGTCGACGCGTCCCCGGTAGTGGGTGATGGCGTTGTGGCGGCCGTTGTTCGGCCCGTACTCCGCGCACCAGGTGCGGTCCCATGGGTACGGCCAGGTGTCCGGTTTCAGGGACGCGAGCCACGACCCGGAGGCGTAGAGGACGACGACCGGGTACGCCTCGCGCACGGTTTCCAGGAACCGCCTGGCGAAACCCGCGCGGGCGGCGAGCGGGATTTCGCCGGACTCGAGGTCCAGCGCGGGCGCGAGCTGCCCGCCGAGGCGCCGGTACTGGGCGAGGAAGGTTCGGGCCTGGGCTACGGGGTCTCCGGCCTGGGCGAAGTGGTAGCCGCCGTGTGGGATGCCGTGGTTGCGGCAGCCGGTCACGTAGGTGTCGGCTGGGACCTGGGCGCCGCCGGTCCCGTCGCTGTATTTGATGTAGGCGCCGGAGACCGCGCCGGAGAGGGCTTTCCAGTCGGTGACGCGGTTCCAGCGCTGGTAGAGGTCGACCAGGAGGGGCACGGTCTCACTTCCCTGGGTTGGCGCAGTCGCGCGGGGCGTAGGCGGTGCTGATGTAGCGGCGGAACTGCTGGATCTGCTGTGCCCGCTCGGGTGTCTGGTTCTCCGGGTTCTTGGTGACCTGGTCCAGGACGTAGGCCCACAGGGACACCGACACCGCGCGGGCGGCGTTCCCGGCCTCGCACGAGGAGAGCTGCGCTCTCCGGTTCTGCTCGGCCAGTGAGGTGGCCTGGGCCGCTTCGACGGCGACCACCGCGACGACGACCGAGAGGACGACGTCGAGGAGCAGGGACACGGCGAGGCCGACGATCCAGGCCCGGTCGCGTTTGCTGCGCTGGTTCAGGGCTGCGATGTCGGTGCGGAGCGCGGCCATGCCGTCTTCGAGGCTGGCGGCGGCGCGCAGGGTTTCGCGGAGATTGGGGTCAGGCGTCGTCATCGGGGTATGCCTCTCGCAGCATGGTCGACATTCGGTTCACCACGGCGTCCAGCTCCTCCAGGATCAGATCGGCTCGTGTGGCCAGCTCGATCACGTCGCTGTCCTGAGTGGCCGGTCGACGTGCTTCACGCCGGCGGCCTGTCCACGGGATCTTCATCGGCCTTCTCCTTCGGAGCTGGCGGACAGGAGCTTGCGGGCCATCTCGTCCATGACCTCGTGCAGCTCGTCGAGGAGGTCGGCGGCGCGACTGGTCAGGACGTCGACGTCGTCGGCGCTGTACTCAGGTTGTGTGTCGCCGCGGGCTTCGGGCGGCGGATCGGGCTGGGGGCGCCGGAAGATGTTCAACGTGCTCTCCCGTCCTGGCGATCTCGTGCAGCAGGGGCACCATCTGCTGGAGTTGCTGGATCTCTTGCAAGATCGGCATCAGCGCTTTGGTGGTGGTGATGAAGTCGCTGACCACGGGAAGAAGGCGGTCCTGGAGGACTTGGGCCATGGCGTCCCGCTGGGCCTCGGCACGGTCCTTCTCCGCTATGGCTCTCTGCTTTTCCTCGGTCAGCCGGTCGACGCTCGGGCGGGTCCAGAGCCAGCCGGTGAGCAGGGAGACGACGAGCAGACCGAGGACGCCGAAGTTCAGGTAGGTGGTCGGGTCGAACTGCGCCTGCGCCAGGGATTCCGCGTGCGCGGTCATGGGCTACGACGCCGGGATCGGCGGGGCGCCCGCGATGGTGTCCCAGACCGAATTGACCGTGTACTGGATATCGGAGTCGCTGGAGGCGAGCGTGATCACGGGGTTGGTCGCCACGGCCCACGCGAACCGGCTGCCGTAGTCGAGGGGGTTGGCGAAGACGTTGGTCGCCAGCGCGCGGCGGAGCTGGGTCCTGTTGGGGAAGTTCTGGTCTTCGGCTTCGCTGCCGACGGCTACGGCGGCGATGGATACGGCCGCGAGGACCCTGCGGGTGAAGGCGGGGAACGCGGCGATTTCGGCGCTGTCGGCGAGGGTGGAGGCCATGCTAGTTCGTCCTTCCTATGCGGTTTTCCCGAGCACCAGCCAGGCGCCGGGCACGGTGGCGTCGATGTGCACGACGTCCCCGGCGGTCGGGGTGTAGCTGGCGAGGCGGG
This sequence comes from Amycolatopsis sp. NPDC039088, assembly GCF_055598845.1. NCBI lineage: Bacteria > Bacillati > Actinomycetota > Actinomycetes > Pseudonocardiales > Pseudonocardiaceae > Amycolatopsis > Amycolatopsis sp. NPDC039088. The sequence goes on along the minus strand of NZ_JBVKAE010000003.1, from coordinate 58,120 downwards.
GAAGTTCGAGTGATCCGCCTTGGACGGACACGATGACCCGGTTACCGGACATTCCCGTGACGGTGCCGACCTTCCGGCGGGCGGTCAGCGCCTCGTCCACGAGGCGGGCGACGGCGTCGGCGATGTTCACCGCCTGGTCCTCCTCGGTCAGGTCTCGGCGGGCAGCTCGTCCGAGCGGGTGGCGATGGACTGGGTGCCGTCCGGGGTGAGCGGGATGGAGAGTTTGTCGATGATGTGGCGGGTTTCGCCGGTCTCCGGGTCGAGCAGCAATAGGACGTCCCCGGCGTCGAGGGCTGGGTTCACCAGGGCTTCGATCTCGACCTGCGCGCCGAGGCCGCGTGTGCGGGCGAGCAGGGCGTCCGCTGTGGCCTGGCATTGCGCCGTGGTGGTCAGCAGTTCCGAGGTGTAGAAGCGGTTCTTCTTCCCGAACGGCCCGCCGTAGTAGGCGGGGCTCGTGGTATCGGTCGCGGTGGCGTAGACCGCGGGCACACCGTCGGTGCGCTGCCCGGACGCGACGACGCGGTTGTAGACCTGCTCGCGTCCGCGTTTGTCCTTGGCGGTGAGCAGGCTTCCCCGGTTCCCGGTCCGGATTGTCCAGACGGGGCTTCGGGACAGTGTCGGTTGTGGCCGGATGACCAGGCGCCCGAGCGGGTCGAAGCACGGCTCGGACGCGAGGAAATCGGCCAGTTTCTCGACGGCGTCCCAGCGCTCGCGTTCGATGACGATGACCGAGGCGACCGCGCCGGACCCGGTCTCGTCGACGACGTCCAGCGGGCCGAGGGTGGCCTTGACCAGGCGCGCGATCTCGCTGGCGGCCGGGGCGTTGGCGATGGTCTGCGCGGGCACGTCGAGCCGGTCTTCGGCAACCCGCTGGGACGGGTCCGCGACCTTGACGGTGATGTCGCCAGAGCCGGTCGCGGGCCTGGTGCGGGAGGTCTCGTCCAGGTGGCCGGTCAGGAGCGGGATCCACTCGGTGGCGCCGCTGGGCAGGACGATGCCGTAGTCCACCTGGCACGTCGAGCCGTACGGGGCGAGCAGGTCCGTCGGCGAACGCGGCCACAAGCGCGGATCGGCCTGGAGGCTGGCGGTGCGGCGGACCTTGCTGGTGGCGTCCACCTCGACCGAGCCACCGGAGATCGGCAGGGTCAGCACCCCGTAGGACGGGCTGGACACAATGGCCCGAGCCTGCATGGAATGCGACTGCGCGAGAGCGATCCGGGCCTGGGTGGACAGCGGCCACATCGGCGCCCACCTCCTCCTCAGACGGCGAGTTCGCTGGGTGATTCGACCTCGTGGAACGGCGCGGTGAGGATGCGGGTCTGCTGGTAGGCGCGGCGGTTCCCGGCGTCCTCGGTGAGGTCGCCGAGCGCGAGCCACATCCCCGCGCCGTACCCGAACTCGGCAGGGGTGCGCAGATACACGGGCTGGAGGTCGGCGAACAGGTCCAGCAGGTGGTCGCGTTCGCGGAAGGACAGGGCGCCGATCGTGAGGTCGCCGGTCGCGGCGCGGCGTTGCGCCGAGGACACGATGATCGGGTGGGTCGCTCCGACCGGATAGAAGATCCCGCGCGCGGCCTCGCGGGTACGGGATGGGACCGAGCCCACGTGGACGGTGACCGGCTTACCGGGCCGGGACGGGTGTGTGAGCCAGGTCCGGCCCAGGCTGAGCAGGGTCGCGCTCTGGCTGGTCATCGTGCCGCCGGTGGGCGCGGGGTTGACCAGCCGGTACCGGATCGGGACGTCGAGAGGACATTCGGCGTCGTCCAGCACGAGCAGCGGAGCCACTGTGGACTCCGACAGGCCGGCGGATCCGACCCACGTTCCGCCGTAGACCGAGCCGTCGAAAAATACCCCCGCCGTCCTTTGTGTCTCGACGGTGATCCCGTCGAGCCCGAGGACCGCGCCCGCGGGCAATCCGTCCGCGAGGACTTTCATCGTCGGCGTGACCGCTCCCGCTGGCGGGGCGAGCGTGACGACGTGGCGGGCGAACTGTCCGATCGAGACATTGACCTGGTCGGCGGTGAGGTCCGCGCTCGCCGGGGGAAGCGCCACGCCCCCGGCGGTCGTCCAGATCACCTGGATGGTGACCGACGCCGGACGGTGCGAGATCCGCAGGTCCAGGCCGATCGTCACCTCAGGCCCGTACGGGACCGAGGTGGGCACGGTGACCCCGGCGGCCCCCGCCTCGGCGATGGTGGCGGTCAGGTACGACCCTCCTCGAGGAGCGGCCGGGCCGGTGACCCGCGCCAGGACCGGGTTCCCGGCGTCGGGGACGTAGCCGTGCAACCCGACCTCGACCGAGGGGTTGGTGGCGTAGTTGTACCGGGTCGGTTCGGCCACGGTGATCGGGTTCCCGCCGCGTACCGGCCACAGTGTCCCGTCGGGGTGCTGGCGGATGAGCTGCACGACCGAGGCGTTCGGCCACCACGCCGTCACCCGCATCACGCCGTCCTGTGGGACGGGCAGGATCGAGATCCCGCCGCCGGGATACGGGAGCGGGAACACGCTCCCGGCCCAAGCGCGGGACGCGTAGGCGGGCATCGGGTTCGAGGCGTAGGTCCACTTCGCCGTGCCGCCGGGAATCGGCGGCGGGAGTTCCTGTTCCCCTGGCAGGGAACCGGCCTCCGGGCCGACGCCCGAGGCGAACGGATTGCAGGCGTAGCCGCCCCGTGCCCACGACATGACCAGCCCCCGTCCCGTCAGGCCCGGCTGCCTCGGGCGATCGCGGTACCGGTGGCCTGGTCGTGCTGCTCGATCCGGCCGTCCACGAACACGGTCAGGCCGTCGTCGGAGATGGACAGCTCGCCGGTCAGCCGCACGGGTTCGGTGTTGCCGGAGAGAGCGCCGATGACGTTCTTCGCCGTGTCGTGCGGAAGGACCAGCTCCGGTTTCCCGGTGCCGTTGTAGACCGGGGTGAAACCGGGCTGGAGCCAGCCGCCCTGGTCGTACCAGTGGTGCGCCTCCCAGAAGCCTTTCGCGCCGAGCGGGGAGCCGTAGCGGCTGGAGATGTACCGCAGTCCCCATTCCGCCTGCCCGGCGGCGGTCGGTTCGACCGGGCCGTGCACGCTCTCCATCTTCTGGAACAACCCGCGTGCGCTCGACCTCGGGTTCGCCGCTGCCGGATTCCAGCTGGACTCGTGCCCGATCAGCCAGTCCAGGGCGTTCCATTGTGGCCCGGTGCCCCAGCCGTAGCGGCTGGCGACGGCGCGGACGGCGGCGACCACATCGGCCGATCCACCCGCTGTGGTGGTGGCGAGAAGGTCGGAGATCTGGTCGACGGCGAACCTCTTCGCTCCGTCCGCCGCGTGCCTCGTCACGCCTTGGCCGTGGTGGGTGGCGATGTTGCCGGGGAAGACGCGTCCGGCGTCCTCGATCAGGCGGTAGGTGTCGGCGAACGCGCCGTCGACGAGGGCGGCCGGGTCGAACCCGGACCCGCCGGACACGAACTGTCCGCCGAGTTCGGCGATGTGGAAGTGCATCGGGAACTGGCGGTGGTCTGCCCCGGCCGAGGGCGGCCCGAACGCGACATAACCATGGGACCCGCCGGACTCGGCGTTGATGCCCGCGACGGTCCCGGCGGTGTGACCGGGGTTTCCGTGGGTGACGCCGATCGCGAACGTGCCGTCGATCCCCGGGACGAACCCGGGTGGCGGGCTGCCCGCGCTGACACCGCCGGTCGACCATTCCCGCCGCGCGTACGGCTTCTGGTCCAGGGCTGCGCGTTTGAGCATGGCCTGCCAGCCTGAGCAGTCCGTCCCCTCTGTCGAGGAGCCGCCCCACACGTAGGGGCGCCCGCTCATCGACCGGCCGAATTGGACGACGCGGGCGATTGCGGCGTCCATCGCGGAGCCGGTGTCCGCGACGACCCCACCGGCCCGGTAGCCCGGTACCACCTGTGCCCGGCGCAGGTCGTCCCCGAGCAGTCCTTCCAGGCCGGGGAAGTTCCCGTGGAGGGCGGCCAGGTGAGCGGCCCGGATGTTCCCGACACCCCAGGTCCGCACGACTTCCTTGGGCAGGACGTATTCGCCGGGGGTGAGCATTGCCGGGATTTTGTCGGTGTTCCCTGCGCCCGGAACCGGTCCACCGGAGGCGAACCCGATGGGTACGGGACCGATCGCCTTTCCAAGGGAGAAGTCCGAGTTCAGCTTGTTCCAGGCAGCGACGAGCCCAGAGTTCAAGGGCCACTGCAGAATCCAGCGAACTGGGTTTGCGGCGTGTCCCTGCATCTCCGCGAACCGATCCCGCACCCACCCGGCGGTGAACGCGACGGCGTTCCTCAATGCGGCGAGGCCGTTCCCGAGGGCGGTGAAGGCGCCGTTCTGCGCGGTCGCCGAGGCCCAGACGACCGCGGAGATCCCCGCCCACGATGCGGACAGATCGGCTTGGAGGCGGAGTTGCCGGGCGGTGATCTCGCCTGCGCGCAGGACACTGTGGCCGGTGATCGCTGTCCACATTGCGACCGAGGTTGCTCGCAGGGCAAGCAGACTTGCCGCAGCGATTGCGTGTGCCTGCGGCAGCAGCAGCGAAGTGTGCCGCTCCAGCTCGGCCAGTGCCGGCAGAAGCACCGTCGTGACTGTCTGCGCGAGCATCGTCGAGGCGGCGGTGAGCGCTTCGGTAGCCACAGTGGACGCGGCCGGGTCGGCGGCAGTGGCAGCCGTCGCTACGGCTGTACCCGCGGTGACGGTGCCGACGATTCCCCCGGTGGCGAACCGTCCAATCAGGCCACCCCTCGAATATGAGGCGCGTCCCTGCATGGCGGCGGCGTTCGCGGCGAGGATGGCGGCCGGTCCGATCGCGCGCACCAGCTCGGGCACGAGCACGGCCTCACCCGGCGACAGGAGCGCGGGCACGGTGTCCCGCCCTGGCGCGTAGCCGGGCAGGACCCCGCCGCGCGCGAGCCGCAGTTCCGGCAGCTCGTCCACGCCGGGGATCAGCGCGGCGGCCGAGTTGTAGACCTTGCGTAAGCCGTTGTTCCAGATGACGTCGATCACGAACTGGACCGGGGTCTTGATGAACCCGGCAATCGTGTCGAACACGCGCTTCGTGGTGTCGGCCAGCAGCTCGAAACCGCGCTTCGCGTCGGCGAGCCGATCAGCGAACCAGCCGAAGACCGGCTTGATCACGTGGTCGTAGACCCACGAGAGAGTGCCGGAAATCGCGTCGAACGCGGGCTTGAAGGCTTTCGCGTAGAGCCACGAGGCCGCGTCGCCGACCAGGCGGAACGCGAGCACCCAGCCGTCGAAGGCCGGTTTCAGGAGCGTTCCCCAGAGCCAGCCGAAGAAATCGCCCAGCGCCCGGAAGGTCGGGCCGAGGGCGTTGACCCACAACCAGGTCGCGACGTCGGCGACCAGCCGGAAGACGGAGACCCACGCGTCGAAGTACGGGCGCAGCAGCGTGTTCCACAGCCAGCCGAAGAAGCTGCCGAGCGCGGAGAAGGTCGGCTCCAGCACGGTCGACCACAGCCAGGTCGCCACGGCGGCGAGCGCCTGGAACGCCAGGACTGTCGGTCCGACCAGGACGGTCAGCAGGATCGGCGCGAGGAAAGCGGCGGCCTTGCCGATGAAGCCGAAGACCGGTTCGAGGATGTTGGACCACAGCCAGCCCGCGATCTGGCCGAGGAACCGCAGCGCGGCAACGATTCCGTCGAAGGCGGGACGCAGGACGTTCTGCCAGGCCCACAGGGCGGCGGTCTTGATCGCGTCCCACAGGCCGATCCAGAAATCGCGGAATCCGGCCGAGTGGTTCCACAGGTACATGAACCCGGCGACGAGCGCGACGACCGCGGTGATGATCAGCCCGATGACGTTCGCGCGCATCGCGGCGTTCAATCCGTGCTGCGCCGTGGTCAGCGCTTGGACGACGCTGACCACAGTGGACGCGAACATCATCGCCCGCATCGCCAGGGACCAGGCGCGCATGGCGAGGACACCCGCGCCGAAGGCTGCCAGCAGCGGCCCGAGCGCGGGTGCGAGGAACTGAATTCCTGACACCAGAAGGGGAATCAGGTCAGCGGCGAGATAGGCGGCGTCGACCAGCAGCGGTGCTAGCGCGATCGCCACAGCGGAGAAGGCGGCGGCCAGGGGCGGCAGGGTCGGGCCGAGGACGGTCACGCCCTGGGCAAGGGCACCCAGCACGGCGTGCAGCCCAGGCGAGAGACCGAGGACCACGTCGTGCACGGTGGTGAAGAACGCGATCAGCGCTCCCGCGCCCTCAGGTGTTTTCAGGAACGTGGCCAGCTCGCCGGATAGGTAGCCGAGGGTGTCCAGAAAGGACCCGCCCGAGGTGTTCGCGGCCCCGAAGACGGACCCGAGGATGGAGCCGATGTTGCCCGCGACGGCGGCGATATCGCCGAGCAGCGACAGGCCGTTGACCATGATCTGCTGGAGTTGCCCGGTTTCTCGCAGGCGCGCGATCATGTCGCTGAACGCGCGGGTGGCCTCGGCCGCGCCGCCGGTGAGGTTCGGGAGCAGCTGCGCGCCCACGGCCGAGATGTCGCGCAGCGCGGGCAGCAGGTTCACTGCCGCGAGACCGAGTTCCCGCATGGCGATGCCGGAGTCGCCGAGCATCACGTTCACGTCATCGACGGTGCGGGCCTGCCGGGTGAACGCGATCGCTTGCAGCGCGGCAGTGTTGTACCCGGCGGCCAGGAACGTCAGCTGCCGGTTGGCCACGGGAAGGTACTGGTTCGCCAGCGGGCGCAGTTCGGCCGAGACGTTCTCGAAGAGGCGTTGCTGGACCGCGTCCTGCATGGCGGAGAACTGGGGTTTCAAGGCCGCCATCTCCCGCACCAGCGCGGCGGCTGAGGGTGCCATGCCGGACAGGGCTTCGTTGAGTTTCTTGGCGTCACCTTCGGCCACGGCCTTCATCGCGTCGCCCATGCCCTGGACGCCGAGCACGAGCGTGCCGACGGCCGCCGCCCCGGCGAACGCGGCGCCGGGCAGGACGAGCGCGGCACCGGAGGCGGTGGCGATCGCGCTGGCCATGCCGCCGATCCCGAGCGCGGCGTGGCCGAGCAGGGACACCGCAGCGGCGGCGCTGTAGGCCCCGGCGCCGAACCCGATCATCGACTTGTGCGCACGGCGCAGGTTGACGTCATCGACCTTGCCCAGGGCGGAGCCGAACTTGTCCATCGTGGCCGACGCGTCGTCACCGGAGAGCCGCATGGACTCGGTGGCTTCGGTGGCGTTGCGCTGTGCCCGCTCGTAGTCGCCGGTTACGGCGGTGACCCGCTCCTGCACGCGCGAGTGGTTGCGCTGGGCGGTGGCGAGGCGTTCCTCGGCGGCGGCCACTTGGGACGCCCGAGTCCCGCTCTTCGCGCGGACCTCGGCGAGCTGCTGCTCGGCGACCCGGACGCGCCCGGCCGAGTCGGCTTCCTTGTCGCGGGCGGCCTTGAGCTGGTCACCGATCTTCTTGACCTCGGCCTCGGCGGCGGCCATGCCGTCGGTCAGGTTCTTGCCGGCAGTTCGCCCGGCCTTCGCCGAAGCGCTATCGAGTTCCTTCGACAGCTGATCGCCCGCGCGCTTGCCCGCGCCACTGGCCTCTTTGGCCAGCATGGTTCCCCAGCGCCGCGCCGAGGGAAGGACCTCGACCCAGTACACCTCGCCGGACTCGGCCACTGTGGACACCTCCCCGCGGGTGTCTCAGCCAGTGGCGGCGGACCGATCGGGTTTGAAGGTGTCGAGGTAGGCGATGACGTCTTCGGCGCTGCGTCCGGCGCGGTCACCGATCCGGCCTTTGCGCTCGTCGCCGGGGCGGGGCACGGGTTTCGGCCGATGCAGGCCCTTCATCTGAGCGCCGCGCCCGGTCACGAAGGTGCCTTCGGCGACCCGGTCTGCGATGACCGCGAGGAGGTATTCGACGTCGGACCACGCGTGCCCGTGCACCGTGCGATGGAACGCGGAGTCGGGTGGGAGATGTTCGATCAGGACCCGGAGATGGCGCAGGGTGATGTCCCCGCGCCAGAACTCCGCGATCGGGTTACGGGGCGCGTAGGTCGCGCAGAGCGCGGCCTCTATCGCTTCCGGCGCTTCGGCGAGGAGGTCCGCCGCCGTGTAGGGCGCCCGTCCTCCTGTTCCTGCCGCATCGTCTGCATGTAGGAGTTGATGGCCAGGATGACGTATCCGGCCCGGCCGCCCTCCTTCACGAACGTCTTGTACTGGTCGGAACCGAGGTAGTACTCGGCTACCTCGACGTCGGTGTCCAGATCGAGCAGGCCGTCTTTCCAGTCGTCGTCGGCGGTGATCGGGTCCATGCAGACCCAGTCCTTGCCCTTGAACACGAACTTGAAGGTGTCGGCGGATCCGGTGGCTTCCTCGCGCTGGGCGAGGATCGCGTCCATATCGATTGTGGACACTCGGGTTCTCCATCCGGTGAGCGTTGGTGAGCAAGAGAAAGGGGGCCGATGTGGACCGCTCACCAGTTGTCCACATCGGCCCCCGCTAGAGACCGGTCACGACGGCGTGGGAAGTTCCCAGCCTTCCTTGAAGACCCGCAGGGCGGAGTAGCCGTCAGAGCCGGGGTAGGCGGTGATCGTGACCTCGTAGCCGATCAACGTGTCGGACTTGTAGGTGAGTTCGCCGCGCTCGGTCACCTCGGCCATGGGTAGGAAGACCCGGCGGTGGTAGGCGCCGTCGATGACGTCGATCCCGAAGCACCGCAGGTCCCGCTTCGGCTTTCCCTTGTCCATGAAGGAAACCACCGCGTCCGGGCCGGTTCCGGTCTGCGTCATGTCTTCCTGACCGACCCGGTAGTACAGGCTGATGGTGTCGAACTTGCTCTCCCAGAGCGTGGCCTGATAGGTCTGGGTCGCTTTCGTGATCTCCGAGCGGATCGGAGTCGCGCTCTGCCACGGCACGAACTCCTCCTTGTCCTCATCGACGCCCTCGACGATGCCGTCATCGCTGATGTAGCCGAGGTCGCGCATCGCGGGCGCCCACGGTCCGAGGGTGGTCGCGCTCGGCGCCGTCGTGCCCACGGCACCGACATAGAGCGCTCCGGTCACACCCAGACGCGCGAGGGTGCTGTTCAATGCCACGGGTTTCTCCCTTGTGCTCGCGGAGTCCCCTGGTGAGCGAAGAGAGCGGGGGCGGTTCTTGGCGGGCTAGTCGGCCCGGAGCGTGAGTTCGACGGTCAGCCCGCATCGGCGGACCGCCGTGTTGTAGTCGGGGCGCCACGCCGGACCGGCTGGTTCGGCCACAGCGGCGACGTGGCCCCACGGGCTGCCCTGTCCGGTCAGGTCGTGCAGGTGCCCGGCCACTGTGGACGCGAGGTCGAATGCGGCGGCTCGGGACGTGGCGAACACGTCGAGGTCCACGCGGGGCCGCCACAGCAACGGGTGCCGGTGGTTCCACGGGCGCGTGTCCTTCGGTCCCGGCAGGGCGGTGACCTGGACTACCGGGAGGTGCCGTTCGAACTCGGCGGGCAGCTCGGCGACGACGCGGGTTCCGTCGAGGCGCCCGGCGAGCCAGCTCACGACCAGGGCCTCGACGTCGCTCACTTCTCGCCGATGGCCTTGGGCGCGGGCTTGCGTACAACGTCACTCGGGGCGGCCTCGTCGTCTGCGTAGCGGGCGCGGCCTTCAGCGACCATGGTCACGGCCTGGTCGTCGTCCACGGTCACGGTCTTGCCGACCTGGGTGTGGTCGGGGTGGAACGCGATGATCACTCGGGCCACGGTGGTCTCCTTCTATTTGCCGCCGATCGCGCGGCCGAGCGCGCGATGGCGGGGAACGTCTTTGGTGCCGAACTCGCCGAACGGGTCGTCGTGGATCACGCGTGCGTAGCTGCGGCCCCTCGGGCGGATGCCTTCCTCCACGCTCACCACGGCGTCAACCCTGGCGGCGGCAAGGTTCGCGCGGGTCCGGGCGGCGACACCGTCGGCGACGCCGCGCAGCCGGCCGCGTAGCCCAGGAAGGCGCATGAGTGCGCGGAACTCGCGGTTTGTCAGAGCCATCAGCCAGTCACCTTCTCGATGTCGACTTCGCAGTGGTGCACCGCGCCGGGGCGGATCGGATGGGGCCAGCGGGCGATTTCGCCGACGACCTCGCAGGCCCGGCCCGCCCACTCGATCCGGTCGACCGGGGTCACGTCGAGGTCCATGCCCGCCGGGGTGTAGATCCGCCATCCCGTGGTGACCATCGAGCGGGCGTCGCTTGTGTCCCGTGAGGCGCTGGTGGCCTCCGTGGACGATCGCGGCTGCACGCACACGCCCGTCACGACGGCTCGGTTGCCGGCGTCGTAGTCCAGGACGTCCGAGCCGAACCGGTCGCGGCCGATCGCAGGCCGGATGATCGTGATGGTGTCGCCGAAGATCACGGAAGATCCCCGCGGTTGAGCCGGTACCGGTCGACCGCCTGTGTCCAGGCCAGAGGCGTCGTCGCGGTCGGGTTGGCGAACGCTACGGATTCACCGCCCACGGTCATCGAGGTCAGGCCCGGTTGGACGGTGAGCAGATAGCGGGCTTCGCCGATGACCGCCTCCGAGATGTCCTCCGGGACGGGCTCGTACCCGTGGGTGTAGACGACTCGGACCGAGTCCAGTTCGTCCGGCCATCCGGGCTTGCGGCGCAGTACCCCGACGCGTGACCAGGTGAAATCCGTGACACGGGTCCCCTGGACCTCGACCAGGCTCACCGCCACGACGGGCGCGGCGGGCAGTGCCAGCACGGTGCCGCCGTGCGCGTCGAGCCGTACTTCGTCATCGGCCACACGCGACACGGAATGGCGCACTTCTCCCCGGAATCGCGCAGACGCGGCCGCAAGGGCATCGGCTACCGCTGGGTCAGTCTCCGTTCGCCCTGTCCAACGCGCGAGGACTTCTGGATCGGCCAGCGGAGGAAGGGGCATGGCACGCCCCCTTGCCTCGTTATCGTGGTGCGCATGACGTCGGCGCCCTGGTGGTTCGTGCTCGTGACCGCGATCGTCACCGGAGCTTTTACGCTGCTTGGATCCTGGCTGACTGCCTGGCTGTCTCTTCGGCGTCAACGCGAGGAGCTGGAACATGCACAAGCGCTAGAACGTGAGAAGGAGCTGTACAACCGCCGCGTCGACTTCTACGCGGAGCTGGTTCCCCTCGTCGACGAGGTCATGAACGAAGTGCGCGAGAAGGAACCCGATCTCACGTTGCTCAATGAGCGTCTTCGTGTGGTGCGGCAGTCTCACTTGCGCGCTCGTGTCGTCAGTGGCAAAGCGGTCCGGGCGCTGTTGGATCAGTTCGCCTGGGGTATGGCAGAAGTAGTCGAAGGCGATCTCGGCTACGTCGGTGAGATGGTCTTCGCGGCTGACCACTTACTCTGGGAGATCAGGATCGAAGTCGGTGTCACTACACGAGACGACGACGAGGAGTTCGAGGCACGCGAGGTGTACGGCCCTGTCGACTAGGGCTACCGGTCGTCCGCCGCAGGAGAATCGGTCTTGTTGGTGACCGCGCGCGCCTTGTTCGGTGGTTCCGAGCGCTGTTTGGCCCGGGGCTCGCTTTCGACGGGGATGCCGCCGAGCCGGGCGGCGTCCTCCTCCGACAGGTTCATAACGGTCGGGTGGCCGTTGACGGTGACGCGGTACTCGCGTAGCTCTGCCATGGCTGGCGCCTCTCGTGTTCGTTCGTCTACGCCGGTGGTCGACGTGGTTGTCCCGCAAGAGAAGTAGCGGCTTCCGCAGACGGGACAACCACGCATCAGACGAGGGTGACCTTGCAGAACGCGGACGGCTGGACGATGCCGAAAGCTGCGCGCATCTCCGCGAGAATGGCCGCCAAGTTGCGGACGAAGAAGTCCGCGTGGCTGTCGGTGACGGTCACCGACGCCTGCTGGCGGTCCCACAAGATGGCCTTGCGGAAGTCGCCGACCCACGCCTGTCCCGGTGTCGCGGCTTCGGACTCGATGACCGGCAGGCCCCACAGCGGCGACGTGCCGTTCGTCCCTGCTGGGCCGCCGAAGTAGAACCTTCCGTCCATGTCCGAGATCTCGTCCATGGCTTCGAGGTCCAGTGGATGGATGACGACGCCGTTGGCGACAGAGCGGCCCGCGATCCTCACCTTCGTCTTCGCGCGCCGGACCGCGAGGAGCTTGCCGAACCCCGGCGGCTTTCCTGCCGGGTCGGGGACAGCAGGCTGTGTCTGGGTCCCGGACACATGGGCCAGTCCCTCGAAGTCCTCGCCAACGCCCGTTCCGGCGATCATCTGGTCTTCCAGCTCTTCCTCAAGGCCGACCTCGAGGAAGTTATCGATCAAGGTTCGGACCTGCGCGGCGTCGGACAGAGCCCGCTTGGTCACGGGCATCCAGTGCGCGATGGTCCGCACGGGGGTGGTGACCCGGACCGTGGAGAACCCCGACTCGGGCTTCACACCCGCCTGGGCGGGCGTGACCGCCGGGTCGCCCGAGCCCACAGGGGCCGAGGTGGTGGCCTCCGGAACAGGGGCGGCCCGGTTGGACCAGCCGGTGATGCGGGCGTACTCGACCTGGTCGGAGGTCGTGGTGCCGCCGGTGACGAGCTGTCGCAACGTCAGCGGCCGGAAGAACTGCTCCGGTCCGACCAGGACACCCCGGTAGTCTTCGGTGCGGAGCGCGCCGCCCGAGGTGGGGCTCAGTCCCGTGACGAGTTCCTTGACACCGAGCGGGCGGCTCTGAACGCGCATGTCCTTGGCGAACTGGCCGTTCGGCGCGGACCGCAGCATGTCCTTGTACTGCTCGGAGGTGACGAACGTTTCGCCGATGCTGGTCCGGGTGCCCGTGTAGCCGTCGCGGGCGGCCTGCTCGCGGCGGGTCTTCTCCTCGGCCTGCGCGTCGGCCAGGCCCACAGCGTCGCCGAGATCCTGGATGGCGTCGCGGACCGCGTTGTCGGCCTTCGCGGCGTCCAGTGCGCGCTTGGCGTCCTGAGCCTTGCTCATCGCGGCGGTGACCGCGGCCCGCTCGTCGTCGGTGAAGTCGCGCGAGTCCTCTTCGGCCTTCGCCGCGAGGGACTTCGCGTCGTTCAGGTGCTTCTTCAGCTCGTCGGTGAGCTGGGAAATCTTGTCACTCAAGGGAAATCCTCAGTTCGTGCGCACGCGCAGACGAAGAGAGGCGGTTCCCGTGCCGAGCTGGCGCCCACCGTCGAGACGACGGGAGCGCGGGCGGGGTCGGGCGTGGCCGTGGTACGTCAGGCTTTCGGATGGGGTGGACGGTGAGCGGCTACGACTCGGCGTCCAGCAGCGCCAGGGAGGCGCGCAAGCGGACCGAGCTGGCCTCCGTGGACGGTGCCGCGTCGACTGGCGTCGGCGGATCAGGCCGGGAAACCTCCAGGGAAGTCCCGGTTTTCTCGTCCTCGTCATCACTGTCCAAGCTGGACAGAGCCGATTCGAGGGCGGCGGCCCCGTCGGCGATCTTCGCTAGAGCCGCGCGGAGGTCGGTCGTGTTCTTCTCCGACAGTGCCAGATCCGCCTTCGCGGGCGGGGCCTCGGGCTGGGCCGGGGCGGGCGGGGCTTTCACGGTCAGCAGTTCGGTGTCCTGGTTCGCACCGATCAGGGTGGGGCCGACCTCGTAGAGCTTGAGTTTGCGCAGCTCGTAGTAGCTCTCGTCGCCGTCCTCGTCGTTGGTCTTGTCGATCCAGCCGCCCTCCTGAATGTCGTAGGCGAACGAGAACTGCCGGACCCGGCGGCCTTTCAGCAGGCGGTAGATCTTGCCGGCCTTGGGCTCGTCGAGGTCGATTCGGGCGCGGACCCACAGGCCCTCTTCCCGTTCCTCGGCGTCCTCGACGTAGCCGATGTGGTAGTCCGGGTCATGGGACATGTGCGACCACAGAACGGGGATCGGATCACCCGAGGCTTTCCACTCGGCGAGGGTGTCGGCGAACGCGCCAGGCACGATCTTGTCCCCGACCGAGTCCACGTTGTACGCGGCCACAATGGCCTCGAACACCCCGTCCTCGGTGCCGTCCTGTTCTCCGGCCGCCTTGATCCGGACCGGGCAGGTCTTGGTCTTCCTCATTACGCGGCGCCCTCCAGGAGTCTCGTGGCAGCGGCGAGCACGGCTTTGGGTTCGGGTGCGCTGTCGGTCGGCGAGGCTTGGCCGCCGGTCAGCACGTTCAGCGGGGTGACCAGCTCGTCGCCGCCCTCGATTTGCGGGAGGTTCACGCGGCCACGGGCTTCGTTGCGGGTCATCCACGGCGCTCCGACACTGGTCTGGAGCTGGGCTGCCTGTTCCTCGAACGAGCCGCGCAACTTCTCGGCGAGGTTGAATTCGAGGTAAAGGTCCTGGGAGTCCGGGAAATCCGGAAGAAGTTGCAGGCCGAATTCCTCGGTGATCATCGTCAGCCACGGGCCGAGCGTGTCCTGATAGAGGTGCTTGTGCTGTTCCTGGATGTTGCTGTAGGTCGCGTGGTCCAGGATTCCGACCATGGGCAGCGGGATGTGGTAGGCCGAGGCGACCTCTTCCCGCGTCAACTTCCGGGCTTCGATGTACTGCGCGGCCTCCGGCGTCACTGACGCGGACACCCATTCCATGCCGTCCTCAAGGATCGGCGTGCCGCCCGCCCTCGCTCCGGCCCCTGTGTACTGCGCCTGCCAGGAGCGGCGGAACCGCTCGCGGGCGTCGTCCCCCCAGTCGGGCGCCTCCAGTGGCCTCTTGAGGTAACCCGCGAGCCGTGCGCCGTTGCGCCAGAGCTGTTCGCGGTACCGCGCGGCCTCGAACTCTTCGGACAAAATCCGCCGCAGGGTCTCCATCGGCGAGCAGCCCCAGCGAATGTCGACCGGGTTGTAGCCACGGAAGTGCACGATCTGAGAAGCGGGAAGGTCGCGGTATCCGGTGGTTCCCCGGTATCGGTAGGTCTCGACCGCGAATTGGCTGCTGGAGATCGGGGTGACGAAGCGCGGATCCAGTCGGACGAGCCCGACGCCGTCCACCTTGGCGAGGATCGCATTGTCGTAGATGGCGAGGTCCGACACCAGTGCTTCGATCAGCCGGTAGCGGGTGGTGAACCCGTTCGGCCTGGACAGCAGGGCCGCTATCGGATGGTCGGTCAGCCGGGTGCGGTCCACATCGGACTCACGCCGGTACAGGTGCAGACCGAGTGAAGCGATGTTGCGCGCGAGGAACGAGACGACCGTCCGGACCTGCGGCTGTGTCTTCCAGATCGTGGCGTAGTCCTGTGCGAGGCCATCGGCGAGCATGACCGCTCCGCCTACAGGAATTGTCGCCGTCTGGTACTGGTGGACCGATTCGAGAATCCCTTGAGAGACCACGAATGCCATCAGGACCCCACGATCTGGACCCAGTTGATGCGGTCGCGTTCGATCACCACGTCACCGTCCATCCGGATGGGCTCACGGCCCGGCTGGACGAGTTCGGCGGACCGCAGCAAGACGAGGTTGCGGCGACGCAGCCAAAGGATGCCGGTCAAGGCCTGGTCGTCTACGAGGTTCACCACCACGCGACTGCGAACTGCCAAGCTTCTTTCCTGCAAGTGGCTAACGAGGTAGAAGATCGCCAAGGCGCTCAGCACCGACACGCAGATACAGGCCAGCGCAGTGCCCATGTCGCGACCTCCAGACCAGGTAGCGTCTTCGCGACGGGCGATTGGTGAACGCGCCGATATTCGGGAGGAGACTGCGTGGCCGACGTACAGGTATTCGCAGCTGTGGCAGGGATGATCAGCGCCGTCGCGGGCGCCGCATCCGCGACCGCAGCGTGGAGGTCAGCGCTGACGAGTGGTAAGGCGGCACGAGAGAGTCGTGAGGCCCTGGCGTACGCGACCCGTCCTTACCTCGCGCTCCACAACACCCGCAGTAACCTCCCGGACTCGACTACCAGTGAAACGGTAGAGATCAGGAACATGGCCGGGTTCCGTGCCGAGGACGTTTCGGTAGTCGTTCACGATTCGACCGGGCGACGTGTCGGGGCAGGCGAACTGCCTTCAATGGGAGGTCAAACTCCGAATTCCTGGACTGGCGAGGCGGAGCTTCACATTGAGCTGACTGGGCTGTCGCCGCTGAAAGACGTCGGTGACATACGATCGCTGACCGCAACGCTTCGATCCTCTGACCAGCAACGAATCTTGCGCTGGGAGCAGAAGGTCACGTTGATTCGGAAAGTTGTCAAACCCAGCGAAAAGGACTCCCGGGTACTGATCGAGCTGGAGACGTACGACGTCAGCGAACCGCGGGCGATCGGGAAGCCCAGCTAGCTGACCTAGACGATTTCGAGGTCACCATCGTCGTAAGCGCTGCGGCGGGGCGGTGTGTAGTGGACGGCGCGGTCGAGGGCCATGATCGCGGCAACGACTCCGTCGATCTTGTCTCCGCTGTTTCGCTTGCTGGGCTTGACGTTCCCGGCTGCGTCCATCTCCACGGCGAGGTTGTCGACTTGCCAGCGGAGCGCTGGGTTCCCGCCGTGCCGGAGTCGGGGCGCCTCGGCGGTGCCTTCGAGTGCGAGGCGCTGGAATTCCTTGGTGGGGCTGGACATGGTGGCGAAGCCCTGGCGCATCTTCGCCATGGGCACGCCGTCGCCGAGCAGGTCGGTCACCAGCTGGGAGGCGTTCCAGGGATCGTAGGCGATCTCGCGGACGAGGAACGTTTCGCGGTCGGCGTTGATCTGGGCGCGGATGTAGTCGTAGTCGGCGACGTCGCCGGGGGTCACGGTGAGCAGGCCACGACGAGCCCACGCGGACGCTTGTCCCGCTGTTCGGCGGTCCAGGGCTTCCAGGGCTCGTTCCGGGCACCACAGGCGCCACAGGAGGTCGTGACCGCCGGTACCGTCTGGGAAGCACCAGCACAAGGCGCACAGGTCGCTGGTGGACGCGAGGTCGAGCCCGCCGTAACTGCTGGCCCCGGCGAGGCGCTGCTCGTCCACGATGGACGCGTTGCGGTCCCAGACGTCGAGGTCGAGGTAGCGGGTCTGCTGGCGGGTTCGGATTCCCAGGTGCAGGCGCAGGAACTTCGCGAGGTCGACTGGGGAGTTACGGGCTTCCTTGGCCGCGTTCTCTAGGTAGGACTTCGACGGTGAGATCCCGTAGCCGGGGTTGGCCTTCTTCCAGGTGGACTCGGCGAACGGGTCGTCGTCCTCGTCGGCCGCCCACACGACGCCGTACATCGACGGGTCCCGGAGTGCTCCGCGCGCGATCTGTTCGACGTAGTGCCGGCGGCGGGCGTAGATGGTGGTCGTCCGGCCGTCGTCGGCGGTGGTGATGGTGAAGACGAGCGGCTGTGTCCGGGAGCCGGTTCCGGTCTCGACGGCTTCCACGAGGTCCGCGGTCTTGTGGACGTGAAGCTCGTCGATGATCGCGCCGTGCACGTTCGCGCCGTGGAGCAGGTCGGCCATCTTGGACACGACGGCGAAATAGCTGCCGGTGGGCTGGTGAATGATCCGGCTTTGCAGGGCCTTCACGTATGGCGAGAGCGCCGGGGATTTCTGCGCGAGCTGGCGGACCGGGTCGAAGCAGTACCGTGCCTGGTCCCGGCCGGACGCGACGGCGTAGACCTGCGCGCCCTGCTCGTGGTCGGCACAGGTGAGGTAGGTGGCGAACCCGCCGGAGAGCGTGGTTTTGCCGTTCTTGCGCGGGACGTCGACGTACACGCGGCGGGCGACGCGGACCCAGTCGCCGTCGGCGTCGCGGTACACCCAGCCGAACACGGGTGCCAGGACGTAGGCGACCTGCCACGGGTCAGGCCGGAGCGGCTGCCCGGCCCACTTCCCTTGCGTGTGGCGCAGCCGGGAGAAGACGTCGAGCACCCGGTCCACACGGGCCGGATCGAACTGGGCGCCGCGCCGGGCACTGCCTTCCGGGGTCTTGATGGCGGGCGGGCAGTCCGGGAGCGGGATACCGCGCGAGTGCAGGTACCAGCCAACCTCCGGGGAGATCCGGAGGTGTTCCAGGGTGGCTCGGCTGGGGGCGCGCTTAGCCCGCGCCCGCGAACGGGTTGCCTGCGTCGCCACCGCCGCCCTTGCCCCTCTGCCCGAATGGGAGCGTTTGGGGACAAGGACGGCGGAAACGAGTCGCCTACATCATTCCTCGGGCGCGTTCCACTGCACTGTCTAGCATCGCGATCACATCCTGCAGCCCAGAAGCATTGCTAGCAGCCCTATCCAGCATGGCTGCACTGTCACGAAGGTGCGAAAGGTCACGCGCTGCCATAAATAGCTGTGAAGCGCTGTCCGGAAGGTGGATGAGATCATGTGCGGCAGTGCCAAGCATGTTGACCGCATCATAATCGAGGACCGATCCCGACCTGCGCAGCTCCCTTATTTCGTGATTCAACTCACGAATAAGTGCAG
This sequence comes from Amycolatopsis sp. NPDC039088, assembly GCF_055598845.1. Classification (NCBI taxonomy): domain Bacteria; kingdom Bacillati; phylum Actinomycetota; class Actinomycetes; order Pseudonocardiales; family Pseudonocardiaceae; genus Amycolatopsis; species Amycolatopsis sp. NPDC039088. The sequence continues at coordinate 39,884 of NZ_JBVKAE010000003.1, read as the reverse complement.
CCGCTTCGGCATCAGTCTTCTCAAGTCGGTCCAAAGTTGTGCGAATATCGCGGTTCTGCTCGTCAACTGCCACGGCTATTCGGTCGACTAGCTCGCCTTCGTCCAAGTCTCGCAAGCCTTGCAGTCCGTCGTAGAGTCCAAATTCGCGCTCATTCTTCCACTCTTCAAGAACTTTGATTGTGAATCGCGTGCCTGCTCCCGGCTCGTCGATCGTGTCATGATGTGGTTTGCAGAGAAAGAGCAGGTTTTCGAAGGCGTCGACTTTCGCCTTTGATATACCGGAGACGTAACGTTCTGCTGCTACTTCATCTGACCGAATGTGTGCAATTTGCAGGTTCATTCGATATCGATCTTCGACTTTCCTGAGCAGGGGCTCCGTGCAGCCTGGACCCCAGTAGCACTTGCCCTGCCCGAACAAAATGAGCGCGGCGCGGTCGCCGACTGTGTAGTTGCGTGGTGGCACGACTTACCCTCCCTGAATGTGCGGTCACCCAGGTGATACACCCGGCCACCGACAGTTCAGCCACAAATGGCAAGCTCGCTCGATCCGAACCACCCGATCGGCCTAGCATCTTGTATTTGCACTGGTCCAAGCATCGTGACCTTGGTTGCTAGCCCGCGCCCGCGAACGGGTTGCCTGCGTCGCCACTGCTGGCCCCGTCCTTCTGCTCGATCCGGGTCCGCGCGGACGGGGTGAGCCCGAACTCCTGCGCGAACGCCCTGATCACGTGCGCAGAATCCCGCTGGATGATCAGCGCGGGGTTGCGCACGAAGCCGCCGTGGAGTCCTTTCTGAAGGACGCCGCTTTTGGCCACGAGCGCCGAGGCGCGGCGGTGCGCGACCACGGCTTCGCAGTAGACGAGCAGCGTGTCCCGGTCACAGGCGTGGGCGATGCCCATCGCGTCCAGCTCGGACACCGTGTAGTCCCAGATCTCCCGGACCGCGTCGGCCACATCGTCCGGACACTCCGGGCGTCCCGAGCGCGGGATGGGCTCGTGGTGGTTGTACCGCTCGGTGTGCTTGTCGCCCTCGATGATGCGCAGGGCGGTCGGCTTGGGCGGCACTCCGCGTCGGCCCACGTGATCAGCCTCCCCGGTGCATCTCCCAGAGCTGGTCGCGCAGCTCGGCGTCCGTGGCGAAGCGGCCGGTCAGGCTGGTGGTCACCATCGACGCGCCCTGCTTGCGGATGCCGCGCTGGGTCATACATCCGTGTTCGGCGCGGACCAGGCACGCCGCGCCCTCGGTCTTGAGGTGCGCGTCGAGAGCGTCGGTGATCTGCCAGGTCAGCTGTTCCTGAACCTGGAGCCGGTGGGCGAACATGTCGAGCAGGCGCGGAAGTTTCGAGAGCCCGACGACCGGGGCGCCCGCGACCGGCAGGTACGCGATCGTCGCGGTGCCAGTGAAGGGCATCAGGTGGTGGGCGCAGACCGAGGTGAACGAGACTCCGGTGACGGCGATCATGCCGTCGGCCCGGTCGACGGGGAACGTCCGCGACAGCAGCTCGGCCGGGTCGTGCCCGTAGCCGGAGGTGAGTTCGGTCCAGGCGCGGGCGACCCGCGCGGGCGTGTCCGTCAGGTTCGGGTCATCGGGATCAAGCCCGCGGTCGCTCAGCCACGAGCGGATACCGGAGGTCAGGGCGTCGGTGCTCATCGTCGTCTTTCCTTCCCCCACAGCAGGGTGTGCAGCCGGGTGCCGAGGTTGAAGCCGTGCCTGATCGCGGGTTCGGCCACAGCTTTGCCGTGGTGAAGAACCTGCTCGGCGTCGGTGCCCTCCGGGGAGATCCATACCGTCGCGGGCGGGATGCCGTAGCGGTGGATCAGCTCGGCGGCTTCGTCCACATCGTCCGGACCGGCGCACACGAACTTGAAGACCGCGCGGCCGGACTCGGCCAAGGCGGTGAGCGACTCGGGCCGGATGCGCTTGTCCAGTGGGTCGCCGGAGTGCGTGAGCTTCGGGGAGCAGTTGAACCGGGCGCCGGACGCCAGGGTCTTGACGGTGGGCGCGATCGTGCCGTTGGTCTCGACCTCGATATCCGCTCCGGCCGTGGCGAGCGTGTCGAGCAGGACTGTCCATCCAGGCTGGTTCTGGTGCATCAGCGGCTCACCGCCGGAGATGACGACCAGGCCGGGACTGCCGGCGAGAGCCCGCGCGGCGATCGCGTCGACGGGCAGGCGCCGCAGCTCGGCGCGCAGGTCGTAGCGGGAGCTGTCCCAGGTGTAGGCGGTGTCGCACCACGAGCAGGACAGGTTGCAGCCCCCGAGCCGGACGAAGGTCGCGCGGCGTCCGGTGGTCGGCCCCTCGCCCTGGACGGTCGGGCCGAACACCTCGGAGACCACGAGCGTGTCCGATGTGGCCGGTACTTCGGTGGTCGTCATGGCGTCGCCCTCCATCCGGCTCGGTTCACGTGGGTTTCGCGGACGTCGACGGCGGTCACACGGGTCCCGGAGGCGTGCGGAATCTCGCCGAGGAGAGCTTCGACCTGCTCGGCGAGGTGGCGGGCGACGGCTTCGACGGTCGGCCAGCCGGGCATCACGTAGACCTTGCAGCCCTCTGTCCGGAGTGGCTGGACGAGCGGGTCGTCCGGTCCGAGGAGGACGCCGTGGTCGAAGTGCTGGTCGATCCAGCCGCGCACGGCCTTCTTGAACGGGCCGAACTCGATCACCATCCCGGCCTTGTCCAGGGCGGGCGCGGTGACGGTGACCTCGGCCCACCACGAGTGCCCGTGCAGTGAGACGCATTTGCCGGGTAGGTGCGGGAGCCGGTGCGCGGTCTCGAAGTTGTGGTCGATGGTCACGGTGGCGGTGCCGCTGTCCATTCAGTCCACCGCCGTCAGGGCCGCGCCGGACTCGCCGTCCTCGGATACCTCGATCCGCACGGGGCTCAGCTGGTACCCGTCTTCCAGGACATTCCATAGGTCCTGTGCGAGGTCTTCACAGCTCGCGGTGCCGCACTCGCGAGCACCTGGTCCCCACCACGCCCGGATGATGTCCTGCAAGTCGTGGAACTCGAGGTACCGGTCGTTGTGCTCGACGGCGACGTGCGCGGTGATGTGGAACAGGTGCCGGTGCCGGTCGGCCAGATAGGACCGGAGTCCGGTAGCGGCGGGCCAGCGGTGGAAACCGGGGGCGGTCACGGTGGTCCACACGGTCACGGTCTCGGTCACGACGGCATCAGCTCGCCTTCACGGGGGTCTCGCTCGGGGTGCGCCGGGGCTCCGAGGTCGGTGTGCAGGGCGTTGAGCGCCTGCCAGATCTGGTTGGTGTGGTCCATGACGTCGGCGTGCATCTGGCACGCCTCGTCCCGGTTTCCGCCTGGTCCGTAGAGGAATCGGTGGCCCAGCTCGCCGAGGCGCCGGAGCGCGGCGGACTCGGTGCGCACCGACGGGTAGCGGAGGCTGTTCAGCCAGGACGACGAGTCGCACGAGTCCGGCGGGCACGGCAGGCACCATTCACAGGCGGACAGCCCGAGCACGTGAACCCATAGGTCCGGGTACTGGCGGCGTCGTTCCCACATCGTGTGCAGCAGCCGGATACGCGTCGGGTGGTTGGCCTGGACGATGTTGCCGAAACACAGGCGGTCGTAACCGCGGGCGAGGTCATCGAAGTAGTCCCACCCGTCATTGAGCGGGTGGTAGACGGGGATCGGGTTCAGTCCGAGGTCGTGGAGCCGTTGGCGGGTGCGGGTCTTGTTGTCCCGGCCGCCCTGGTCCAGCTCGATGTAACCCCAGAGCCGGTCTTCGTACCGTGTGGCCAGTTCGACGTACCGGTCAAAGAGCCGGTCGAAGCCCTGGATTTCGTCCGGGGGCAGCGAAAGCGCCTCGTCCATCGTGCAGCCGGTAGCGCGCTTGTGCTCGTTGGTCAGGTTGAAGATCCCGCTGTCGAGCAGGATCACGTGACCCTCGTCCAGCAACCGGACCATGCGCTGTTCCTGGGAACGGTGGTACAAGTCGTTGACCGCGAGCAGCAGATGACGCGGGTAGGCCGAGGATTCACCGGCCGCGAAGTAGATCGGGGCGGCGCTCCGGTCGAACGTTCCGCCGGCTGTACGGATCACGCCGCACGCCCCGAAGCCGAAGTGGACACCAGCATCGGTTCCTCCCCGGAGATCCGCTTCCACTTCGTCAGCAGCCACCCGGCCAGGTACGGCAACGGCTGCACCATCACCACGCGGTGCGCGTCCGCCTTGTCCGTCCAGGGCGCCAGCATCGTCGGGTACGGCCAGAACAAGTCGCCTTCACCGAGCAAGGGCGTCCACAAGGGCCAGCCCTTGTGGACGTCGGCGACCACGAGGACGTGACGGCCAACGCTCCAGACCTGTCCGGTCTCGGTGTCGTAGTCGGGTTCGCCCACGGTCACCCCTGCCAGCCGGAGCGCGTCTCCTTTGTCCAGCGGTGCTTCGCCCGCGCCGTCACCGTCGTCGCCGGGGGCGGCGCCGAGCGCGTCCTCCAGCGCGACGAGGTCATCGGCCTCGTAGCCGGTGAGGTCCAGCATTTGCGCTTCGCCGAGATCGTGCAGCATCTCCGCGAGCAGGTGGTCATCCCAGCCGCCTTTGACCGTCAGCTGGTTCGACGCGATCAGATACGCCTCGGCGTCGTCGTCCGAACGCGACGCCCAGCCCCGGATGACTGGCATCAGCCAGCGCCCATCGTCATCGACCCGCACGCCTTCCGGTGCGTCGCGGCCTTCCCCCGCCCACTCACGCAGCTGGAGATACCGGCCATGCCCAGCGACCAGACGGCCGGTGCGCTCGTCAATAAGCGGCAGCTCGGCGAGTCCAAAGTGGCCGATGCTGCGCGCGATGCCCACGGTGTCGTGCTGCTTCGCGTTGCGCCCCGCCGGTACGACGTCATCGACCGCCACGTACTCCACGTATCGCTCGCTCACCGCTCCCCGCCCTTGCTCCAGCACTGATTGGCGATCATCGGACTCCTGTCTGTGAACGCTCGAATGGCTCAACGATTTCCCGGCGGCGTCGCTTGTCTCGCTCGCGCGCAACAGTCGAATGTTGTTGTCAGCGGGGGGCACACAGGCCCACCACCTACACCACCAGGGAGAAACACCATGGCTGCCAACACCAACACCACCAAGACCGCCCCCAAGGCGGCCCCCAAGGCGGCCCCCAAGCCCACCGCTCCCGCCCCCAAGGCGGCCAGCACCCCGGCGCCCGCCGCCCCGGCGACCGAGGCCACCAGCCGTGGGAACGGTGACCTCTACAGCCAGCTGGCCCTCGGTGCCACCAAGGCCGAGGCCATGCCCTTGCCCACCAAGGGAAATCGCAAGCCCAACCCGCTGGCGGACCTGGTCCAGAAGAGCTACGACGACAAGACTCCGTTTGCGCTGGCCCCCATGGCGAACGACCAGAAGCTCGTGGACTCGGTGAAGGCCGCCGTGCGCCGTGCGGCCGGTAGCCGTGACCTCGGCGTGAACGTCACGCAGCAGGTCCAGGAAGACGGGCAGGTCGTCGTCTTCCTCCAGGGCAAGGAGAAGATCGTCCGCTAGCCGAAGCTGGTTCATGAATCCCCCACGGCACCCCGTGGGGGATTCCCCTTTCCTGCCTGCAAACCGGCCTACCTAAGCCCCATGTCCTCGACCCAGAATGCTCGCTTGTTCGCCGCGTTGACGTCGCCCGCCGCACCGGACGCGAGGATCGTCAGCACGGTTCCGCCCGTCGACGCGCCCGAGTTGGCTGTGCACCCGAGCTGATACGTCCCGTCAGCGGGCACAGTGAAGATCGTCTCCACGACGATCCCGGGACTGGTGTAAACCTGGTTGACGATTCCCTGCGACCGAATCGCGGCGTCGTTGATCGAGACCGTCGCCCCGACCGCGCTCAACCTGATGCTCGCAGTACCGTTCGGCGGGTTGACCGCGCCGGTCGCGTTCGTGTTAAACGACCACACCGCTTTGTAGTAGCGGGTTGTGCGCATCCCCGGAATCGTCAGGGTCTCCATCAGAGTGTCCACTAGGGACGAGTTCTGATCCTGCACGTTCCGCTTGATCAGGCCAAGGATTCCCTTACCTGCCTCCAGCGCCCAACCACCAGGGGTTCCCCACTGGAGAACCAGCTGCGTGTCCTGAACAAGCGCGCGCAACCCGACGTGTGGATCGGGTGGTAGTGATGCCGCGTTCGGCACAGGCAGGACCGCGTCCCGCAATGTGGGTGCGCATGCCCACAGGGTCGAGGCTGGCCACGCTCGTGCCGTCGTCCCCTCACGACCGCGCACCACGGTCACCGTGTTCGAGCCGCCCGTGTGCGCCGTTACCCACACGATCTCGAAGAACTTGTTCGCCGGATCCTGGAGCGTGATCGGCAGATACGTCGTCGTGCTCAATCCCGATTGCAGAGCAGCGAAATCGGTCGAGGTCAACGACGTGTCGGAGATCGCCGCAGCGTTGGTCAATTGGCCGAACACGTAGTTCGCCGGAACCCGGTTCTCGTACATGATCACCCCGCGAACTCGTTGCGCCAGAATGGATCCGATCTCGGTGAGATCACATGTCTGGAACCTGATTGGAATCTGCGGTCGCTGGTCTGCGCTCGCCTGGAGAGCTGATCCTGAGATCAGAAACAACGGCCCGGACAGCCAGAGCGAAGGAACCGAACATGAACAACAGCAACGGAAACGCCGCCACCCACGACGACGACGTCGTTGAGAATGTGAGCGGCCCCTTCTGGGACCTCGACGTGCCCGACGAGAACGGCACCGACGTATGGGTCATGTCGACCGACTACGCCGACCAAATCAGCGACTACCACGCGCAGGTCTCCGGCGAAGGCCCCTTCGCGTGGCGGGTCAGCGAAGCCGCCGGGGGTGCCGACCTCGCGTTCGGCGAGTCCTCCACGCTGGAGGAAGCCCAAGAAGACGCCGAAGCGGTTTGCAGGTACCTGCTCGAAGCCGCGCACGCGATCCCGGACGCTTCCTGCACTGGCGCCGTCGACGGCGAAGTGTGGGAGGTCTCCCAGTTCGGGCGATTGCTCGTGATCACCGAGACCGGCGTGGGCAGCGAGATCCAGGTCTGCGCCAGCGGCTACACGGCACGTAACCAGTTCGGCAAGATCCTCACCGGCTACCTCGCCCGATTCGGCGAGTAACACTACGTAGTCGTACGCGAAGCCCTCACGGTACAGCCGTGGGGGCTTCGCCATGCCCTCTGGCGCTCCGGCAGCACACCCGCTTACCCTGTCGAACGCAAGTTCGACAACCGCTCGACCGTCCTGCTTCCCCCACGGCGAGACGAGCACACTGAGAGCAGGTAGGGCATGAACACGTGGGGATGGACGCCGGGCACGCGCAGTGACTCGGCATACTGGTACGTCTACCTGTTCGCACAGAGTGACTGGCGACTAATCCAGCACGCGTGGGACCCGTGGACCGACGACACCGACGTGGCTGGATGGATGCGAGCCAACTGGGAGCCTCGCCCTTGGCCGGACGGTCGCTACCGCGTCGTCGTCACGAACGGTATGGACGAACTCGCCACGAAGACGTTCGCCGACGTCGAGGTAGACCTGAGTGGCCGACCTGTGCCGCCGCCGGAGCCGAAGCGATTGAACAGGCGATAAGGTTTGCTCTTTACCCCGTCGGAGCAACGAGGTGCCATATGAACTGGTGGCAGACGCCGCTTATCAGCGCTGGCACAGCCCTTTTCGTGACCCTTCTTGTGGAGTACGCGGCCAAGCCGTGGCTTGAAGCTCGCAAAGACCGCATCCTGAGCGAAAGGCGGGCTCTCAGGGATTTCCAGGCCAAACTTCGCAAGCTGCAAGACGTCGCGGTGACGTTCGGCGTAAGCGGCGTAGGAGGTGAGCGCGCCAAGCTGAGAGAAGAATCAAATGTCAACCTCTGCAAAGAGCTCGACTCCTTGTTTGATCACCATGCATTGCTGGAAGCGGCAATCTCCGATGATGTGAGGCCGGTTGTATCGGACGCGTTGACCGCAATATTTCAGATGCGAATAGCAATCCAAGTTACGTTAGATAAATTGCCGTCCATGTCCGAGGAGGCAGGAGCGGAACTTTGGAAGTTTATTGCTGATGCCACCAAGCGGATCGCAATCCTCGCGCAAATTCTCAATCGACTTGTTAATGTCAGAAATAAGAGGTGGCTTCGGTTCAAGCGTCGTCAGACACTCGCATTCTATAAGGGGCGCATTAATAAGCTGGCTTTCACTGAACCTGGAACTAATGAGAAAATCAACGAAGCTGACGGAAGGGTCGACTGAGGGCGTCGAACCGAGTTGGCGAAAGGTGGGATGCCACGCGTGGCACCACCGGCGCGGTCTGGCAGCCCCCAGGAGATGGTGATTGCGACCCCCATCCCGGGTCAGGCGGTATATTCACCCAGACTGCCGCAGAAAGCGCGGTCGAATACGAAGGTGACCGGAGCTGGCGCGGTTCTTCTTCGTGGGTGACGAGGATCAGGGGCTGACCGGGAAGCGCCGTAGTGGTCAATAATCACAAGTTTCGTAGCCGGGCTCCGCCTCGCAGCTGTCCAGTTGGCGGCCATCGGGTGCGAGGAATAAGACCCAAACGAACCGGGCGCCACCAGCAACATCGGCAGGCACGGTGATGTGTTGTTCGGACTCGCCACATTGAAGACTGGTGCTTTGGACGCCCAATTGGACATGGGCGGAGTTAAACGTATGAACGAGCACCCGTCGACAGCTGCCTGGCAGGGCGCGGAGCTGGCCATCGACTCGAACAGACCTGTTGAACCAGTTGACCTTGCCGACGAAATAGGTTTCGTAGTACGAAAGGCTGACATTCGCTGGGTCTTCAGCAGCCGCTGCGCCCGGCGCTCCTGCCAATGCCACGCTGCTGGCGATGGCGAGTGCGGCAACGGCTGCGGTCGCTCGCTTTGCTGTTCGACCGGCGCCTGTGGTTGCCGCCACTGTGCCTGTGTCTCGTCGTGTGAAGGTCTTCACCGTGTCGCCCCTCTTCTTCGCGCCTGACTGATTCGGCGCCTCGTCGAGAGGTACACCATTCCGGGGTCTCCCCGTTGCTACATCGACAGTCGTTCACTCGTTTGGCAGCGTCGAAGGTCGTGGCCACCGGGGGGGGACAAGGTTGCGTGTCTTCTCGGCTGGGCAGTCAGCGATGGACACGTTGCTGAACGGGCAACTCAAGGCCGAAGCCGATGCTAGCGCCCCTTTGACCTGCGGGGATGTTCTCGCGTGTCGATCTCCGAGGTAGCCTCCGGTCGGACGACGCTCTGGGGAGGGGCCGTGGGTTCGGTTGAGGAGATCGCGGCGGGGGTGCGGACTGCGGTCGTCAAGGCGAAGGCAGCCACATCGGCCCTCAAGCTCGCTGATCAGGAGCTTGAAGCAGCTGGTGTGAAGTGGTCGGAGGTCGCGGCCGGTGTGTCTGATCCTGACTTCACCAGGCTGCCGAGCTTGCCCGCAGAGGTGAAGTCATCGTCTGAGACGGTCTCCGGCCTGATTGGCCAGTCGTCCGACCTGCTCGACGGGTATCTCCTCAGCTTGGGAGTGCCGGCGGAGTCCACTTCGACTGGAGCTTCTAGACAGTCCGCTCCTCCCGGTCCGGCCACTTCGTCCGGCGACCAGGACGTGGGCGACGACGAGGACGATGACCTGGTCGAACGGTTGCGCCGGGAGTTGCCGCCGGGGCCGACGCCCGGCACTCGTGGGGTGAAGACCCAAGGTCAGTGGTTCGCGCCTGGTAAGAAGGCCGAGCCCATCAGCAGCGGGCTGGATGACCGCACGGATCGGGTGGACGAGATCCTGAAGGAGTCGGGGTGCACGATGCGACCGGTGACGGCGGCCGCGGACGTCGAGCTGAAGCTCGCAGCCGAGATGCGCGATAGCGGCATCACGGAGGCGTCCGTGGTCATCAACAACGAGCCGTGCACAGGTAAGACGAGCTGTGACGGCCTGCTCGGGATCGTGTTGCCGGAGGGCAGCAAGCTGACGGTTCACGGGACCAACGGGTTCGAGAAGACCTATGAGGGAGGCAAGACGTGGCAGTGGTGAAAGCCTGGTACGACCCAGGTCAGCGGGAGCCGTTCGATCTGGCTGACGCGGCCGAGGTGGATGCTCTGCTGGACCGGATGCTGGTCGAGGCGACTGAGGCACCGGTGGGTGTGATCGCCGAACTGGCCTGGGAGGGCGACGACCACCGATCGATCCTTCAGTTCGGGGTGCGAACGGACCAGGTCGGGTTCGTCGGCTACATGGCCCGGGGCGAGACGAGCGTCATCAGCATGTCGGGCGCGACGTCACCGGAACCGGTGGCCTACGACTACCAGTCACACGAACGCGTGGTGCCGAGCAATGCGGAGATCTCCTGGTCCACGGTGCGGTCGGCCGTCCATGACTATGTGGCTTCGGGCGGTGTGCGTCCTGCCGGGGTGAGCTGGCAGGAGCTCTAGCGCCGATTGCCAGCGCGTGCGGCGAGTCGACCGACGCGCTTCCGCGATATATGTCAGAATAGACCTATGCGTACGACACATGCGCTGGTGCAACTGGCCATTGCCCTCATGGCCGCGCCGGACGAGAAACACTGGGGATACCAGTTGTCGAGGGCGTCAGGGGTTGGACCAGGGGCGATGTACCCCCGTCTGTCCTCGATGCTCAACGAGGGCTGGCTGGAGGATGGCTGGCAGACTCAAGAGGAGGCGGCTGGACGACCGCCACGTCGGTACTACAAGGTCACCGAGAAGGGGAAGATTGAGCTGGGCGCACTGCTCGCCAAAGCTGCGCATGACCAGCGCTTCCGCTCTTTCAACCTGGGGTTGGCGTGAACGAAGCGGCAGACCTGGTAGTCACGTACGGCGTCTCGGCCCTTCTTCTGGCCGCCGCACTTTTCGGTACTGCGCCAAAGGTGGCAGTACACCTAATGGTTGCCGTGTATCCACGGGAGCATCCGCGACGTCGCGAGCTGCTTGCCGAGCTGGACGAAGTTCCCTATCGGGAGCGTCTCGTTTGGGTTGCCGGACAGCTGGTCACCGTGCTGATCGAGGGTGTGCCGGTACGCGTTAAAAACCTAAATGAGAAGCGACGAAAGAAAGCGCAATTACTCGACCGCAATCACCACTCGGACACTCGTGACGAAGTCATGACGATCATGTCTTCACGAGACAGGCGCAAGCCGCTAGAAGCGAACTCTGGGGGATGGAACATGATTCAGGACAAACTTCTGGATCTACGAGCTGCAGGCCGCGAGGACGGCATGAACGGGCTTGAAGTTGACTACGTTGACGCAGAAGGTCGGCATTTTCAAATCAGGTACCAAGACGATTCCAGCCACCAGAACTCGTGAGCCCTGTGTGTCTCCGCGGGCGACGAGGGGTTAACGGGGTCACACTTCGGCTCCAACTTTCGAGGTCATGAGCGCAGCGTTCTGACCTCGGGACTACTGGTATTCGGTAGGGTGTGCCGCCTGGCGATGGAGAAGGCGGGTTCTGGCAGTGACCTGGTGGCAGATCGGCGTGACCGCCCTGGTCGGCGTTCTCGCGACCTCAGGTGCGTTCCTGGGTGCACGACTGGGTGCTCGGGCCAACGATCGGGCGACCGAGCAACGGGAGCTGGCTGCTCGCCGTGAGGAGTGGTGGCGGCGCTTTACCTGGGCTGCAGATCTCGCGATGGACGAGTCGGCGACGAAGCGAACCCTCGGGTTAAGTCTGATGATGAAACTCGCGAGGTCAGACCTTGCGCAGCAGGACGAGTGTCAGCTGCTAGACGTGTTTCATCAACGGGTACTTGGTGACATACTGGAGCAAGCAGACCAGTTGAGGCAGGGCAAATGACTCGATCGCATCGTGTTACCGAGGAACAGATCGCCGCAGCCCAGCTACGCCTGATTCTTGATGAAAAACAGGGGCGGACAACGCCGGACACTGTCAAAGAAATTGCAAATTCGCTACCCGGCGACGAGGTTTTCACCAGTAAATCGGATTCTTCAGCGGGCACGTCGGAGCAGTCAGAGCGTAGTGCCGACGCAGCATCCAAGCTGCGAGCAAGCCTTGAGGAAAGCTTCTCCGTAAGAGATCGCGTCGTTCTAGTCGACAATATTGAAGACTATCAAAAGGTGTCGATCGACTTTCCGGAACAAGCCTCTCATGGGCACTTTCCGGAACAAGCCTCTCATGGGCATCCGGCAGACATTATCTGGTTGCCTCATTCGATCGAAACGGAAGTCGGCGACAGCTGGCAGCTTATCCACGTCAAAGATCCCACTCAGGGATTAACGGACGCCTTCGCAAAAGCTCGCCAAGAATTGGCGGAGTCTTTCGCGAAGTACTGGCTAACACAGCAAGAGGTTAACAAAAAATCCACCGGGGAATAACGTCGGATGGTCAGGAAACGGCACGACTATTCCAGCCACCTGGGCTCGTGAGTGCCGTGTGTAGGTCGTGGCAGGTTTTGCACAGGGGCCGGAGTCGGTGCCAGGCGTCGGGGTCAGCTACTCCGCGGGCGACGAGGGAGCGTCGGGTTTCAGGGTGGTGGTCGGCCACTGTGGCCGGTCGTCGGCACTGCGCGCAGAGTCGATGTTCGCGCAGGTAGGCGGCGCGGTTCTTCTGCCAGTCTCGGCCGTAGCCGCGTTCGGCGGCGGTGCCTCGGGCTTGGTCGGTGTCTCGCCGCTGTTCACGTCGGCAGGTCGGGCACGGTCCGGCGGGGACGGTGCGTCGGCAGGTTGGACAGACGCGGCCGGGCTGGTTCGGCATCGCGTCGCCAGTCAGGTGTCCGGCTCGGGTGGCAACTGTTGACCAGGACGATCGACATTGGCGTGCGCTTGCCGATCTGGAGCCCTCTTGCCCGCAGTGCAGAAGTCAGTATCGGGCATGGGGCCTGCTCGGTCTGCTTTATAGACTTGGAAGCTTTCTTGCCGCCTACTAGCCAATAAGTGAAAACGCAAGGTCTTCCAGCGATACCACTCCATAGTGACATCAACACTTAACGATCATGCTCGTTCCGGGCTCCAACGATCTAATTTTTGAATCGACTTGCGGATGGCTTTCGCGAAGAAGATCGGCAGGTTGAGCAACATGGGGGCAGTTGTCATCCTGCGACTTCAGCGATCTTGTTGGAGCAAACATGCCTTGTCGGCCCCTTACGTTGTCCCGACTGGCTCAGTATGGTGATCGGCGATGGTGCATTACCGTCGAGTTTGTAAGTCATTACACCTGGACCCCTCGGACATGCGGCTCCGAAAATTGCGAAAGGACTAACTGTGGCCAGGATGCCTGGTTTTCTGTGCAGAGTAATTGCAACTAGCCTTCTTGTGGTCGGAATGGCCGTGCCTCTCAGCGTGCCAGCAATGGCGAGCGGTTACGACTACGACGGCTATAGTAGCTTCGACTTCTATTCTGACGATGGTGTTGCGCATGTCAAGGGAAGGATCAAATGGTACTCGGGAAACGACTGCTCTAACTTAATCAAGTGCATCTGGAGCTCGCAGGTGACCCGTGGTGAGTACCACGGGACAGTAGTGGCCGACCGGCCCGTCGACTGCATTTGGGTAAAGATCAGCTGGTTTTTTTTGACGGGTAGTAGCGTCAGTATTCCGCCGTCCGCGTCGGGCGGCGGCCAAACTGTCGAGGGCGATTGGCTCAAGAGCTGTCGTCGCGGGAAGGAGAGTAAGCCTGCGCCGATCAAGTTGCAGGGGCTCAACTATGCCAAAACGCAGCTGTGGAAGACGAACATTACTACCTGCATCTCGACTCGTCACGACAGTACGCGGCGGCACTGTAGTCCTCATTCGTACTGGATACCACTCCGAAAGAAATAGCCTGGCCAACGTTGCGAAATATTAACGCCGGATAACCTGCTCTGCACCCAGCGAACAGAGGCTCCTGACGAGTTCCCTGTTCGCTGGGCATACGGGTGCTTACTGCGCAGAGTAGTACAGTCGCGCGCCGTCGCGCCACTGGGGCCGGTCACGAATCCCTTGTCATATCAGGGTTTACGGCCGTGTTGGCGCGTCGGCGTCGTCGTCCGGCGTGGTAGTCGAGCACGTCGGCGACGCGGTAGCGGAGCCCGTCTGCGGTGTCCTGTGTGGCCAGTCCTCGCCGCCGCCACTGCCGGACGGTGCCGAGTTGGACGTTGCACATCTCGGCGACCTCGTGAGCGTCGAGGAGGTCGTCGGGGCCGAACGACAGCGGCTTCGGCACGACCCAGGTCTGTCCGAGGTCGCGGCATCGGGCGTCGAGGTCCACGCACGTGTCCGGCGTGGCGATCATGAGCGCTTCGCGGTAGGTGCGGGCGATGCGGCGTGCCCGGTCGAGCGGGGTGTCTCCGGGCCAAGGCCACGGGTCGCGCCGGTTCACGCGACGGCCTCGTGCTGGGCGGCGAGCAGCGTGCATTGCCGCTGGTATTCGTCCCAAGTGAAGGTGTTCCGGCAGACGCCGCAGGTGACGGTGGCGGACCCGTCGGGGCACTGGAGCGCGACACGGTCGCAGCGCGGGCACGGGGCCGGGAGGTGGTTGATGAGTCGCTTGTGGCCGGTGACGGCTTCGACACGGTGGTGGAGGTCGAGCAGGACATCCGCGCTGTCGAGGCCGTCCCGGTCGAGGGTGGTCCATTCGCCATCGATCCAGCCTGTGTGGACGACACCGCGCAGGGCGAGCAGGACGCTGACGGAGTTCTCCAGGAGCCGGGAGGCTCGCTCGAGTACCGGGCCTGGGCGGCTGTCGCGGGCGGCCTGGGTGTCCCAGCAGAGGCCGAGGACGTCGGCTGTGGACTCGGCCCAGCACTGCGCTTCGTGCACCAGCTCGGCTTGGATGGCGGCGATGGTGAGCGACAGAGGCACGGGCAGGTCGCGGGTTCCGGACACGAGCTGGCGAAGCCCGTCTCGTGTTCCGCCGAGGACGGCTTCAAGGTCGAGGTAGTCCTGGGGCATGTCCACGATGGCCTGGTGGAGGTGGCGGGTACAGGCGTCGCAGAGTCCTTCGGCCGGGTTGATCGGTGCGCCGCGCTTGATGGACGGGTGCTCGGGATCGGGTTCGCGGTAGGCGCATCGTGCCCCGCGGTAGCAGCGGTGAAGATCGGTCATGGTGAGTCTCCTGGGGTATCGGCCTGAGTGGCCGGTCACGGTGTCGGCGAGGGCGTAACGGCACGTCCGGGCGGGGCGACGTCAGACGGGAAGGAGGTCGAACGGCATGGACGGCATTGGGGAGCGGCAGTTTCGGCGACGTCGCCTGGAGCGGTTGTTGCTGGCGTGGAGCGCGGACGTGGAGTCCGTGCCGTTGCCGGCGTTCGACGCGGCCCGTGTGGACGAGGTGGTCCGCTGGCTGCGTGCTGCCGACCGTCCGAAGGCCGGATAGGACCTCACGGTCGTTCTTCGCGTTCGCAGGCGGCGAGCAGCGCGAGCGCGAGTTCGCGGGCGTCGCGGGTGTTGAGCGCGAGCATCGTGGGTTCGCAGCCGATGCCGATGCGCGGGGGAACCTCGCCATGGCGAGGGAGCCAGAGCACGTCGAGCGGCCCGGCGATGTTCCAGGCAGCGGAACCAGAGCCGTGGAAGTCGATGCCGGTGGGCTCGGGCAGCTCGGCGCTGGAGACGATCACGGTCACTGGCGGAAGCCTTCCTCGGCGGGGCGCGCGGATGCGTGCCCCGCGGCGTGCAGAAGCGGGAGCAGGTCGGCGAGCATCATCCGGACCGGGACGTTCAGCTGTGGCTCGGGAACGGCGAGCACGTCGGGGTTCCGGGCGGCTTCGGCGAGGGCCAGCAGGTCACCCGCGGTCATCCAGGTCCACCAGCGGCCGGGGTCTGCCGCGCCGTTGCGGCGCTGCACGACGACGCCGAGATCGGCGCCGCTAGCGACGGCCTGATCCGCTGTGGCGGCGAGAACTCGCAGGACGCGGGTGTCGCTGAAGTCCTCGACGGAGGTCTTGACCTGCCAGCAGATTCCCGGTGTTCCGTCGATATCGCCCCGGTCGCGCGAGTGGTGCTCGCCGGATTTCCAGCCGGTGCGGACGGTCCGCTGCGCGTCGAGCCAGCCGTGTTCGCGCAGGTAGCGGGCGACGGCCTGTTCGGCGTCTTTGCCCTTGCGGTTGGCGGCGCGGCCGATCTCCGCGCGGCTACGGCGATCCAGGGTGCTCATGCTGGTCCCCATTCCTGGTCGGCGGCGAGGTCTGCGCGGTGCTCGGCTTGCTGAAGCTCGGCCCAGGCACGGTCGGCCCGCTCGGAGCGGGCGTGGACGGTCGGCGGGCTGGTGGGCGAGGCGACGGTGAGGTAGACCCTCCCGAGCTGGGAGGAGCCCCGGTTGTCGTAGAACCGGCTGGTCTCCTGGACGTCGAACACGGTCTTGAGGCGGTCGACGGCGGCGGCGAGTTCGTGCTTGGTGCCTTCGGCGCGCATGCGCATCAGCCTGCCTCCGGTCCGGTGTCCTGTGTGGCCAGCCCGATGGCGAAGCCGGGGATGCCGAGTCCGAAGTCTGGGTCGGCGGAGGCGGGGCGCAGCGGTGCGCGGAGTTCGGTTTCGTCGACCGACACGCACGGCCGGTCCGGTAGGAGCCCGGCGGGGGCACCGATCCAGCGGAACCGTTCGCCGCACTGGCCACAGTGGACGAGCACTTCGGCGGTGTAGGCGAGGGCGGGTCCGTCGTCGGTGGCGGTGAGCCGGTGGACGTTGACGTCGGCGACGAACGCGTTGTGCGGGCAGGGACGGTCGAGGTCGAGGGTGGTCATGATGGCTCCTGGTCGGTGGCCCAGCCCATGGTCTGGTTGAGCAGTTGCCGTCCGCGCTGGGCGCGGTTCTCGGCGTCGGGGTCGTGGTTGCACAGGGCGGTGCCCCGGTACCCCTGGTCGTCGCACATCGGGCAGTCGGCGATGGCGCGGCGTTTGTCGGCCGTGGTGGCGCGCAGTTCGGCGCGGCGGGCTTCGACGCGGCGTTCGTGCTCGGCTTGCTCGGCGTGGTGGCGGGCACGGGCGCAGGCGCCGCAGCGGGGCGGGTCGTCGTCGTGCTCGTGCTCGACGCACCGCGCGTCACGCCGCGACGGCGGCGGTGTGCGGGTGCGATTCAGTGAGGGCTCACGGCCTCGCGCGTGCTGGACGGAGTCGACAGACACACCCCCTCCGAAGGAGGGTGTGTCTGTCTCCTTTCCCTTCTCCGTTTCCTTTCCTGACGTGAGCGCTCCGTGAGAACTGCGTGACGGCTCACTGAACTGGCCATTGTGGCCTTGACCTGGGGAATCACCGGATTCGGTTCCGGGAGTGGTCCGGGAGGGTTCAGTGAGTGATCCAGGAGGGTTCTGGTCGCGCCAGCACCGCGCGCAGTGCCGGTTTTCTCCCGGTTCGGGAACCCGGACGGTGCCGGGCGGCGGGGCCGGGAAGAGGGTTTTGCCGGGCCGGTTCACGCTCTGGTGGAAGTGCCAGGACGTCACCGCGAGCAGGCGTTGATCGTCGCGGCGGTAGCGCACGATCCGCTTGTGCTTGGCCAGCTCGGCGAGGTCGTCTTCGACGTCCTGAAAGGACAGCTCGTCCAGCGGCCACACGGCGGCCTTGATCAGCCGGGTGTTGTCCTTCCCGCGTCCGTGGTCGTCGCAGTAGGTCCACAGCCCGATCCAGGTCAGCCGTGCCCGGAACGACAGTGGTGTGACGTCGTCGCTGCTGAAGAATCCGGGCTTGATGCTGCGGATGCGCGCCACGCTCACGCCTCCAGTTCGGCGAGGACCGCTTCGAGGGTTCGTGCGGGGTCTTCGCTGTCCAGGACGTGGGCGAGGATGTCGATCGCCTGGGACGCCTCGTGTTTCGTCATCTCGCTGGAGGAGGAGAGCTTCCGTCGGACGAGGATGCTCACGGTCGTGAGCTTGTCGGCCCGGTTGGTCACCTGGAGGTCGCCGAGCTGGGCGTGGAGCTTGTCCAGCTGGGTTCGCGAGACCGTGTCCGTGTCGTCGTCCTCGTCGGTCTCGGCCTCGTCGTCGCCGGGGAGCGGCGGTGGAGTTGCCGGCGGATCGGGTGGCGTCTCGTCGGCGTCCCCGCGGGCGTTCTCGGCCGCGTCGGGCGTGCTGGGTGGTTCGTTGGCGGGGGCGGCCTTTTTCGGCCCTGTACGGCGCCGTGCGGTGCGTTTCGCGTGCTGGGTGGCCTCGGGGGCGGCAGGGTTGGGCGGGCCGGTCTGGGGGGCGCTGGTGGTGTCCGGGTAGTCCCCGTCTTCCAGTTCCTCGACGGTGAGGGCGATCCCGCCCACGACGTCGGCGAACTTGCGCCTGCACAGCCGGGTGGTCGCCCGTGCGTACAGCTTGTCCTCGGGATAGCCGCCGAGGTCGATCTTCGCCCGGCGGGCCTGGTCGGCGGTGAAGGTGACGCGAGTCCAGACTTCCTCGTTGCTGCGGCGGCCTTCCAGGATGACGCGGGTGTCGTTGACTTCGACGTCGCGCAGGTGGTGCCCGGCGGCCAGGACCATGGCGCGCATGATTTCCGCGCTCTTGCCGGGTTTTCCCTTGACGATGTGGATGTGCTGGAGGCTGGTGAGCGGGCCGAGACCCATTTCCCTGCCGGTGAGGATGGCGGCGGTGACGGCGGCAGGGTTCCCGCGATAGGAGTCGGGGACGAACGGGGTGTCGGCGATCTGGGCCGCTAGCCGGGCCACGTCGCGCACGACAAGCACCCACTGATCGATCTCAGTTGGAGCGTGGAAGTCGGGGCGGGTGGTGATCTCGGTGCCGGTGGGTTCGTGTCGTTGAAGTTCTCCGCTCACGCGGTCACCTCCAGCGCGGGCGGGAGCAGTGCTTCGCCCACGTAGTCGCGGGACCGTTCGCAGGCTCGGGAAACCTCGCGGATGTAGCGGAATTCCCTCAGCTGCTCGGGTCCGGCTTGCATCGGGTAGAGGTCGAATCCGTCCGCTCGGACGTGGATGACGGCGCATCCGTCGACCTCGATCATTGGCTGTTCCTCGCCCTGGTCGTCTACGTAGGCGTCGGCGTACCGGTATGCCGCGAGCTGCCAGGCGGTTTCGCCGAAGACACCGGACCGGGAGGTCTTGATGTCACACAACAGGCGTTGCCCGAGCGTCGGGAAGTCCGCGATCAGGTCGCCGGTTCCTGCCCAGCCGTAGGAATGGGAGACCACGACGAACTCGGTGAGGACGGGTTCGACGCGGTAGCGGTCCAGGAAGTCCACATAGGCTTCGACGTGCCCGGCTAGCTGCTCGGGGACCTCGATTTCATGGCCGGACACCAGCTGCTCGGCGAGGCCGTGGACCTCGGTCCCGCGTTTCGCGGCGGCGTCCCGGTCGGCGAACCGCGCACGGGACAGCTCTTTCAGCCGCGCGGTCGGCGGGAGTTCAGCGAGCCGGTCCCAATGATCGATCGCGTAGTCCGCGGTCGTGTTCGCGGCCCAGCCGATCAGCGCGGGCTTGGGGACACCGCCGGACAGGATCGTCGTGACGCCAGGGACTTTCGCGCCGTTGGCGTCGACGTAGCTGTGTCCCTTGCCGTGGTTGCGCCGCCGGATCGGCGGGGTGAAGTCGTTCACGCGGCGGCCCTGTGCCTCCCGGTCCAGCGCGCGCGTGCGCGGACGATGCCGGGAGCACAGAAGATCCGGTCGCCGTGGTGGACGTATCGGCCGGGTGAGAACCACAAGACCGGGAATCCGCACCATTCGCAGGTGATCGAGGGCGGTGTCCGGTACGCCCGGCCACTGTGGAGGGTTCCAGCCTGCTTGGACGGTTGCGGGGTGCTCGATCGTCGGCCGTCCGTCCTTGGTCCGGACGAGCAGGACAGCGATGTGGACGTCGAAAGTTTCACGAACACGGCAGTTCCTTCACGGGAGTGCGGGTACGCGGGTCATGCCGAGAGGGCGTTGCGGAGCTGCTTGAGGCGGCGTTCAGCGCTCTGGGCGCGGGCCTTCCACTCGTCGCGTTCGGCAGTGATGGCGTCCAGCTGTTCCAGGCGTTTGAGCAGGTCGGTCAGCGGCAGGTCGAGGGCGCCCGCCTTGTCCTGTGTAGCTCTGGTTCGGCGCGGGCCGTTGTGCTTGCCCAGGTGCGGCCGGATGCTGTTGACGTTCGCGCTGGTGTAGTCGCAGTGGGCGCAGCCGTAGACGACGGTCCCGTTCGCGAGGGTGAGGACGCGGGTCTGGCGCAGGTAGATCGGGTTCCCGGAACGGTCGCGGAACGGGGCGGTACTCGGCTGGTCGTCCACGACGGCCACGCCGTCGACGTCAGTGGCGGTCACGGGTGCTGTCCTTCGTGGCCGATGCCCTCTCGGGCTCGCGGTCGAGGTAGATGGTGTAGGCGAGGACGAGGTCGAACATGACGACCAGCCATCCCCAGGTGTCGTCGGCGCTGGTGAGGTCTAGGACCAGGAGCCGGAACACCAGCAGGTAGGCCAGGATGCGGAGGCTGATGGTCATGCGGGTGGCCTTTGCTGGTCGTCGGAGGGGCGTGTGCGGCGGCGAGGGAACTTCAGGCGTTCGCGCTTCCGTTTCGCCGGGTACTGCTGCCACAGCTCGGGGCGCTCCTGGCGCAGCCTGGGCAGGTCGAGGCCGTTGCGGATCTCGACGTCGCGGACGACGACCGGTTCTCCGTCGATGGTCCCGACGTCGTTGTTGCCGAGCAGGGCGAGGAGTTCGGCTTCGAGCTTGTCCACTTCGGCTCGCGCGAGGCCGGCGGAGGTCCGAGCCTGTTTCCACCGGCGAACCAGGTCGGCGGAGGCGTCGAGCGGTATCCGTCGCTTCGAGCCGGTTCCGCGCGGGGAGGACCGCGGGCTATCTGGATTCTGTTGTGAGGGCGACGGTTCGTGTGGCTTCACTGTTCACTCCGGTACGCGCGGCACGGTGACTACGGGGCCGGTGGGGATCGGAAGTCCTAGCTGGACGAGTCGGCCTGGTCGTCGTTGTCGTCGGCCGGGACGGGCGTCTTCGGCGGCCAGCCGGTACCGAGGTCGGTGAGCGTCTCGGCGTCGTACTCCGACAGCAGCTTGTTGAAGACCGGGGTGTCCGGGTCGTTCTGGGCGCGGATCTCTGCGAGGTCGAGGTCTTCGGCGAGGTCGGTCATGACTGTCCTTTCCGGATCAGGTGAGCAGGGTGATCAGGACGGTCGCGAGCACCATGACCAGCGAGGTCGTGGCGGCGACGAGGGCGGCGAGGTGGCATTGGGCGGGATCGGAGTCGCGGTAGGCGTCGAGGTAGCGGGCGGCCTTGTCGCCCGTCGCGGCCAGGGCGGTGCTGGCCGCGTAGGCGGTTCGCCACAGCAGCCACAAGGGAGCCTCGACCACGGCGGGCCGCACCGTGAGAGCGTGAGTCGGCCGATCGGCCATAGTGGATCTCCTGCCTTTCGCGTCGAAGGGTGGAAGGCGTGCCCGCCCTGGGAAAGGGGGTTTCCGTGCCAGGACGGGCACGCCTGCGCGGCCTGGCGCTAGGCCGCGCGTTCCGCTCGCCGATGCGGCGGACGTCTCCGCGCGCTCGGGGTATCAGCGGGCGGCGTCGGAAATGGCATGACCGGCTGGACCACGGTCGCGATCTGCTCGGCGACGTCGTCGGGCACGGGCGGGGCGGTGCTCACCGCCTGCTCGATCGCGGCCCATTCGGGATCCAGCAGCGTGAGCCCCTGCTCTGCGTAGAACGCCTCGGTCCACGCGCGATCCAGACCGGCGGTCATGCCGCTTCCCTGCGGGTGTAGGGGCTCACCAGGTCGACGTCTGTGAAGACGAAGAGGGTGCCCCGGTCGACGCCGAGCGCGTCCTCGACGCGGGCGGCGGTGTCGACTCGGACGGTGTCGCGCCTGCCCTGCAAGAGCAGGTTGATCGCTGTGGCGCTCATCCCGATCTTCCGGGCTAGTTCTCGTTGAGTGCCTTGGGTGTTCACCAGTTCCACGAGCGCAGGCAAGCTGCGCACGCACACGGAGACCGTCATGCGAGTGACCTTTCGTCTCACTCAAGCGCAACGGTCGGCAGGTGTGTGGGCGTCTGCGTGAAGCGCGTGGTCCGCTGAATGTGAACGCCACCGTAAGCATGATCGACTTTCCCCGTCAACACGGGAAAAACGTTCCAGCGCGTTTGCGAAAAGCTGTTCCGCCAAGACATTCTGGTTTCTCTGCGTGAAGTACACCGGACGAGTGACAAAGCCTCACTTCTTCCGACAGGTACAGAAACCCGACCCCAGCGCGGTTTTCCGTCCGCCTCCTGTTCCGCGAGCGTCCGCGCGCGCGTAGGCGACGCCGAAGTAAGGGGCGTTTGTTCCCCGGTCGAGGGACGACGCGCGGCGGCCTTGAACAAGTTCGATGTGGCGCGTGTCATTCCGTCGCAAGCGCCCCGGCGTCCGCTTGGCGAACGACAGAGCCCCCGGCCACAGTGGTGACCGGGGGCTCTGTCTTCTCTGGATTACCGCTTGCTGATCAGCTTCCACGCCAGGTTCGCCATCGCCATGACGGGCATGGTGACGAACTTGTCCCGGAAGGTCGGGTGGGCCGCGATCTTCGGGTGGTCGTAGACAGTGACGATCGCGTTGGCGGTTTGCGGATCGATGACCGTACCGTCGATCTTCACCATCACGAAGTCCGCGACGGCCTTCCGCAAGATCGCGATCCGGTTCGCCGATGCCATCGCGTCCTCGGCGAGCTGCAAGACCTCCGCGTAGTTGTCGACCGTGACGTTGCTGTGCAAAGTGGTCATCAGGAACCAGACCTCCGCACCGTGAGGTCGTGCAGCGGGACCGGCAGCACGTGTCCGAACAGCGCGGACCACTCCGGCCCGCAGCCAACGGTCACGACATAGGCTCCGCTGGCCGAATACGCGATGTGGCCCGAAGGCTTGTCGTTCACGGGCCGAACGGCTAGACCTCCAGACCTCGTCTCCGTCAGCAACACCAGCGGGACGCCCTCGCGGGCAGGCTGAATCTTCGGCACGTCGTCGCCCACGATGCACACTTCGCCGATCGTGGGATCACCGCTGATCACCCTGCTGGCCTCTGGTCGGGGAAATGTGAGCGGCCGGAGCACCGTGGCTCGCAACCCGTACAGTGCTGGCCGGTCTTCTCTTTTTTTGATGCCCCACCGCTTGGATCCGTGGCTCTGGATCGCGTGGGCGACTGCGTTGGACACCATCCGCCGACGTTCGGCCTCGGTCACGAGTTTTTTGATATCGGCCCTGCCAACGTGGAGGTCGCGTGGCAGCCCCGGCGGGCGCCACTCGACACCCGTGAACTCCTCCGAGCCGATCAACAGCCCCTCGCGGTCGTACACCTCGGCGACCAGCATTAGAAAAACGAGGCGGTTCGCCAGAAACTCGTGGTGATCGTGCGCCGTGTACTTGCCCACGTCGAACGTCAGCGGCGACACGGTCTGGTCGATCACGTCCGGCCTGATCGTGACAGTCCAGCCATCACCGACTTGCAAATCCCACTTCGCCAGCACCTCGGGCGGGATAACCTTCTCGCCGTCCTGAAGTTCTCCTCGGATCACGACCGCACCTCACGCCTCTGCGCGGGAACCTGGAACCCAGCGTCCACAAGCTCCGTTCGGAAACGCGTAATGAAGTGACCGGGCGCGATGATCCGGCCGAGCCGGATGCCCGCGAGCCACCCCGCCTCATCCGAATTGGACGCTCCCAGCCTGATGCCGAACGTCAACTCCGGATCGTCGTCGACGATCAGCTCGACACGGAACTCGTGCCGCTCGTTCCAGCCGTTCGACGTCGGCTCGCCGTCCTCCCGCATGAACTCGTCGGTGAGGAACACCCGCGTCCGCATCCACGCAGGACGCGATGAGACCTCTAACTCAGTAGACCGGTCGTCTAACTCGCGGCACAGTCGTGCCGCCTGATTCTGGAAGACCAATTCCTCGGGTCCTTTCACTCTGTCCGGGCCTTACCCAGGGAAGCCCCTGGGTCGGAAGGAGTGTCCCGCTAAATTGCTTTTTGGCCTCTCTATCAGGCAAAACGTCTCGGTAGCGATCAAGAAAGCGGTGCTCGCCGGACTAAGTTCAGCGAGCACCGCGTCACCTCGGACGGAACGGGAGCGGGCAAGCAACCCGGAAAGCGAGAGGCGAGATCGTCCAGGCTCGCGGCGTCCGCATCATGCCCCTGACCTGGTCAAACCCCGTCCCGTTACGCCAAACGGGTGCTTGTGTGTCCTAATCCTGGGTTGGTTAGAACGACCCAAATCACTCACGAGCCCCAACGCTTCCCGCACACGAAAACGGGGCCGCGAGCGGAAAGCTCGCGGCCCCGTTCTTTCCCGATATGACTCAGGAAGCCGGTTTGACCTCGGTCTTCGGGTCACCGTCGACCGCGGCGGACAGCTGCGGGACGATCCGGTCGATCACGTACGGCAGGCTCAGCACGGTCACGAACGAGACCGCGCTGCCGTAGGGGCCTTCGTTCTCGATGAAGACCTCGCGCTTCTCCTTCGCCACCTTCAGGCCGCTGTAGAGCGCGTCCTTGCCGAGGATCTCCTGCGCCTTGGCCGGGGTGTCGATGAGCCACACGAGCGCGTCGCGGTCGAGCAGGTCGGTCCGTTCGGCGCTGAGGCTCTTGCCGAACTTGTCGCCGATGGCGGCGTCGAGGTCGGCCGGCAGTGTGAAGCCGAGCGATTCGAGGATGTGCGAGCGCCCGTCCTGGCTGCCGTAGACGAAGTAGCCCTCGTAGGTCGACGCCATCAGCGCCGACTTGCCCTGGAACTCCGGGTGCTCCTTGCGGACCTGGGCGAACTTGTCCTCGACGCCCTTGACCAGTTCGTTCGCCTTGGTGGCGCGCCCGACGGCCTGGCCGACCTTCTTGGTCGCCTCGCTCCACGGGATGCCGTAGTCGTTGTACTCTTTGGGCTGCGCGACGACCGGGGCGCCGATCTGGCTCAGTTTGTCGTACTGCTCCTTGGTGAGCCCGGAGTACAGCGCGATGATCAGATCCGGCTTCAGCGCGGCGATCTTCTCGTACTGCGGTCCGTCGACGTCCTTGAGGACCTCGGGCAACGCGGCGCCGCCGAGTTTGCCGGTCGCCCACGGGCCGATGGTGCCGGGGAACTTGCCGAGCCACTCGGTGACCCCGACCGGGACGACGCCGAGGGCGAGCAGCGCGTCCTGCTCGGTCAGGCCGACCGTGACGACCCGCTTCGGTTCCTGCGTGATGGTGGTGCTGCCGTACTTGTGCTCGATCGTCGTCGGGAACGCGTTGGCGTCGACCGCGGAACCGGCGGAGTTCTGCGCGGCCGGGGCAGGTGACTCGCCGCCACCTCCGCACGCGGTGAGCGAGGCGGCCAGCACCAGGGAGGACGCCAGCACGCCGGCGGTCTTCAGGCGCCCGCGCACGGCGGAGAGAGTGGGGATTCGGGCCATCGTCCGTCCTTCTTGATCGGCGGTCCGGCGAAATGCCGGATTAATCGATATTCAGGTTTGCCTAACCTAAGACGCCGAACGGCCGAATGCAACCGGCGCTGCTGCGTCCCGGATCACGTCCGTGAACGGTTGTCCGACCAGGCCGCCCAAAGCGTCGCGTACCGACCACCAGAGGCCACGAGTTCGTCGTGCGTCCCGCTTTCGACGACCACGCCCGCGTCGAGCACGACGACGCGGTCCGAAGCCGCCGCCTGCGTCAGCCGGTGCGCGACGACGAGACCGGTCCGGCCTTCGAGTGCGGCCGCCGCGGCGGCTTCGAGCGTTTTGGCGCCCGCGCTCCCGGCTTCGGCGGTGGCCTCGTCGAGGATCGCGATGGGCGGATCCGCGAGGACCAGCCTGGCCAGCGCCAGCTGCTGGGATTGGGTGACCGTCAGCTGATGCCCGCCTTCGCCGACCACGGTCGCGAGACCTTCGCTCAGCGCCTCCGCCCAGCCCCGGGCGCCGACCTTTTCCAGTGCCGCCAGCAAATCCGCGTCGGACGCGCCGGGAGAGGCGAGCCGCAGATCGTCCGCCAGCGAACCGGCGAAGACGTGCACCTCCTGGCTGATCAGCGCGACCGCCTGCCGGGTGGCGGACGGGCCGAGTTCGTCGAGCGGGACCCCGCCGACGGAGACCGTGCCGGCGGCCGGGGTGTGGATCCCGGCGATCAGCTTGGCCAGTGTCGTCTTCCCGGCGCCGCTCGCGCCGACCAGCGCGACCCGCTCGCCGGGGGCGAGACTCAGGTCGACGTCGCGCAGCACGGGGTGTCCGTCCACATAGGAATGCGAGATGCCGGCCACTTTCACCGAGGCGTCAAGGGGTTTCGCAGGCCGCTGGGGCTCGTGCGGCGCGGGGAGGTCGGCGACCCCGACCAGCCGGGCGAGGCTCGCCGCGGCCGCCTGCGCGTCGTCCACCAGTGCCAGCGCGGTGTTGATCGGGCCGAACAGGCTGTGGAAGTACAACGCCGCCGCGGTCGCCGCGCCGATGGTCACGGCGTTGTTCCCCACCAAGAGGAAACCGGCCGCGAGCACGGCCGAGAGACCGACGAACTCGGCGAGGTTCAGCCTGGCGAAGAACTTCGTCATCAGCCGGACACCGCGCAGCATGAGCTCCATCGCGCCCTCGGAGCGCTCCCGGACGCGCTCCACGTGGGCGTCGGCGAGGCGGAACGCGCGAACGGTTTTGGCGCCGCCGATCGTGTCGAGCAGTTGCTGCTGCTGGGAACCCGTCGCGATCCGCTGCTTCGCGTACAACGGGACGGCGTTGCGGACGTACCAGCGCACGGTGTGCAGCTGGATCGGTGTCGCCAGCAGTGCCGCCAGGAGGAACCGCCAGTCGAGGACGGCGAGCGCGCCGAGGGTCAGCACGATGGTCAGCACCGAACGGCCCAGTTCGGGCAGAGCCTCGCGGACCGCCCTCGCCACCACCGTGACGTCGTTGGTGACCCGGGCGGTCAGGTCGCCGGAGCCCGCGCGTTCGACCTGCTCCAGCGGAAGGCTCAAGGCGCGGTCCACGAACCGCTCCCGCAGTTCCGCCAGCAAGGTCTCGCCGAGCCGCGCGGTCAAGGAGACACCCAGCGCCGTCGCGATCGCCTGCGCGACGGCGACCAGCACCAGCGCCACCACCGGCGTCGTCAGTTCGGTTGCCGGTCGTTTGCCGACGACGAGATCGACGATATGGCCGAGCAGGGGAGCGGTGAGCAGCCCGATCGCGGTCGCGCCGACGAGCATCGCGAGCGCGCCGACGGCACGGGCCTTCGAGGTACGGAGCAGTTCGCCGAGGACGGCGCGGATCCGCTTGCCGTCGGCGGTGGGGAGGAGTTCGCGGCTCATGACAGCACCGCCGCGCGGTAGTCGGCGCGATCGAGCGCGAGTTCGGCGTGGCCGCCTTCGGCCGTGACCCGGCCGTCGTCGAGGACGACGACCCGGTCGGTGACGGCGAGCAGTGCGGGA
The DNA here is from genome assembly GCF_055598845.1 of Amycolatopsis sp. NPDC039088. Lineage (NCBI taxonomy): Bacteria > Bacillati > Actinomycetota > Actinomycetes > Pseudonocardiales > Pseudonocardiaceae > Amycolatopsis > Amycolatopsis sp. NPDC039088. The sequence goes on along the minus strand of NZ_JBVKAE010000003.1, from coordinate 12,678 downwards.
CTCGTGGTCACCAGGATCGTGGTCCGTCCTTGTCGTAAGCGGGCGAGCCCGGTCGCGATCTTCGCCTCGGTCACCGTGTCGACCGCCGTCGTGGGGTCGTGGACGACGAGGACCGTCGCCTCCGCGGCGAGCGCGCGGGCGAGGGCGACGCGTTGCCGCTGCCCGCCGGAGAGGGAACGCCCGCGTTCGGTGATCGCGGTTCCGATCCCGTCCGGCAGTGCCTCCGCGACCTCGTCCGCCGCCGACGCGGCCAGCGCCTCCTCATGCGAGAGACCGACGGCGTGGACGTTCTCCGCCAGTGTTCCTTCGAACAGGTCCGCGTCGTGCGCGGCGACCAGGACGACTTCCCGTACCCGGTCTGGGTCCACAGTGGACAGGTCGACGCCGTCGACGCGGACCTGACCGTGCGTCGGGTCGGCCGCGCGGCCGAGGCAGTCGAGCAGGTCGGTCGCGGCGGCCGGGTCGGTGGCGACGACACCGACCAGCTGCCCGGCCGGGATGTCGAGGTCGACCCCGCGGAGGCTCCCGTACGAGACGTCGGTGAGCCGGACGTTCCCGCTGGCTGGCAACGGAAGTTCGCCGTCGCCCCCGCCGACCGCCGTCGGCGTGGACAGCAGGTCGGCGACCCGGGACGCCGACGCGCGGCCCTGCGCCAGTTCGCTGTTGACCCACGAGAAGATCAGGAACGGGGTGAGCAGGAACTGCGCGAGACCGACCGCCGCGACCAGGTCGCCGACGCTGATCGAGCCCGACGACGCGAGATGCCCGCCGACGAGGGCGACGACCGCGATGAAGCCGCCGGTCAGCGCGAGCACCGCGCCGTCGTGCCAGGCCTTGGCCCTGGCGGCGCGCAAGGTCGCCTTCAGCGAGTTCTGGCTCGTGTCGCGATAGCGGGCGACGGCGGTCGGTTCGGCGCCGATGCCCTTGAGCACCCGCAGACCGGCGACCAGATCCGTGGCGACCCCCGAAGCGTGCGCGGACCGCTCCTGTTCGGCCTCGCTGCGGCGTTCCAGCGGCTTGCCGATGAGATGCGCGAGGTACAGCAGCGGCGGCGTGCCCAGAAGGACCAGAAGGCCCAGCGGCAGCGACATGCGCAGCAGGGCCACGGCGCTGACCAGCACTCCGGCGAGCGCGGCGATCCCGAACGGCAGGGCGGCGTTCACGACCCCGACCCGTTGCGCGTCACTGGTGCCGATGTTGACCAGTTCGCCTGCCAGCTTGCCGTCTTCGGCGCCGCCGCCCGGATGCAGGACGCGCCTGCTGATCGCGATCCGGATTTCGTGCGCCGCCCGCAGCGAAGCGCCTTCGGCCGCGCGCGCGGCGAACCGGTAGCTGTAGGACAGTCCCGCGAAGACCACGCCGAGCACGGCGAGCCAGAACACGAGTGTGCCCACCGAGCCACCGGCGACGGCCTGGTCGATCACGACGCCGATGATCACCGGGACGAGTGCTTCACCGCCTTGATGACCGGCGGCGAGCAAGGACGCGAGCGTGACCTGGCGTCGCTGCCCGGAAATCGCCTGGCGCAGCACGCTCCGGCTGGTGGTGGCCGCTGCGGGCACCGGCGCCTCCGTCTCTCAGTCAGGCTCGGGGGTAGGTAAGGCTAGTCTAAGTCGGTAGCTCGTTGAGGTGAACTCCGGCGTTCGGTTAGCCTCGCCTCACTCGAAGGAGGTTTCGTGGTCGTCACCGAACGCCCGCCCGCTGCGGCGTCCCCGCCGAGCGCGGCGGCACGGACGTTCCGCGCCGGTGGTCTCGTGCTCGGGCTCGCCCTGCTGGCGCTGGTGTTCCTGCTCAGCATCTGGGTGGGGTCGAAGAGCATCCCGTTCACCTCGACCTGGTCGGTGCTGTGGCACAACGACGGCTCGACCGACGCGGTGATCATCCACGACCTCCGCATCCCGAGGACCCTGCTGGGCGTGGTCGTCGGTGTGGCGCTCGGCCTGGCGGGGGCGGTGATGCAGGCGCTGACCCGCAACCCGCTCGCCGACCCCGGCCTGCTCGGGGTCAACACCGGAGCCTCGGCCGCGGTCGTTTCGGGGATCGCGTTCGTCGGGGTCAGCGGCGTGCTCGGCTACATCTGGTTCGCCTTCGCCGGAGCGGCGATCGCGTCGGTCGTGGTGTACGTCCTCGGCTCCGCGGGCCGCAGCGCCACGCCGGACCGTCTCGTGCTCGCCGGTGCGGCCGTCATGGCGGTGCTCCAGGCCTACATCGTCGGGATCCTGCTGCTGATGCCCGAGACGTTCAACCAGTTCCGGTTCTGGAACGTCGGTTCGCTGAGTGGCCGGAAATGGGACGTGTTCTGGCAGATCTCGCCGTTCGTGGCGGTCGGTGCGGTCATCGCGCTGCTGCTCGCCCGGCCCCTCAACGTGCTCGCGCTCGGCGACCAGACCGGCAAGGCGCTCGGCGCCCACGTCGGCCGCACCCGCGTGCTGGGCGCGATCGTGATCACCCTGCTCTGCGGCGCGGGTACCGCGGCTATCGGCCCGGTCCTGTTCCTCGGGCTCGCCGTGCCGCACGCCGCGCGCCTGCTGGCCGGTCCGGATCAGCGCTGGGTCCTGCCGTATTCGATGCTGCTCGCGCCGATCGCGCTGATCGGCGCCGACGTCGTCGGCCGCGTGCTGAACCCGCCGGAGGAACTGCAGGCGGGCATCGTCGTCGCGTTCCTCGGCGCGCCGGTGTTCATCGCGCTCTGCCGCCGCAGGAAGCCGGCCCGCCTGTGACCGCGATCAAGGAGCACCCACCGATGAGCACCCGCGTCCTGCGCACCCCGGGCGGCGGACTGTCCCTGCGGATCACCCCGCGGGCGGCGCTTGTCGTCACCCTGCTGGCCGTCGCCGTGTTCTTCGTCGGCGCGGCCAGCATGACCACCGGCGATTACCCGCTGTCCGTCGGTGAGGTCATCCAGACGCTGTTCGGCTTCGGCGACCGGAGCACCGAGTTCATCGTCACCACCCTGCGGCTGCCGCGGCTGCTGACCGCACTGCTGGTCGGCGGTGCGCTCGCGGTCAGCGGCGCGATCCTGCAGAGCCTTTCCGGAAACCCCTTGGGCAGCCCCGATTTCATCGGCTTCACCGAAGGCGCGGCCGCCGGGGCGCTGCTGACGATCGTCGTGGTGCACGGCGGAATGCTCCAGGTGTCGCTGGGCGCGCTGGTCGGCGGCATCGTGACCGCGGCGCTGATCGCGCTGATCGCGTTCAAACGCGGCGTGCACGCCTTCCGGCTGATCCTCGTCGGCATCGGGGTGAACGCGATGCTCATCGCCTTCAACTCGTACCTGATCACCAGGGCCGCCTGGCAGGACGGCCTGGCGGCGCAGGCGTGGCTGGTCGGCGGGCTCAACGGACGCGGCTGGGAGCACGTCGTCCCGGTCGCGATCGCCATCGCCGTCCTGCTGCCACCCGCCTTCGTCTACGGCAGAAGGCTTTCCCTGCTGGAGATGGGTGACGACTCGGCCAAGGGGCTTGGCGTGCCTGTGGAGCGGAGCCGGATCGTGCTTCTCGGCGTCAGCGTCGGGCTGTGCTCGATCGCGACGGCGGCCGCCGGACCGATCTCGTTCCTGGCGCTCGCCGCGCCTCAGCTGGCGAAGCGGCTCACACGGTCTTCGGGACCTGGACTCGCCGCGGCCGCGCTGATGGGCATGCTCCTGTTGGTCACCAGCGATCTGATCACCCAGCAGGTGCTCGCGGGCCTGCCCGTCGGTCTCGTGACCGGGGCCATCGGCGGGCTCTACCTGGCGTGGCTGCTGGTGTCCCGGCGAGGCGTCAACCGAGCGGCGCGCTGACGGGCTCGATCGGGGCGGGCTCACCGAAACGGGCCAGCGCCAGCGCCGCCGAAACCGCGAGCACGAAACCGGCCACCGCCACGGCCGCGAAACCGGGCCGCGTGGTGTCACCGAGCACGACGACCCCGATCAGTGACGGGAAGACGGTCTCGCCGATCACCATCATCGCGGTCGAGGTGGTGACGCTGCCGCGTTGCAGCGCGGTGGCGTAGAACAGCATCGCCATCGCGCCCGCCGCGGCCAGCGTGTAGGTGGCCGGGTCGGTCAGCAGGTCGAGCGGTGCCAGGCTGGGCAGCACGCGGCCCGAAAGCGCGACCACGCCGAAGCACAACCCGGCGATCAGGCCGAGCGCCGGGGTCCGGATCCGCCGCGGCGCGCGGCCGGCGAACATCCCGGCCGTGCCGAGTACCACCACCGCGCCGATCAGCACGAGCCGGAAGCCGAACCCGGTCGCCGACGAGCCTTCGCTCTCCGCCGACATCCCGAGCAACGCCAGCCCGGCGCAGACGACCGCGACCGCCGTCCACTCGCGACGTCCCAGCCGGACACCGAGCGTCCGCGCCGCCACCGCGGTCACGGCGAGACTGCCCGCCAGCGCCGCCTGGACCACGAACAGCGGCAGCACGCGCAAAGCGACCAGCTGGGCGACGAACCCGACGACGTCCAGCGCGAGACCCGCGACGAACTTCCACTGCCGCAGCACCCGCACGAGAAGCTTGGGATCGACGCGGCTTTCGTCGCCCGTCGTCGCCTTCGCGGCGATCGCCTGCATCACCGAAGCGACCCCGTACGCACAGGCCGCGAAGAACGCGCAGATCAATCCCCACCACATGAAGCGTGAGCCTAGTCCTGTCCGGCGGGTAAGGTGGTCGCATGTCGAACACGGGTTCGAGTGCGGCCGAGCCGGTGGAGCGGGCCTGGCCGGAGGGGATCGCCGAGGACGAGGCCGGGATCCAGTGGGATTTCCTGCGCTTTCTCCGCGCCACCGCGGTGAACAAGGTCGCCGGGCTGACCAGGGAACAGGCGGCCGCGACCCCGCTGCCGTCGTCCCCGCGGATGAGCGCGCTGGGTGTGCTCAAACATCTGACCGCGGTGGAGCGCTGGTGGCTCTCGATCGAGGTAGGTGGCGCGGAGCTGCCGTCGCTGTGGGAAGGCTCACCGGATCCGAGCTGGGACCTGACCGAGGACGACGACCCGCGCTCGGTCGTCGAGGCCTACCGCGCGGAGTGGGCTCGCGCGGAAGCCGCGCTGGCCGGGGTCTCGCCGGACGAGCGGGCACGCCGGTCGGGGAAGTTCACCGTCCGATGGGTGCTCGCGCACGTCGTCCAGGAGACCGCACGGCACACCGGGCACCTGGACATCCTGCGGGAACTGGCCGACGGCGCCACGGGCGAGTAGCGCCGTAAGGTGTGCGCATGGCTGACAGGCTGTACTTCCGGCAATTGCTCGCGGGCCGCGACTTCGCGGTGGGGGATCCCGTCGCGACACAGATGGTCAACTTCGCCTATCTGATCGGCGACCGGGAGACGAACGAGGCCGTCATCGTCGACCCGGCGTACGCCGTCGGCGATCTGCTGGACCTACTCGAAGGCGACGGCATGCGCCTGACCGGTGTCCTCGCCACGCATCATCACCCCGATCACGTCGGCGGCGAGATGATGGGCTTCTCGCTGCCGGGGATCGCGGAACTGCTGGAGCGCGTCCAGGTACCGATCCACGTCAACGGCGCGGAGGCCGAGTGGGTCCGCCGGATCACCGGCGTCTCGGAGACCGACCTGCGCTCACACGAGCACGACGAGGTTCTGCAGGTCGGCGCGGTGCCGATCCGGCTGCTGCACACCCCGGGGCACACGCCGGGAAGCCAGTGCTTCCTCGTCGACGGACGCCTCGTTTCGGGGGACACGCTGTTCCTCGAAGGCTGCGGCCGCACCGATTTCCCCGGCGGTGACGCGGAAGCGATCTACCGGAGCCTGCAGTGGCTGGCCGGGCTGGACGGGGATCCGGTCGTCTACCCGGGACACCAGTACTCGGCCGAACCGTCGGCGAACCTTTCGCACGTGAAGGACACGAACTTCGTCTTCCGGCCGAAGTCGCTGGACGAGTGGCGCGTGATGTTCGGCGGCTGAAAGATGCATTTAGAGGACTAAATGCATAGTGGGGGCGTCCAGATCGCGGGACGGGAGAGGCGTCGATTGACCCGGCGCCGCCCGGAAGCCGAAGCTCGGGGTCGTGACGGTCAAGCTGCATTGGTTCCTGCCCACCACCGGTGACGGCCGGACGATCGTGGAGCACTTCCACGCCAGTCGCGACGCCGGGGCAGCCGCCTCCCGTGAGCCGGACATCGACTACCTCGCCCAGGTCGCCCGCGCCGCCGAGGTCAATGGCTTCGAAGGCGTCCTGACGCCGACCGGCACCTGGTGCGAGGACGCCTGGCTGACGACGGCGGCGCTCATCCGCGAGACGAGAACCCTCAAGTTCCTGGTCGCGTTCCGCCCCGGCACGGTATCGCCGACGCTGGCCGCGCAGATGGCCGGCACCTTCCAGCGGATCTCGCGGGGCCGCGTGCTGCTCAACGTCGTCACCGGTGGCGACACGGTCGAGCAGCGCCGCTTCGGTGACTGGCACGATCACGACCAGCGCTACGCCCGCACCGGCGAGTTCCTCGAGATCGTGCGCGGCGTCTGGAGCGGCAAACCGTTCGACTTCGCGGGCGAGCATCTGAAGGTCGAAGGCGCGACCACGATCGCGGCCCCCGATCCGGTGCCGCCGATCTACTTCGGCGGCTCGTCCGCGGCGGCGTTGCCGATCGCGGCGAAACACGCCGACGTCTACCTGACCTGGGGTGAGCCACCCGCACAGGTCGCGGAGAAGATCGCCAAGGTCCGCGAACTCGCCGAAGAACAGGGCCGGAAACTCCGCTTCGGCATCAGGTTGCACACCCTGTCCCGTGACACGTCGGCGGAAGCCTGGGCGGAGGCGGGAAAACTGCTGGACGCGATCGACCCCGAGCGGATAGCCCACACCCAGAAACAGTTGTCCGCCAGCGAATCCGTGGGTCAGCGACGGATGGCGGCCCTGCACGGCGGGAACATCGACGGCGGTGTCCGCGGTCTGGAGGTCTACCCGAACCTGTGGGCCGGAATCGGCTTGGTGCGCGGTGGAGCGGGCACCGCGTTGGTCGGTAGCCATCGCGAGGTCGCCGACCTCATCGAGGAATACCACGCGCACGGCATCGAGGAGTTCGTCCTCTCCGGATACCCGCATCTGGAGGAGGCGTACTGGTTCGGCGAGGGCGTGCGGCCGGAACTGGTCCGGCGAGGGCTCGTCGCGTAATCCTCACAAGGTGCGCGACAGCGCCAACGCCGCGGTCCGGACCGCGGGCGCGACGCGGCTGGTGTGCATGCGGTTCGCCCAGCCGGAAATCGACAACGCCGCCACCGCGACGCCTTTCGCGTCGAGCAGTGGACTCGCGGCGCACACGACGCCGACGCCGGATTCCTCGCGCTCGAAAGCGATCCCGTCGCCGCGGACCTTCGCGAGCTGACGGCGCAGCAGACCGGCGGCGGTGATCGTCCGGACGCTCACCCGGGGCAGTCCGGAATCGATCACCTTCGTCACCACGGATTCCGGGGAAAACGCGAGAATCGCCTTTCCGACACCGGTGGCGTGCGCGGGAAAGCGGCCGCCGATCCGGGACGGCAGCGACGGCGCGTCGGGTCCGCGCAGGATGTCGAGATAGACGACCTCCGTGCCCTCCAGTACCGCGAGATGCACGGTGTTCCGCGTCGCCTCCCGGAGGTCGGCGAGATACGGGCGCGCCGCCTCGACCAGTCCACGGCGCCGTACCGCCAGCTGGCCGATCTCGAACAGCTTCAGCCCGAGCCGCAGCGCGGAACCTTCGCGTTCGAGCAGTCCGGTCGCGACCAGGTGGCCGGTGAGCCGGTGGACGGTCGACTTCGCGAGCCCTGTCCGCCGCGCCAGTTCGGAAACACCGAGGGCGTCGTCGCCCGGTCGGAAGGCCGAGAGCAGCGCGGTGACCCGGGCGGCGACGAGGCCGTCCGCTCCGGTTCGTTCCGGGTTGTCGTTCCGCCCAGCGGCACGCATGGGTTGAGTGTGCCCTATCCGCTCGGGAAGCGTCACCTGGTATGGCGCAACGGAAAGCGGTGGCCGCGATCGTCGGCCCCGGGAACATCGGCACCGACCTGCTCGCGAAGCTGCGGCGCAGCGAACACGTCGAGGTGCGGTACATGGTCGGCGTGGACCCGGCCTCGGACGGACTGGCGAAGGCCGCCGAGCTGGGGCTGGAGACGTCCGCGGAGGGCGTCGACTGGCTGTTGTCCCGCGACGAACTGCCGGACCTGGTCTTCGAAGCGACCTCCGCGAAGGCACATTTGGCGAACGCGCCGCGCTACGCCGCCGCCGGGATCCGCGCGATCGACCTCACCCCGGCCGCGGTCGGCCCGTTCACCTGCCCGGCCGTCGGCCTGCCCGAACGCCTTGACGTGCCGAACGTCAACCTCATCACCTGCGGTGGCCAGGCCACGATCCCGATCGTGCACGCCGTGTCCCGGGTGACGCCGGTGCCCTACGCCGAGATCGTCGCGTCCGTGTCGTCGCGTTCGGCGGGGCCCGGTACGCGGGCGAACATCGACGAGTTCACCGCGACCACCGCGCGCGGGATCGAACTCGTCGGGGGAGCGAGCCGCGGCAAGGCGATCATCATCATCAACCCCGTCGAACCCCCGATGATCATGCGGGACACGGTGTTCTGCGCGATCGACCCGGACGCGGACTTCGACGCGGTGACCGAATCCATCCACCGGATGGTCGAAGCGGTGCAGGTCTACGTGCCGGGCTACACGCTCAAGGCGGATCCACAGTACGACCCGCCGAGGCCGGGATGGAGCGGGCAGGCGCGGGTGGCGGTGTTCCTGGAGGTCGGCGGGAACGGGGACTTCCTGTCGAAGTACGCCGGGAATCTCGACATCATGACGGCCGCGGCCGCCCGCGTCGGCGAGCTGCTGGCCACCCAGGAGGTGGCCGCGTGAAGTGGGATGAGATCGACCGTGAGGTCAGGCTGGTCGACACGAGCCTGCGCGACGGCAGTCACGCGATGGCGCACCAGTTCACCGAGAAGAACGTGCGCGACACCGTCCGGGCGCTGGACGACGGCGGCGTCTCGCTGATCGAGGTCAGCCACGGCGACGGCCTCGGCGGCTCGACGTTCAACTACGGCTTTTCCCTTGTCGACGAACGGAAACTGATCGAAGCGGCGGTCGACGAGGCACGCCGGGCGAAGATCGCGGTGCTGCTCCTGCCCGGCCTCGGCACGGTCGCCGATCTGCGGGTGGCGGCCGATCTCGGCGCGGGCGCGGTCCGGATCGCGACGCACTGCACCGAGGCCGACGTCTCCGTCCAGCATTTCGGCGCGGCACGGGATCTCGGGCTGGAGACGGTCGGTTTCCTGATGCTGTCCCATATGTCCACGCCGGAAGCGCTGGCGAAACAGGGCCGGATCATGGTCGATGCCGGATGTCAGTGCGTGTACGTCGTCGATTCCGCCGGGGCGTTGATCCTGGAGGAGGCCGCCGACCGGATCGCCGCGCTGGTGGCGGAATTCGGGGACGAGGCGCAGGTCGGCTACCACGGGCACCAGAACCTGAGCTTCGGCGTCGCGAACTCGGTGCTCGCCTACCGCGCCGGCGCCCGGCAGATCGACGGTTCGCTGGTGGCGCTTGGCGCGGGCGCGGGCAACTCGCCGACCGAGGTGCTCGCGGCGACGTTCGAACGGCTCGGGATCCGCACCGGCGTCGACAAGGACGTGCTGATGGACGCGGCGGAGAACGTCGTGAAGCCCTACATCACGCGGCTGCCGGTGATGGACCGATCGTCGATCGTGCAGGGATTCGCGGGCGTGTACTCGAGTTTCCTGCTGCACGCGGAGCGCGCCGCCGAGCGCTACGACGTCCCGGCGCACGAAATCCTCTACCGCGTCGGCGCCGCGAAGTACGTGGGCGGACAGGAGGACATGATCATCGACATCGCCCTGCAGCTGGTCGCCGAACGCGGTCAGGGGTGACGGTCGGCACCGAGCACGAGGCGGACACAATGGTCGATCAGGCGCTCGCGGCTCACCTTGAGCGAGCCGTCGAGGTAGGCGATGAACACGTTGCTCAGCGCGCCGACCAGCCCGATCGACACCATCTGCCGTTCGGCCGCGTCACCGTGGGACAGCTGCCCGCTGACCAGTTCGGCGAAGGAGGGGAGGAGCGCGATCCCGCGCGTGGTCAGCGCGGGATCGGTGATCGGCGCGAGCAGCAGTACCCGGCCCTTGCGCGGGTCGTCGAGCATCAGTTCCACGAAGGCGCGGACGGCGGCCTTCGCCCGTTCGGCGGGTTCGGCCGTGTCACTGACCGCGTCGACCAGCGCCTGCCTCGCCTGCTCGCCGATGTGCTCGTAGACCGCGACGACCAGCTCCTCGCGGTCGGTGAAGCTCTCGTAGAAGTACCGCTCGGTGAGCTTGGCGTGGCGGCACACCGCGCGCACGCTCACCCCGGCGCTGCCCTGGGTGCCGAGCAGGTCGAGGCCGGCCTCGACGAGTTGTTCCCGGCGGGCGGCCTTGCGGTCGTCCAGCGTGGTGCCTGCCCAGCTTCGGCCGGCCATGATCGGCTCCTCTTGTTGACTACGACCGTTGTCAACTTTACCCTGACAACAGTTGTGGTCAATTTAACCAGCTCACTGAGGAGACCGGGGATGACACAGCCACGGCCGCTCGGACCGGATTCGCTGACCTGGAAGTACTTCGGCGACTGGCGTGGCCTGCTCATCGCGCTCTGGGCCGGATCCATGCAGAACATGCACCCCGAGCTGGGCGCGGGCGTCGAGGAACACTCGCGGTTCTTCGAGGAGCGCTGGCAGCGGCTGTTCCGCTCCCTGTACCCGATCGGGGGAGTGATCTACGACGGTCCTCGAGCGCGGCAGACCGCGCTCGAGGTGCGCGGCTACCACGATCGGATCAAGGGCGTCGACAAACACGGGCGGCGCTATCACGCGCTCAACCCGGACACCTTTTATTGGGCGCACTCGACGTTCTTCGTGAGCGCCATCCTCATCGCCGACAACTTCTGCGGCGGCATCGGCGAGCAGGAGAAACGGAAACTGTTCGAAGAGCACGTCCAGTGGTACGAGATGTACGGCATGAGCATGCGGCCGGTGCCGGAGTCCTGGGAGGACTTCCAGCTGTACTGGAAGCGCATGTGCGAGGACGTCCTGGAGGACAACAAGGCCACGCGCGACGTCCTCGACATCAAGGAACTCCCGAAGCCCAATTTCCTGCCGTGGCTGCCGGATTCCGCGTGGAAGCTCGTGCGCGGGCAGGTCGCGCGGAACTTCGTGTGGCTGACCGTCGGCCTCTACGATCCGCCGATCCGCGAGCGGCTCGGGTACGCCTGGACCGAACGCGACGAGCGGCGGCACCGGCGGACCGGGAAACTGATCAACGCGGCGTTCAAGCTGGTCCCGCGAGACCGTCGCTACCATCCTCGCGCCCGGGCGGGCTGGCGCCGCGAGCGTGGCGAGCTGGCCCCGGACGCGCCGTTGGTCGAGACTCCCGCGAGGAATCTTCCGCCGCTTTCGGAGCGGGGCAAACCCGAGCACTACTCACCGAACGTCTGACGAGGAGCCTCGATGAAGCTTGGTTACCACCTCGGTTACTGGTCTTCCGGTCCGCCCGAGGGCGCGTTGGACGCGGTACTGCGCGCCGAAGAACTCGGCTTCGATTCCGTGTGGACCGCCGAGGGATACGGCTCCGACGCGTTCACCCCGCTCGCCTGGTGGGGCGCGTCGACCAGCCGGATCAAGCTCGGCACCAACATCGTCCAGATGTCGGCGCGCACCCCGACCGCGACGGCCATGCACGCGCTGACCCTGGACCACCTGTCCGGCGGCCGGTTCGTGCTCGGGCTCGGCGCGTCCGGGCCGCAGGTGGTCGAAGGCTGGTATGGGCAGCCGTATCCGAAGCCGCTGGCCCGCACGCGCGAGTACGTCGACATCGTGCGGAAGGTCGTCGCCCGTGAAGCGCCGGTGACCCACAACGGACAGCATTTCCAGCTGCCGCTGCAGGGCGGAACCGGACTGGGGAAGCCGCTGAAGTCCACAGTGCACCCGTTCCGCAAGGAGATCCCGATCTTCCTCGCCGCCGAGGGGCCGAAGAACGTGGCGCTGTCGGCGGAGATCTGCGACGGCTGGCTCCCGCTGTTCTTCTCCCCCAAAAGCGACGGCTTCTACCGGACCGCGCTGCAGGAGGGCTTCTCCCGCCCCGGCGCCCGCCACGGTTTCGACGACTTCGAGGTCGCCGCGTCCGTCCCGGTGCTCGTCCACGACGACGTCGAGGAGGCGGCGAGCTGGATCAAGCCGTCGCTGGCGCTCTACATCGGCGGCATGGGCGCGAAATCGGTCAACTTCCACCACGACGTCTTCGCCAGGATGGGGTACGAGGACGTCGCCGACAAGGTCCAGGAGCTGTACCTGGCCGGCCGGAAAGACGAGGCGACCGCCGCGATCCCGACGTCGCTGGTCGAGGACACGTCTCTGATCGGACCGGCGGAGAAGATCCGGGACGAGTTGGCCGCCTGGGAGGAGACTGTGGTGACCACGCTGCTGCTGCGGGGCGATGCCGCCACGCTCACGAAGGTGGCGGAGACGCTCGGGTAACCGCTCTCTTGAGTGGTGATGGTGGCGGACCGGAGATGTTCTTCGCCGTATCAGATGTGGTGGTCGTGAGTGGCGTTTCGGGTTAGAGCCTGTCTGTGATCCCGATGGTGGGTATGGGTCGGGCCTCTGCTAGTGATCTAGACACCACATCATGATCACGACCAGCAGAGGCCCGATCTCCTTTG